>CAZNLF010000438.1:0-1503 GCA_964573595.1 uncultured Acidimicrobiaceae bacterium | reverse complement strand
CAGAGCAAGGCACTGGGTCTTTCCGATCAGGTCATCTTTCACGGACCGACCGGTCCCCAGGAGTTGAAATCCTTTTACCAGAACGCCGCCGCCCTGGTCGTGCCCAGTCGGTTCGACAGCTTCCCCACCGTGATTGTGGAGGCGCTGGCCTGCGGGACGCCGGTCATCGCCTCCCGGGTGGGCGGAATCCCGACGGTCATCCGCCATGAGGTCAACGGCCTTCTGGTTGAGCCCGGACGGGTCCCGGACATTGCCGCCGCCGTGCAACGACTGACCCAGGACCCGGTCCTGGCCACCACGCTGGGCCGCGCCGGTCGCCAGACGGTGGAGCGTTCGTTGACTTCCGAGGTCCAGGGACAGCGCACGGCCGACGTTCTCGAACAGGCCATCGCCGGCGGACGACCGGAACAAGTGCGCCGCCGGGCCACCCCCATCATCCGCCCGACGGCCGGTCGCCGCAAACTCCTCATCGTCTCGCCCTATTTCCCGCCTCATGTCGGTGGCGTCGAGCAGTACACCCGCCATCTGGCCCTGGCCCTCACGGCCACGGGACGGTGGGACGTCTCGGTCGTCACCACCCGGGGTCGGGGCATGCGTTGCGTCAGCCACCGGGAGGACGGCCTTCAGGTTTTCCGACTCGGATGGTGGGCCCGCTACTCGTACACCCCGTTCAGCCCCCTGTGGCCGTGGCAACTGCGGCGCATCATCCGACAGATGGACCCCGATATCGTGAACGCTCACACGCCGGTACCGCTGTTGTCGGACATGGCGGCCTGGGCGGCTCAGGACAGAGCCTTTCTCCTCACTTACCATGCCGCCGCTCTGGAAAAGGACGCCGGTCCCCTCTTCGATATCGTGGAGCAGGCCTACGAATACCTTGAGCGCTTCACCCTCCGTCGGGCCGATGTCGTCCTGGCCGTGTCCGACTTCGTGCACGGAGCGCTACGGGACCGGGTTCCGGGCCGACTGGTCACCTTCACGAACGCCGTCCCCCGATCCTCCTTGAGCGACGCGGCCGCCGAACCGTCGCCCGGACAATTCGTCTTCATCGCCCGGCTGGACAAGGAGCACCGCTGGAAGGGTCTCGAGGTGACCTTGGAAGCTCTGACCTCGTGCCCCGAAGCGAAACTACGGGTGGTGGGCGACGGTGACCTGCGCCTCTTCTACGAGAAGACGGCCGCTGAACTAGGGGTGGCCGACCGGGTCGATTTCGTGGGCACTGTCACCGGTTCGGCCAAGGACCGGATCATCCAAACCTCGGTGGCTCTGATCGCCTACCCGACCACCAGCAATGATGCTTTCCCGACCGTCTTATTGGAGGCGTGGGCCAACCGCACTCCGGTGGTCACGGCCGACATCGGATCCCTGCGCACGGTGGTGCGCCACGGCGTCGACGGGTATCTGGTGGCGCCATCGCGACCGACGGCCCTGGCCGATGCCCTTCGAACACTGATCGAGAACCCGGCCCTCGCCGCCGACCTCGGCCGGGAAGGCCGGCGACGG
>CAZNLF010000437.1:371-1503 GCA_964573595.1 uncultured Acidimicrobiaceae bacterium | reverse complement strand
CCGACGAGGCCTTCCTCACCGGCACCGCCGCCGAGGTCGTGCCCATCCGCGCCATCGACGACCGGCAGGTGGGTGACGGCCGGCCGGGCCCGATCACCCAGAAGCTCCAGCAGACCTATTTCGCCACCGTGCGGGGCGAGGTGGACCAGTACAAGGACTGGCTCGACTATGTCGAATGACGGGCCCACGCTGGCCGACGACCGGGCCGATGGTGGTGTGACCGGCCCGGGCCATTCCCGTTCCCACTCCCACTCCCATGGGAGCGGTCCGTCGCACTCGCATACGCCGACACCGGGTCAACGGGCCCACGCCCGGGGCCGGGGCGTGGGCGGGGACGCGGCGCCGGGGGGCGGACACGACTTCGATCTCCCGGCGTTGCCCGACGCCGTCGACGTCTTCGACACCACACTGCGGGACGGCTCCCAGCAGGAGGGCCTGTCGCTCACCGTCGACGACAAGCTGCGCGTCGCCGAGCAGCTCGACCACCTCGGGGTGACCTTCATCGAGGGAGGCTGGCCGGGGGCCAACCCGAAGGACGCGGAGTTCTTCGCCCGCGCCCCGACCGAGCTCTCGCTGGCCCGGGCCACCCTGGTGGCGTTCGGCTCCACGCGACGGGCCGGGGTCAGGGCGGCGGACGACGAGACGCTGCGCCATCTGGTCGCCGCCCAGACCGAAGCGGTCTGCATCGTGGCCAAGTCCTCGGAGGTCCATGTCGTCGACGCCTTGCGCACGACGCTCGACGAGGCGGTCGCCATGGTGGCCGACTCGGTCGGGTTCCTGCGGGACAACGACCTGCGGGTCTTCCTCGACGCCGAGCACTTCTTCGACGGGTACAAGGCCAATCCGGAGTTCTCCCTGCGCATCCTGCAGGCGGCCGAGGAGGCCGGAGCCGAGACACTCGTGCTGTGCGACACCAACGGCGGCACCCTGCCCTACGAGGTCGAGCGCATCGTCGCCCTCGTCCGCTCCCGCTACGAGACCCAGCTCGGGGTGCACTTCCACAACGACAGCGGATGCGCGGTGGCCAACTCGCTCGCCGCCGTGGGCGGCGGGGCCACCCACGTACAGGGCTGCGTCAACGGGTACGGGGAGCGCGCCGGCAACACCGATCTGTCGGCGGCCATCCCCGACC
>CAZNLF010000437.1:0-361 GCA_964573595.1 uncultured Acidimicrobiaceae bacterium | reverse complement strand
TCAAGCTCGAGGTGTCCACCATCCCGTCCGATCGCCTGGAGCTGCTCACGCCCGTCTCCCATCACATCGCCGAGCTGGTGAACATCGCCCCGAACCCCCAGCAACCCTTCGTCGGCGCCTCGGTCTTCGCCCACAAGGCCGGCCTCCACACGTCGGCCATCGCCCGACGGTCGGACGCCTACGAGCACATCTCCCCCGAGTTGGTCGGGAACGGCACCCGGTTCGTCGTCTCGGAGATGGCGGGTCGCTCGACCCTGTCGATGAAGGCGGCCGAGCTCGGCCTGGCGCTCGACTCGCAGGCCATGGCGTCGGTGCTCGACTCGCTCAAGCGGCTCGAGTACGAGGGCTACCACTTCGAGGT
>CAZNLF010000436.1:0-1536 GCA_964573595.1 uncultured Acidimicrobiaceae bacterium | reverse complement strand
GGCGAGGGCCGCTCTGCGGGGACCCGGCTCTTCGCCCTGGCCGGGCACGTCAACAAGCCCGGCGTCTACGAGCTGGAGATGGTCAAGACCACCTTCAACGACCTGATCAACGCCCCGGTGCTCGGTGGGGGCATCCCCCACGGCCGCGGGCTGAAGGCGTTCATCCCCGGCGGCGTCTCGGCCCCCTGGTTCGGACCCGACCAGATCGATCTCCCCCTGGGACAGGACGAGGTGGCCGCCGCCGGGTCGATGCTCGGCTCGGGCTCGATCGTGGTCATGGACGACCACACCTGCGCGGTGCGGGCCGCCTGGAGGATCACCAGATTCTTCTCGCGTGAGTCGTGCGGCCAGTGCACGCCCTGCCGCGAGGGCGCGGGCTGGCTGGAGAAGATCATGGAGCGGATCGAGACGGGCCACGGCCGGGAGCAGGACATCGACCTGCTGCTCGACGCCTGTGACAACATCGCGCCCGGCCTCACGTGGCCGCCGCAGCAGACCACCATCTGCGTGCTCGGCCCGTCCATCCCGTCGTCCATCGGCTCGGCCATCGAGATGTTCCGCGACGAGTTCCTCGTGCACGTGAAGGAGGGAGGTTGCCCCTATGAGTGAACCGACCCACGCGACCACGGGGAGCACCACTCGGGCGAACGCGAGCGGCGACGTCAGCGTCGACAGCGAATCCTCGTCGCCGGCCGTCGAGACGGTCACCTTCACCCTCGACGGTCGCCAGGTCACCGCCGACAGGGGCGAGATGGTCATCGCCGCCGCCGAGCGGGCCGGCACGTTCATCCCGCGGTTCTGCTACCACCCCCGCATGAAGTCGGTCGGGGTGTGCCGCATGTGCCTGGTGGAGGTGAGCGGCCCCCGGGGCGCCACACTCCAGCCGAGCTGCTTCGTGGAGGTGCAGGACGGCTCGGAGGTGGTCACCACCTCCGACAAGGTGAAGAAGGCCCAGGACGGCGTCCTCGAGTTCCTCCTGATCAACCACCCGCTCGACTGCCCGGTGTGCGACAAGGGCGGTGAGTGCCCCCTGCAGGACCAGACGCTGGCCTACGGGCCGGGTGAGTCCCGCTTCGTCGAGGAGAAGCGCCACTTCGAGAAGCCCATCCCCATCTCCGAGCTGGTCCTGCTCGACCGCGAGCGCTGCATCCAGTGCAGCCGGTGCACCCGCTTCGCCGACGAGGTGGCCGGCGAGGCCCAGATCGACTTCATCGGCCGGGGGGAGCAGCTCGAGGTCAACATCTTCCCCGAGCTCCCCTTCGCCTCCTACTTCTCGGGCAACACCGTGCAGATCTGCCCGGTGGGGGCGCTGACCGCCGCGCCGTACCGGTTCGCGGCCAGGCCCTGGGACCTCGACCAGGTCGAGTCCACGTGCACCACCTGCTCGGTGGGCTGCCGGGTGGCGGTGCAGTCGTCGTCCAACCGGGTGACCAGGCTCCTCGGCATCGATGCCGACCCGGTCAACCACGGCTGGCTGTGCGACAAGGGACGGTTCGCCTTCGACTCGGTCAACAGCGAGGACCGGCTGGTCGAGCC
>CAZNLF010000435.1:0-1547 GCA_964573595.1 uncultured Acidimicrobiaceae bacterium | reverse complement strand
TAGAATGGTCAAGGTCATCGAGGAGCGGCGCAACCGGGGCATCGGCTTCGCGTGACGGCCCCGACCATGACCCGACCACCCCGACAGATGCGGCCCGACCCCACCCCATGCCCGATCCCCATCCCATGAGACGACCCCGAAGAGACGACCCCAGGCACCGATGAGACGCAATTCAGAAGAGTTGGCCAAGATGCGCCGGGCCGGTCGGGTGGTGGCCGAGATCCACGAGGCGACCCGGGCGGTCATCCGGCCCGGTGTCTCGACCGCCGACCTCGACCGGGCGGCCCGGGCGGTGCTGGAGAAGCGGGGCGCCGGGTCGAATTTCCTCAACTACCACGGGTTCCCCGCCGTGGTCTGCACCTCGCCCAACTCGATGATCGTGCACGGCATCCCCTCCGAGGCGGTCATCCTCGAGGAGGGCGACATCATCTCGGTGGACTGCGGGGCGATCGTCGAGGGCTACCACGGCGACGCCGCCTACACGGCCGGGGTCGGTGAGGTGAGCAAGGAGGCCACGCGGCTGATGGAGGTCACCGAGGACAGCCTGTACGCCGGGATCGACCAGCTGAGGCCGGGCAACCGCCTCCACGAAGTCGGACGGGCCGTCCAGCAGGTCGCCGAGGCGGCCGGGTTCTCGGTGGTGCGGGAGTACGTGGGCCACGCCATCGGCACGGCGATGCACGAGGAGCCCCAGGTCCCCAACTACTGGCCCGGCTCGGGGGGGCCCACCCTCAAGACGGGCATGGTCTTCGCCGTGGAGCCGATGGTGAATGCCGGTGAGGCGGGGACCGTCCAGCTCGAGGACGGGTGGAGCGTGGTCACCGCCGACGGGCGGCTGTCCGCCCATTTCGAGCACACCATCGCCGTCACCGACGACGGTCCGGAGGTGTTCACGGTCCTCTGACCGGGTGGTGGCGCCTAATTCTGCGGTCGGACTGGCAATTTGGCGCCGAAGGGCTAAACTACTCGTTCGGCTGGCCACGGCTGTTTGGTGGCGTGCCGATCCCGCTGACGGTTGCGCCTCTTCAGGTGTGCGCCGGATGTGGTGCGGACGAACGACGGGACCGTGGTTCGAAGCGCATGCCGGCCTCCGGGCCGTGCGGACCAGAACGACTGAACTATTCGAGGAGATTCACCTGCCCAAGCCCAAGGAAGATGCCATCGTGCTGGAGGGGACGGTTGTGGAGCCGCTGCCGAACGCCATGTTCCGTGTCGAGCTGGAGAACGGCCACAAGGTGCTGGCCCACAGCTCGGGAAAGATGAGGATGCACCGGATCCGCATCCTCCCGGGGGACAAGGTGCAGGTGGAGATCACGCCCTACGACCTGGCACGGGGGCGGATCACCTACCGCTACAAGTAGGGGACCGCATCGGGGCGGCCCGGCCACGCTTGGCAGCGCAGGGCCTCCACCACGCGGTGGGCAGTACGAGACTTGGCAGTAGAGGACACTGCGCAGTAGAGGACGAGGACGAGAACGTGAAGGTTCGACCGAGCGTCAAGCCGATGTGTGAAAAGTGCAAAGTGATCCGCCGGCACCGGCGGGTCA
>CAZNLF010000434.1:0-1561 GCA_964573595.1 uncultured Acidimicrobiaceae bacterium | reverse complement strand
GGGCATCATGACCATCTGCTTGCCCTGGTGCAAGGAGATGAACAGGCCGAGGGTGCCGGCGATGTGGAAGATGGGGGCGGACATCATGTCCACCACCTGGGGCACCGACGGGTCGATGGGCTTGGCGTAGAAGGCGAGGCGGTCGGCGATCACCGCATGGCTGATGGCGATGGGCTTCGGCAGGCCGGTCGTGCCACTGGTGAACAGGACGAGGGCGGTGTCCTCGCCCCCGGTCGTCGTCGCCCGATCGCCGGTCGCCCCGCCCCCGGTCGTCGTCGCCCGATCGCCGGTCGCCCCGCCCCCGGTCGTGTCGCCGTGGGCCGCGTCGCCGAACACGTCCGCCTCGACCAGGACCGGGCCCTCGACCACCGAACCGAGGCCGGCGGCGTAGCGCTCACCGGCCACGCCGACCCGCGCCCCGACCTCCTCTGCCAGCAGCCCGAGCTCACCGGGGGTCAGGTAGGCGTTCATCTGGGCGGTGGCCGCCCCTATCCGGGCTGCAGCGAAGATGGTCGCCACCGACAGGACACTGCTCAGGTTGACCAGCGCGACCCGGTCGCCGGGCCCGACCCCGGCGGCCGTCAGGGCGGCAGCTGCGTGCCCGATGAGCGAGTCGAGCCGGCGATAGGTGGTCTCCTGCCCGTCGACGAACAGCGCCACCCGTTCCGGCACGCTCTGCACCGGGGGGTCGAGGGCGTACCCGACGTTCATGCCGGTCGTCGCCGGGGAGGGTCGCATGTCCCACCTCCGGTCGCCGCTGCTCGGGTGCTGACCATGGCGCGCCGTCTCCGCCCGGGGCGTGCGGTCAGGCCGCCCGTTCGAGGATGTGGACGCCGCAAGCGGACCCGAGCCCGATCACGTGGGCCAGGCCGACCCTGGCCCCTTCGATCTGGCGGTTGCCCGCCTCGCCCCGCAGGTGGGTCGCCACCTCCCATACGTTGGCGATGCCGGTTGCGGCGATGGGGTGACCCTTCGACTCGAGGCCGCCAGACACGTTCACCGGCGTGCTCCCGTCGCGCCAGGTCGCCCCGGAGTTGAAGAAGTCGACCGCCCCGCCGACCTCGCAGAGCATCAGGTTGTCGTAGTGGACCAGTTCGGCCGTGGCGAAGCAGTCGTGCAGTTCGACCAGGTCGAGATCACCCGGTCCCACGCCGGCCTGCTCGTACGCCTGGGTGGCGGCGTTCCTGGTCAGGGTGTTGACATCGGGGAGGATCTGGCACGACTCCTCCCAGGGGTCGGTGGTCAGCACCGAGGCGGAGATCTTGACGGCCCGCTTCTGCTGGTCCAGCGAGAGCGTCTTCAGCTTCGCGCCGCTCACCACCACGGCGGCCGCCGCGCCGTCGCAGTTGGCCGAGCACATCGGCCGCGTGTTGGGGTACGCGATCATCACGTCCCCCATGATCTGCTCGAGCGTCATCTTCTTCGAGTAGGCCGCCTTGGGATTGAGGGTCGAGTGGGAGTGGTTCTTCTCGCTGATCCGCGCGAACAGCTCGAAGCTGGTGCCGCCGTACTTGTGGCCGTACTCCATGCCGATCTGGGCGAAGACGCCGGGCATGATCTC
>CAZNLF010000433.1:0-1564 GCA_964573595.1 uncultured Acidimicrobiaceae bacterium | reverse complement strand
GACGACTCCATCGAGTACGCCGCCAAGTGGGACATCCCCCTCTCGGTCACCAAGGAGAAGCCCTATTCGATCGACGCGAACCTGTGGGGCCGGGCCATCGAGTGCGGGATCATCGAGGACCCGTGGAACCGGCCGCCCGAGGACGTCTACACGATGACCCGGCCGACGGCCACCGAGCCGACCGAGGTGGTCATCGGCTTCGAGTCCGGTGTCCCGGTGTCGATCGACGGCCGCGCCCTGTCGCCCGAGCCCCTGATCGCCGAGCTGAACCGGGTGGTCGGCTCCTACGGGTACGGCCGGCTCGACATGGTGGAGAACCGCCGGGTCGGCATCAAGAGCCGAGAGGCCTACGAGTGTCCCGGGGCGCTGGCGCTGCTGCTGGCCCACGCCGACCTCGAGGACCTGACGCTCGAGCGGGACCTCCACCACGAGAAGCTGCGGCTCGAGCCCCGGTGGTCGGAGCTCGTCTACGACGGGCTGTGGTTCTCGCCGCTCAAGCAGGCGCTCGACGCCTTCTTCCTCGAGTCTCAGCGCCACGTGACCGGCGAGGTGCGGCTCCGCCTCGACTCGGGCCGGTGCTGGGTGGTCGGTCGGCGCAGCCCGGTCAGCCTGTACGACCACGGCCTGGCCACCTACGACGCGACCGACACCTTCCACCACGAGGATGCCGCCGGGTTCGTCCGGCTGTGGGGCCTCGGGGTGGCCACCTGGTCGTCCGTCCAGGAGGGCCGGGGTGCCGGCGGCCCGGCCGCGGGATCGCCGGATCCGGGCGGGACCGTTGTCGGAGGCCCGGCCTCGTGACCCTGTGGCACGGCCGCCTCGGGGGTGGCACCGCCGACGTGGTCATGGACTACTCGACCAGCCTGCACTACGACCGGCGGCTGGCCGCCGACGATCTCACCGGGTCGCGGGCCCACGTCCGGGGTCTCGGCCGGGCCGGGCTGCTCGACGATGCCGAGGTGGCCGAGCTGCTGGCGGCGTTGGACCAGGTGGGTACCGAGCTGGCCGCCGGTGGATTCACCTTCGCCCCGGGCGACGAGGACATCCACACCGCCGTGGAGCGCAGGGTCACCGAAATCGCCGGCGACGTGGGCGCGAAGCTCCACACCGGCCGGAGCCGCAACGACCAGATCGCCACCGACCTCCGCCTCTACGCCAAGCGCGAGCTGGTCGCCGTGGCCACCGAGATCCTCGGCTTCCAGGACGTGCTGCTCACCCGGGCGCGGGAGTCCGGGGACACCTACCTGCCCGGGTACACGCACCTCCAGCGGGCCCAGCCCGTCCTCCTCGCCCACCACCTCCTCGCCCACGGGTGGGCCCTGTCCCGTGACGTCGACCGTCTGCTCGCCACGGTGGAGCGCCTGGACGTGTCGCCCCTCGGTGCGGGGGCGCTCGCCGGCTCGTCGCTGCCCCTCGACCCCGACGGGGTGGCCGCGGACCTGGGCTTCGCCTCCCGCTTCGAGAACTCCCTTGACGCCGTGTCCGACCGGGATTTCGTGGCCGAGGCCCTGTTCGACCTGGCCCTGGTGGGTGTCCATCTGTCCCGGATCGGCGAGGAGATCGT
>CAZNLF010000432.1:0-1570 GCA_964573595.1 uncultured Acidimicrobiaceae bacterium | reverse complement strand
CTCGAACTCGACGCCCTTGTGCACGAGCAGCGTGGCATCCCCGCCGTCGTCGAGGATCATCGTCGGGCCCTCTCCCGGCCAGAGCAGCGCCTTTTCGGTGCACCACCAGTACTCCCCGAGCGACTCGCCCTTCCAGGCGAAGACGGGGACCCCGCGGGGATCCTCCGCGGTGCCGTGCGGGCCCACCGCCACGGCGGCGGCGGCATGGTCCTGGGTGGAGAAGATGTTGCAGCTGGCCCAGCGCACCTCGGCGCCGAGCGCGGTCAGCGTCTCGATCAGCACGGCCGTCTGGATGGTCATGTGGAGCGAGCCGGTGATGCGGGCGCCCTGCAGCGGCTGCTCCGAGGCGTGCTCGGAGCGCATGGCCATGAGGCCCGGCATCTCGTGCTCGGCGAGCTCGATCTCCTTGCGTCCGAATTCGGCGAGGGAGAGGTCAGCCACCTTGAAGTCGGGACGACGCTGCTCACTGGTCATGGGGACTCCTTCGCTGGGCCCGGCCACCTCGGTGGGCGGGGGATCGTAGGCACTCGGCTGCCCGCCGGTGCCGCCGAGTGCGGGCATGACCGACGAGCTCGCATGCGGTCGCCGTGGACACCGACCCCTGCATGGTAGCCGACCAGGCGGAAGTTCCCCCCGGGCCCGGTGTGGCGGGACGGGCGCCGACGGTCCTCGGGCGGTGCCGGACGCCGCTACCATCGGCGTGACGCCGAACTCGTGCACATCGGTTGGGCGTGACAGGGGGAGTCCCGATGGATGACGGACGAAGTCGCAATGCCGCGCCTGAGGGCTCGCGTGAGGGTCGGCCGCTCCGGCGCCGACCGACGGGCGGCTGGCGGGCTGTCACGGTCCTCGCCGCCGCCGTCGCACTCGGCGGTGGGGCCCTGAGCGCCTGTGGTTCGTCGTCCTCGTCGTCCTCGTCGACCGCGGCCACGGCGTCCAATGGTGCCGTGCTGTTGGTGGGTACGTTCGACGGCCATGCCGGCGGGTACAAGACCATTCAGTCGGCAGTGGACGCGGCCAAGTCGGGCGACTGGATCCTGGTCGCCCCGGGCGACTACCACGAAGACGCCGACGGGTCCGGGGTCCCCACCGATCCGGCCCACGGCGACATGGGTGGGGTGATGATCACCACCTCGGGGCTCCACCTCCGGGGCATGGACCGGTCGACGGTGATCGTCGACGGCACGAAGTCCGGCTCGTCGGGATCGTGCAGCGCGGATCCGGGCGCCCAGGACTACGGAGCCATGGGCAGCAACGGCCAGACCGTCGGGCGCAACGGCATCTTGGTGTGGAAGGCCGACGACGTCTCCGTGCAGAACCTCACGGCCTGCAACTTCCTGGCCGGCACGGGCGACTCGGGCAACGAGATCTGGTGGAACGGGGGGGCGGACAGCGGGAAGATCGGTCTCAAGGGGTATTCGGGAAGCTACCTGACGGCCACGTCCACCTTCTTCAGCAGCCAGGGCACTGCGGACCAACAGGAGGCCTCCGCCGCCCAGTACGGGATCTTCTCGTCCAACGCGCAAGGTCCGGGCTCGTGGAACCAGCTCTACGCCAGCAACTTCAACGA
>CAZNLF010000431.1:0-1576 GCA_964573595.1 uncultured Acidimicrobiaceae bacterium | reverse complement strand
GGAGAACCCGGGCATCAGCTACCTCAAGTGGGACGCCAACCGCCCCCTGACCGATCCCGGGTCCCCGACCCTCGGGGCCGACCGGCAGGCCAATTTCTGGGTCGACCACACCCGGGCCACCTGGCGCCTGATGGAGACCGTGGCCGAGCGCCACCCCGAGCAGACCCTCATGCTGTGCGCTTCGGGCGGCGGACGGGTGGACCTCGGGTCACTGCGCTGGTTCCACGAGGTGTGGCTCTCGGACAACACCGATCCTGTCGACAGGGTGCGGATGCAGTGGGCCGCGTCACAATTCCTGCCTGCCAACGTGGTCGCCGCCCACGTGACCCGGGAAGGCGATCGGCCGATCGCCTTCGGGTGCGCCGTGGCCATGAGTGCACGGTTTGGCTTCGACCTCGACTTCGCGGGTCTCACCGACGACGAGCGGACCGTCTGCCGCCGCGCGGTGGAGCTGTACCGCCAGATCCGACCACTCGTCCAACAAGGGGACGTGTGGCGGTTGGTCCATCCGGGTGCGAGCGCCGCGCTCGCCTACGTGTCCGCCGACGGCGATCAGGCGGTCGTCTTCGCCTTCCAGCTCACCACGCGCACGGGCGACCCCGGACCACTGCGTCCGGGTGGCCTCCATCCGGACCGGACCTACCAGGTCGTCGCCGTCGATCTCGCAGGCGGCTCCGACACGACTCGGACCGACGGGGGGCGACAACGGGGGGCGGTCCTCATGGAAGAAGGTCTGGGGTGGCCGTTGAGCGAACCCTGCACCGCCCGCATCTGGGTGCTCCAGTCGGTGTAGGCGCAATGGGCAACCCCAACTGGCCGGGCCTGCTGCCACGATCCACCCGTCACCGTGACTGCAACGGGTGCCGACGCTGGCAACCGGCCCGGCTGAGCAGGCGTGCGTCCGACCGCACGGGACGAAGGCCTTCAGCCCTCGGGAGCGGTCAGCACCCGATCCCGATCGGCGACGACCGAGGCGAGGGGGAGGAACGAGCGGGAGGGCAACGGATGCCCAGCGAGCGCTCCTATGATGCAGGCGACCTATCGAGTCGACCGTGGAGGCACGATGGCAGATCCTCGGAGGCCGCTGCGGATACCGCCCGTCCCGCCGGCAGAGCGTACGGGCCAGATCCGTGAACTACTCGACCAGGTACACGTCGGGACCGGACCTGACGCCAACATCTTCGCCACGTTGGTCCGGGCGCCGGGCCTCTACCGACGGTGGCTCCCGTTCGGCGGGAAGCTGCTCGCCGGCAAGCTGCCGGCCCGGGACCGGGAGCTCTTGATCCTGCGGACCGGTTGGAACTGCGGAGCAGAGTACGAGTGGGCCCAGCACGCCCGGATCGCCCTCGACTGCGGCCTCACTTCCGAAGAGGTCGGACGAGTCGCGCTCGATCGGACCGACGACGGATGGTCGCCGTTCGATGCGACACTCCTGCGAGCTGCCGACGAACTGCATGCGACCTCGACGATCTCTGATCCCACCTGGGCAGACCTGGCCCAGCGGTACGACACCGAGCAGCTCATCGAAGTGCCGATGGTGGTGGGCCACTACCACCTGGTCGCCATGGCCCTCAAT
>CAZNLF010000430.1:0-1592 GCA_964573595.1 uncultured Acidimicrobiaceae bacterium | reverse complement strand
AACGAGATCGCCGGGACGACATGGGGTTACCACTTCCAGGACATCAACCTGGCGCTCGGGAACCTGGTCACCGACGTCCACGCGGCGGAGGCCACCTACAAGACTCAGGCCTGACGAGCGTCTCGACGGCACTTCCCGAGTCTGACTTCCCCGGAACGTTGGTGGGCGGGACGCCCGTCCCCCTGTGCTGCGCTCCCGGGGCAGCCCGTCAGCCTGGGTCAGAGTAGAACTGGCGAAACCATCGGCGGTACTGCGCCACCGGGCCGTCGTTCTTGGTGAGCATCGGGCGCTCTCGGTAGATCTTGTTCTCCCAGATCGGCACATCCTGAGTGAACTGTTCATTGGTGATCCGGTCGTTGAGCTCACTGATCGACCGGGTGGCGTGCTCGTCCGCCAATGCCTTCATCGAAAAGCAGAGGTTCACCTCCGTGAGCTCCTCGTCGACGGGTGTCTGTGTGATGTAGGTCAGCATCTCGATCGGCTCCTGGCTGACCTCGACCGCCACGATCCCGGGTCCGCACGTGGTGGACGTCGTCTGGATCTCGTACCCGGCCACGTCCACGGCGGTGACTTTGAGGCTCTGCTCGACGACCATGGAGCTGCCTTCGAACCGCACATCGAAGTGATTGCTTTCGGGAGGCGCCATGTCGTGGACCGATGAGAAGTGGGACCGGTCGATGATGTTCTCGGTCAGGTCCTGGACGTGCACGCGCACCCGGTAGGAGTTGGATCTCCAAGGCGTCCAGTTCGACTCGTTCGGTCGGTAGCCGATCACCCCGTAGGTGGGTGGGAGGTCGTCGGCGTGGTGCCAGACAAAGATGCGGCCGTTGCGTTCACATACCGTCCACGCATGGACACTGGCTCTCGGTCGGCGGTCCAGTCCCGGAACCTCGACGAGCTGGCCTTCGCCACCGAACCGCCACCCATGGAACGGACAGGCGATTCCGTTCCCACACACGCGACCTCCAACACCCAGGTTGGCTCCCAGATGGGGGCAGTAGGCATCGAAGACCCGAGCGATCCCGTCCTCTCCCCGGAAGAGGACGAGATCACGGCCGAGGTACGTCACCGGCCGCACGTCGCCTGGTGCGAGCTCGGCTCCGGCGCCGACGCTGAACCAGCCGTTGGGCGACGCGGGGAACGGGTAGCGGGAATCCATGGCGCTAGCTGCCTGACGGCGCGTGGCCAGGCGTCGCGTCGGAGAATCGGCCGGCGAAGGCGCGGAGCGGAAGGTCCGCACTCGTCATCAGGCCTGGCTTCGCCTCATGCACGGACCGGATGGCATTCAGTGCGGGCATTCCGGTGATCGTCATGCCTACTGATGCGAAATACTCCGGCGTCCATGCCCCGTGCGGCAATCCGGCGGCGGGGAAGATCATGTGGCGGTTGACGATCGTGGGATCGCCCTCGATGGTGGTGATGTAGCAGCCCTGAACATCCCACCGCGGTTCTGTCCTTGGGGCCATCTGCCATTCGAGGTGTACCTCGATCTTGGACTCGCCGCCCGAGATCCCCTTGAACTTGGCGAGGCTGGATCCCACCGACCCCTTCGGTAACGTCCACCAGCCCAGGTCGACCTCTTCGATGCAGGC
>CAZNLF010000429.1:0-1596 GCA_964573595.1 uncultured Acidimicrobiaceae bacterium | reverse complement strand
AGGGTCCGAAGAAGACCGTCGCCGGAAAGAAGAAGGTGCGCAAGTAATGGCCAAGGCAACCAAGCCGGGGGCCGCCCGTCGGCCCCGCAAGCGCGAGCGGAAGAACATCACGTTCGGCGTCGCCCACATCAAGAGCTCGTTCAACAACACGATCATCTCGATCGCCGACCCCGAGGGCAACGTCCTCGCCTGGGCCTCGGCCGGCAACGTCGGGTTCAAGGGCTCCCGCAAGTCCACCCCGTTCGCCGCCCAGCTGGCCGCCGAGCAGTGCGCCAAGCGGGCCATGGAGCACGGCGTGCGCCGCGTCGACGTGCTGGTCCGCGGACCGGGCTCGGGCCGCGAGACCGCCATCCGCTCACTCGCCGCCGCCGGCATCGAGGTCGCCGGCATCAAAGACGTCACCCCCATCCCGCACAACGGCTGCCGCCCCAAGAAGCGGCGGCGGGTGTAGGGACGGGAACGAAGGGAACCAAGGACCACCATGGCTCGTTACACCGGACCCGTCTGCCGGCTCTGCCGCCGGGAGCGCACCAAGCTCTTCCTCAAGGGGGAGCGCTGCTACTCGATGAAGTGCCCCGTCTCCGAGGCGGTCACCGACCGTCACAGTCGCGCCTACCCGCCGGGTGAGCACGGCCGCGACCGCATGCGTCAGGGGTCGGAGTACCTCGGCCAGCTGCGCGAGAAGCAGAAGGCACGCCGTATCTACGGCCTCCTCGAGCGTCAGTTCCACAACCTCTACGTCGAGGCCAGCCGGGCCCCGGGCATCACCGGCGAGAACCTGCTGGTCATGCTCGAGCTCCGGCTCGACAACGTGGCCTTCCGGGCCGGGTGGGGCGCCAGCCGCTCCCAGGCCCGCCAGTTCGTGCGCCACGGCCACGTGCTGGTCAACGGCAAGCGGGTCACCATCCCGAGCTACCGGGTGCGCCAGGGCGACGTCATCGCCCTCAAGCCCTCGTCCCGCGAGCTCTTCCACGTGCGGCGCAACATGGACACGCTCGACCGCCAGTTGCCGCCGTGGTTGGAGACGGTCGGCGACCGGTTCGAGGTCAGGGTGTTCTCCCTGCCCTTGCGCGAGCACATCGACGAGCCCGTCCAGGAGCAGCTCATCGTCGAGCTCTACTCCAAGTAGCCACCTCCGGATCCAACCCCCGACCAGCACCGCACCGCCGAAGTCCCACCACCAGCAGACCCACCACCACCGAAGACCCACCACCAGCAGACCCCGACCGACCCATACCGACACTGCGCATCACACTGCCGAGGAGCCACGATCAGCATGCTCATCATCCAGCGACCCACCGTCGAAGCCATCGGTGAAGAAGAGGACAACCGCCAGAGGTTTGCCGTAGGACCGCTCGACCCGGGCTTCGGGCACACCCTGGGCAATTCGCTGCGGCGCACCCTGTTGTCCTCCATCCCGGGTGCATCCATCACCCAGGTCCGGTTCGACGACGCCCTCCACGAGTTCACCACCCTGCCCGGGGTGAAAGAGGACGTCACCGACCTCATCTTGAACCTGAAGGACCTCCTGTTCCGGGTGTACAGCGACGAGCCGGTGACCATCCGCCTCGACAAGCGCGGACCCGGGGACGCCAC
>CAZNLF010000428.1:0-1600 GCA_964573595.1 uncultured Acidimicrobiaceae bacterium | reverse complement strand
GAGGGTCAGGGCGTGCGAGGGTCAGGGGAGCCCTCCGGGCGGGTGGCTCAGCTCTGCTCGATGAAGATGCACTCGCCGGGGCACTCCTCGGACGCCTCGACGACTGCGTCCTCGAGATCGGCCGGTACCGCGGCCATGCCGGCGGACCCGCCGGGCTCGCTCTTCACGTCCGTGCCGTCCTTGACGTAGGCCAGGCCGTCGTCGAGCAAGGTGAACACGGCGGGCGCGATCTCCTCACAGAGGCCGTCTCCCGTGCACAGATCCTGGTCGATCCAGACCTTCATCAGTTACTTCTCTCCTACGTGTCCTCTGGCGACCGGCTTGCCCGACCGATCGACCGAACTCAGCTCGGGCATTTGATCCTGTGTCCCATGACCGTCTGCGTTCGGGCCGCAGGACGCGAGACAGCCCCACCATCGTATCCGGAAGTGTGCCCAGCATGTCTGACGGTCCGTCAGAAGGGCCTCGGCGGAGGCGCCGGCAACCCCGCCACCGGGCCGTGAGCCGTCGGCGGCGCCGTGCCGGCCCGCTACGGCGCACCGCCAGCCCGGCGCACCGCCGGCCCACGGCCGGAGCCCCCGCCGGGCCGCCGGGAACGGGGTGCGGGTGTGCATTGTGACGAGGGGTGCCGGTGTAGGGTCGCCGCATAGGGTGAGCGCGGAGCGAGGTGATTCCGACGGTTGATTCCGATGACGTGGGTGACGGCCACCGGCCGACACAGTCCACGGACCATGACGATCTCGAGTCCCTGATGCTGCGGGCCCGCGCCGCCGAGGAGGAGGTGACCCTCCTCCGCCGCCGGCTGCAGGAGAGCCCCCGTCGTGTCCAGACGCTCGAGGAGAAGCTGCTCGAGACCAAGGGCCAACTGGCCCAGGCCATCTCCCAGAACGAGAAGCTGACCTTCACCCTGCAGACGGCCAAGGAGCACGTCGCCAACCTGCGTGAGGAGGTGGAGAAGCTCACGCAGCCCCCGTCCGCCTACGGGACGTTCCTCGGGACCAACGACGACGGCACGGTCGACGTGTTCTCCGGCGGTCGCAAGATGAGGGTGTCCCTGCACCCCGACATCGAGGACGACGAGCTCCGCCGGGGCAACGAGGTGGTGCTCAACGAGTCGCTCAACGTGATCCTGGCCCGCGAGGGCGAGGGATCGGGCGAGGTGGTGGTGCTGAAGGAGGTCCTCGACGACGGCAAACGGGCCCTGGTGTTCGGCCGGGCGGACGAGGAGCGGGTCGCGGAGCTCTCCGACAGCCTGATCGGCGTGAAGCTGAGGGCCGGCGACACCGTCCTCATGGAGTCGCGGACCGGTCTCCTCATCGAGAAGCTGGCCCGGCCCGAGGTCGAGGAACTGGTGCTCGAGGAGGTCCCCGACGTCACGTACTCGGACGTGGGCGGCCTCGACGACCAGATCGAGGCGATCACCGACGCCGTCGAGCTGCCGTACCTCTACCGCGAGCTCTACCTGGAGCACAAGCTCCCCGCCCCGAAGGGGATCCTGCTGTACGGCCCCCCGGGATGCGGGAAGACGCTGATCGCGAAGGCGGTGGCCAACTCCTTGGCGAAGAAGGTGGCCGAGGTCACCGGCAACACCAACGCCCGC
>CAZNLF010000427.1:0-1613 GCA_964573595.1 uncultured Acidimicrobiaceae bacterium | reverse complement strand
GATAGTTGGCGGCGTCCCCGAGGAGGCTGGTGTCCACCTGGAGCTGCTCGTAGGAGGTCGTGTCCATGAAGATGTACTCGCCCCCGTCCCGGTACAGGAACTGCATCTCCCGCTTGTCGATGATGGCCTGCTCGAGCTTCTCGTCGGCCCGGTAGGTCCGCTCGATCACCGCACCGGTGCGCTGGTTCTTCAGCTTGGTCCGCACGAAGGCGCCGCCCTTGCCCGGCTTGACGTGCTGGAACTCGACCACCGCGAACAGACCCTCGGGGAGGTCGAGGGTCATGCCATTGCGCAGATCGTTGGTGCTGACGGCCATCAGACGGCGACTTCCTTCGGGAAACGGGTGAGTGGGCGACTACCGCCTTCGGTCACCACAAGGGTGTCCTCGATGCGCACCCCTCCGGTCCCGGGCAGGTACACGCCGGGCTCCACGGTGACCACGGTGCCGGGTTCGAGAATAGCAGTAGACCCGGGCCCCACCGACGGCCCCTCGTGGATGTCGAGGCCGACACCGTGGCCGGTCCCGTGCTCGAACCGGTCGGCCCAGCCGGCGGCGGCGATCACCTCCCGACAGGCCGCGTCGACGTCCCCGGTCAGGCGGCCGGGGGCCACGACGCCCACCCCGGTGCGCTGGGCCTCGGCCACGACGTCGAACACCTGGGCCAGCTCGCCACTCGGCGCGCCGCCGACACAGAAGGTCCTCGTCATGTCCGAGCGGTACCCGTCGAACACCGCGCCGAAGTCGACCACCACCGGATCGCCGGGCCGGATGCGGCGCGGGCCGGGCCGGGCATGGGGCTTGGCCGAGTTCTCGCCGGAGGCGACGATCGTCTCGAACGCCGGTTCCTCGGCGCCCCGGAGGCGCATGGCGTGGTCCAGGGCCGCGGCGAATCCGGCCTCGGTGAGCTCGCCGCCCCGGCCGGCTGCCACGGCCTCGAGCAGCGGGAGCACTGAACCGAGCGCCCGGTCGGCGATGTCGGCCGCCCGCGCCATCCTCAGCACCTCGGCCGCCGACTTCACGCTCCGGAGTCGCTCGACGAGGCCCCGGGTGGGGACGACCTCGGTCCCGTCAAGGAGCTCGTCCCAGGACCGCTGCGCGGACCAGGTCACGTGGTCCGCCTCCAGGCCCACCCGGCCGGCGACCCCGGCGGCGGCGGCGAGGGCGTCGCGCTGCACCTGCACCCCGCCGATGGACACGTCGACGTCGGATCCCACCCCGGCGGCGGCGAGCTGCTCGGCCGACTGGGTCCGGTACCGGCCGTCCGTGGTCAGCACGGCCCGGTCCCGGGTCACCAGGAGCAGTCCGGACGAGCCGGTGAACCCACTGAGCCACCGGATGTTCGCCGGCGCGGTGACCAACAGGGCGTCCACCGGCTCCTCGTCGGGTCCGGCCGTCCCGAAGAGCGGGCGCAGCAGGTCGAGGCGCCCCGAGACGTCGAGCGGGGCGATCGCCTCGGCGGGGGCGGTGGCCTCTGTCGGGTCACTCATCCCGGTCGACCCTCCGCCCGGGCGTCGAGCAATCGGTCGACCGCCAACACGGCCAGTGGGTAGCCGAGACCACCGAACCCGGCGATGCACCCGTCGGCCACCGGGGCGATCACCGAGGTGTGGCG
>CAZNLF010000426.1:0-1614 GCA_964573595.1 uncultured Acidimicrobiaceae bacterium | reverse complement strand
GGCGATCTCCGCACCGGGCAGTCCCTGGAGGAGGCCTACCTGGCCATCACCGGGGCGCGGGGGACCGGGCCGGAGTCCGAGGGCACGGGCCCGGAAGGCGCCGAGGTCGGAGGGGGAGGCTCGCAGGGGGGAGGGCGCAGGAGGGAACGCAGGGCCGGGCGAGGAGCGTCGTCGAGGTTCTCGCGGTCCTCGCCGGACACCGACCGGTGAGGCCACTCAGCGCCCAGGTCAGGGCCGAGTTGACCATGCTGTTCACCAACGGGGAGTCGGTCTTCCTCACCCTCGGGATCCCGGTCGTGTTCCTGCTCTTCTTCTCTGCGGTGCACGTCCTCCCCACCGGGACCAAGCATCCGGTCGACTTCCTCGTCCCCGGCATCCTGGCGCTCGCCATCATGTCGACCGCCATGACCGCGCTCGGCATCGGCACCGGATTCGAGCGGGGCTACGGCGTGCTCAAGCGGTTGGGGTCCACGCCCCTCGGCCGGCCGCGCCTGCTGACGGCCAAGATCGTGGCCATCATCGCCGTCGAGCTCGTCCAGGCGGCGGTACTGGTCGCCGTCGGCTACGGGTTGGGGTGGAACCCCGGGGGCGGAGCGGGAGCCCTCGTCGGGTCGGCCATCGTCGCCATGGTGCTGGGCACGGTCGCCTTCGGTGGCGTCGGGCTCCTGCTGGCCGGGACGCTCAAGCCGCTGGTGAACCTGGCCGTCGTCAACGGGCTGTTCGTGGTCCTCCTGCTCCTCGGCGGCATGCTCATCCCCCTCGGGAAGCTGCCCACCTGGCTCGCCGACGTCGCCAAGGTGCTGCCGGCCTCCGCTCTGGCCGACGCGTTGCACGGCACACTGGGCCATGGCACGGCGGTGACCGCCCGGGACTGGGTCGTGCTCGTGGCCTGGGCGGTGGCCGCCCCGGTCGTAGCCGGCCTCACCTTCCGCTGGGAATGAGCGCTTCCGGCTGCCGGTGCCGGGGCTACGGCCGAGCGCCGAGCGCCGAGCGGAGAGCGGCGAACGGTCACGGTCGGTCCCGACAGGTACGGGCGGTTGCCGGCCGTTGCCGTTTCGGCTCAGGCCGCAGACCCGCCGATGCGGTGCAGCCACTGCTGGAGCTCCCCCTGGGTGAGCGGGCCCCGCACGTGCCCGACCACGGTGCCCGCCGCGTTGAGGAAGAAGGTCTGGGGATCGCCGTCGATCGCGTAGAGGCCACTGCTCACCTGGCCACCGTCGGAGCCGACCGGGTAGGTGATCCCCGACTTCTCGATGAACGGGAGGGCACTCGATCTGGGGTCGAGGGTGTCGACCCCGATGAACTGCACGTTCGAGCCCTTGGCCTGCTCGGCATCGGCGGTCCGGGCGAGCAGCGGTGTCTCCTCCTGGCACGGCACGCACCACGAGGCGAAGAAGTTGAGGACCACCGGGTGATGCCGGTCCTTGCCCAGGGCGTCGAGCACGACCGGCGAGCCGCCGGTGAGGGACGGCAGAGAAAAGCTCGGCGCCGGGTCGCCGATGCCGACCACCGGACCCGAGGAACCGGCACCGGACCCCGACCGGTGTCCCAGGCCGACGAACAGGAAGACGGCGAGCGCCACGGCGATGATCGAACCGATCATGAGGGAGCGCA
>CAZNLF010000425.1:0-1615 GCA_964573595.1 uncultured Acidimicrobiaceae bacterium | reverse complement strand
CCAGGTAGGTGATCTCCTTGGTCACCTGGCCGTCGACCACCTTGCGGTAGGGGGTCTCGATGAAGCCGTACTCGTTGACCCTGGCGTAGGTGGCGAGCGAGCCGATCAGGCCGATGTTGGGACCCTCGGGGGTCTCGATCGGGCACATGCGGCCGTAGTGGGACGTGTGCACGTCACGGACCTCGAAGCCGGCCCGCTCACGGGACAGGCCGCCGGGCCCGAGGGCCGACAGGCGCCGCTTGTGGGCCAGGCCGGACAGGGGGTTGTTCTGGTCCATGAACTGGCTCAGCTGGCTGGTCCCGAAGAACTCCTTGACCGCGGCGACCACCGGTCGGATGTTGATCAGGGTCTGCGGGGTGATCGCCTCGACGTCCTGGGTGGTCATGCGCTCACGCACCACCCGCTCCATACGGGACAGTCCCACACGGACCTGGTTCTGGATGAGCTCGCCCACCGAGCGGATCCGCCGGTTGGCGAAGTGGTCCTGGTCGTCGATCCGGTAGTTCGACTCGCCGTCGGCCATGTGCTTGGCCAGGTGGAGCATGTAGGTGGAAGAGGCCAGGATCTCCGAGGGGCTGAGCACGCCCTGGGTGGGTGTCGGTCGCTCGAGATCGATCTGCAGGATGTCGGAGATCCTCTCGATCTCCGGTCCCAACTTCCGGTTGAGCTTGTACCGGCCGACCCGGGTGAGGTCGTAGCGCTTCGGGTTGAAGAAGGCGTTCTCGAAGTACTGGCGGGCGGCCTCGACCGACAGCGGCTCGCCGGGGCGGGCCCGCTTGTAGATCTCGAGCAGCGCCTCCTCACGGGTGGGCGCCAGGCTCTGCTCCTTCTCCCACTGGCCCTCGAGGAAATCGAAGTGGCGCACGAAGCGCTCCAGGAACGCCTGGTCCTCGTAGCCGAGCGCACGGAGCAGCACGAACAGGGAGAGCCGGCGCTTGCGGGCGACGCGGCACCCGGCCGTGACGTCCTTGCCCGGCTTGGCCTCGACGTCGAACTCGATCCACTCACCGCGGTAGGGGTGGATGGTGCCGGTGAACACCGTCTTCGCGTCGCGTCCGGGCTGGAAGATGACGCCGGGCGAACGCACCAGCTGGCTCACGACCACCCGCTCGGTCCCGTTGACGATGAAGGTCCCCTTGTCGGTCATCACCGGGAAGTCCCCCATGAAGACCGTCTGCTCCTTGATCTCGCCGGTCCCGGCGTTCATGAACCTGGCGCGCACGAAGACCGGCGCGGCGTAGGTCATGTCCTTTTCCTTGCACTCCTCCACCGAGAATTTCGGCGGTGGTCGCAGGTCGGGATCGGTCGGGTCGAACTCCAGCTCGAGGCTCAGCTGCCCGGTGAAGTCCTCGATCGGGCTGATGTCGTTGAACGTCTCCGCCAGGCCGCGGTCGAGGAACCACTGGAAGGAGTCCCGCTGGATGGCGACGAGGTCCGGCAAGGGCAGGGCCTCGTCGATGTTGGCGAAAGAAAAACGTTCCGGGCTGTTGGACCGTGTAGGCAACGGCCTACTCCTCCCAGTTGCGGGGCTAATGGGGCGACGAAGGGGTGCTGCGGTGATGCGGTGCTCGAAGGGCTACTGATGCTCGAGAAACTCTGGATTCATGTCCGACCC
>CAZNLF010000424.1:0-1632 GCA_964573595.1 uncultured Acidimicrobiaceae bacterium | reverse complement strand
TGAAGACCCCCCGACATCGGAGACACGCCGGGACCGCTCCAGCGGTTCCTGCGTTCCTTTCTGGAGGCTTAGTCCAGGCCTCCCTCTGCGTCAATAGAGACTGCTTCTCAACGGGGAGAGGTGCTGTGACGATCCAGCGTGGCTCCATAAGGGGCTCTACGCGCTGAGGCGTGGGTGACGGCCCCTGATTCGAGCAGTTGGTTGAGTGTTCCATTGCACGCCTGAGTGGAGCAAGAGGCGGAGCCGATAGTTCTCGAAGTTCCGGATGCCGTGGGCGTTGCGACGGAGCTTCTCGGTGATGAGGTTCATGGCCTCGCTCCGGGCGTTGGTGCGACCGGTGGTGAAGAAGGAGAGGATCTCTGGTTCCCATCGCTTGATGGTCTTGGCCAGGCGTAGGACCTCAGGCGTGCCGGCCATGCGGGCCAGTTCGTAGAAGCGCTCGAGCCGGGTGCGGGCCTCGTTCGGACTGTCGGCGTCGTACACCCAGCGGAGCTGTTCCTTGACGGCCCAGGCCCCACCGACCTCGTCATAGGGGTCACCACGTCGAAGGGCTTCGGTCACCCGGACCAGCTGCTTGTCGGACAGCCGCTCGTAGCCGCGGGTGAGCAACCGGCGGATGCCGTAGAGGGGATCGTCGTTGCGGCCCCGGTGACCGAGGGTCTCGCGTTGGACCCGCCGACGCACGTCGTCCACGGCGGCGTTGGCCAGCTTGACGGCGTGGAACACGTCCACGGTGATGGTGGTCCGGGGCAGGGACGAGACGAGGGCCTTGCGGTAGCCGGCGTGGGGATCGATGGCTGCCACCTCGACGTGATCCCGGAAGTACCGGGTCCGGTCGTCCAACCAGGTGGACACCGAGGCTGCGCTGCGGTCCTTGACCACGTCGAGCAGCACGTGGCGGTCGATGTCGACCAGCTGGGTGGCGTAGACGGTGTGGTGATCAGGCCCCGCCGCCAGCATCTTGTGCTCGTCGACGCCCAGGGCCCGGACCCCGTGGAGCCGGCGGGGATCATCGACGAGGGGTCGCCCGTGGCGACAGACCGCAGCCCAGGCACCGTGCCATCCCACTCCGAAGCTCCGGGCGACGGCGGCCACGCTCTGGGCCTCCTCGCCGACCAGCCGGCAGATCTCCCGGGCCGCCCGGCGGGTGAGGCACCCCTCGACGAGGTCGCTTCCCTCGGTGAAGGACTTGGTCGGACAGTCGGGATCCGAGCAGAGCCATCGGCGCTTCCGCCACACCAGCCGCACCGGCCGGCCACCGATGGGGAGATCCCGAACCTGGACCTCGCTCCGCCCGTGGCCGACGGCACGGACCCCACAGGTCGCACAGCCCACCACGGCAGACTTCGTCTCGACGAGGAGCCACAGCTCGTCGTCGCACTCCGTCGCCGACAGCACAACGAAGCCGTCCATTCCCAACAGCGCACTCGCGCCACCACTACGGTCATCCATGCCCCGTGTCCTCCGTTCTCGCTGGCTTGGTAACCGCAAGAATCGGGGGCCACGGGGCCCTACTGGTGGATGCCTATGAGTGGATCACCGGGTGAGCACCGCCCCACGGCTGAACGCGAAGAGCCCCATAAGGGTCTAAGCATCGCCATATAACCGGCGGATGCGGACAGGTGCTGAGTA
>CAZNLF010000423.1:0-1650 GCA_964573595.1 uncultured Acidimicrobiaceae bacterium | reverse complement strand
GCGCCTGGGTCATCGACTCCATCCCCCCGGCCACCACGATCTCCGCCTCGCCGGCATTGATCATCAGGTCCGCCAGGTAGATGGCGTTGAGGCCGGACAGGCAGACCTTGTTGACGGTGGTGGCGGGGACGCTCATGGGGATGCCGGCGTTGGCGGCGGCCTGGCGGGCGGTGATCTGCCCGGCGCCGGCCTGGATCACCTGTCCCATGAACGTGTAGTCGACCTGCTCCGGCGTCACGCCGGCCCGGGCCAGGGCCCCGGCGATGGCGAAGCCGCCCAGCTCGGTGGCAGCGAAGCTGCCGAGCGCGCCCGCCAGCTTGCCGATCGGGGTACGGGCGCCTGCGACGATGACGGTTCCGGACATGATGGACCTCCGAGGCCTGTGGCCTGATCAGGCGGCGATCCCCCCATGGGCCCGCCACGACGACGGCATCATGATACGGCTTCCCCGGGGGCGGCGACCACCCGGCCCCCTGGGGCATCCGGCCCGACGGGGGCGCACCGCGGGGTCGCGGGGGCACCGGGGGCCAGGGATCGGGGTCCGGCGGGCGGGCTATCCTCGCATCCCATGCAGGACATCTTCTCCGCCATCCGAGCCGGCGCCCCCGGCGACGAGCTCAGCGCCATCCCGCTCCCCGAGTCCTACCGGGCCTCGTTCGTGCTCCGCAACGAGGTCGGCATGTTCGAGGGCCTCGCCACCGAGGACAAGGACCCGAGGAAGTCGCTCCACGTGGGCGAGGTGGCCGTCCCCGAACTCGCTCCCGACGAGGCGTACATCGCCGTGATGGCCAGTGCCATCAACTTCAACACCGTGTGGACCTCGATCTTCGAGCCGCTTCCGACCTTCGGCTTCCTCGACCGGTTGGGCAAGGAGAGCGCCTGGGGCAAGCGCCACGCGCTCGACTACCACGTCGTCGGATCGGATGCCTCGGGCGTCGTGTTGCGGACCGGGTCCGCGGTGCGCAGCTGGAAGCCGGGGGACAAGGTCACGGTCCACTGCAACTACGTCGACGACCAGAGCCCGAGTGCCCACGACGACTCGATACTGGCCGACAACCAGCGTATCTGGGGCTTCGAGACCAACTTCGGCGGCCTCGCCGACCTCGCCGTCGTCAAGGCCAACCAGCTCATGCCCAAGCCGAAGCACCTCACCTGGGAGGAGGCGGCGGCGAACGCGCTGTGCAATTCCACCTCGTACCGGATGCTGGTGTCGAAGAACGGCGCCCACATGCAACAGGGGGACAAGGTCCTGGTGTGGGGTGCGTCGGGTGGCCTCGGCGCCTATGCCGTCCAGTACGTGCTCAACGGCGGCGGGACCCCGGTCGGGGTGGTGTCCTCGCCGTCGAAGGTCGAGCTGCTCCACGACCTCGGGGTGGAGGCGGTGATCGACCGGAAGGTGGCCAACTACCGCTTCTGGAAGGACGAGCACACCCAGGACGAGTCGGAGTGGCGCCGCCTCGGCAAGGACATCCGCGGGCTGGTGGGTGACGACGTGGACATCGTGTTCGAGCACCCGGGACGCCAGACCATGGGGGCGTCGGTGTTCGCCGCCAAGCGGGGCGGGATGATCGTGACCTGCGCGGCGACCTCCGGCTACATGATCGAGTACGACAACCGCCACCTGTGGATGAAGCTCAAGACGATCAAGGG
>CAZNLF010000422.1:0-1681 GCA_964573595.1 uncultured Acidimicrobiaceae bacterium | reverse complement strand
ATCTCGTCGCCGCCGTTCCGGTGGCCCTGCTACTACGGCATCGACACGCCCGACCGCAACGAGCTGCTGGCATCGATCAAGACCCTCGACGAGATCGTGGAGTTCCTGGACGTCGACTCACTCGAGTACCTGACCCTCGATCACCTGGTCCGGGCCGTCGACGCCCCGGGCGCGGGGTTCTGCGACGCCTGCCTGACCGGCAACTACCCGGTGCCGGTGCAGGTGCCGGTGAAGCTGTCCGAGCGTCCGGAGCTCAGTGCCGCGGCAAGTGGTACCCAGGCGTGAGCGGGCCACCGCAACCGCTACGACAACCGCAACCGACCAGACCACGCCCGACCCGACCGCCGCGACCATGAGCGCCGACGCCGCCGGACCGGTCGAGCCACCGGCCAGGGACGGCTCGGCCACGCCCGACACGGCTGCCGGTCCCGCCACGTATGCCGGTGCCGGGGTCGACATCGATGCCGGCGAGCGGGCCGTCGAGTTGATCAAACCCCTGGTTGCCTCCACGTCCCGTCCCGAGGTGCTCGGTGGCCTGGGCGACTTCGGTGGCCTCTTCGCCCTGGACACCACCACGTACCGACAGCCGGTCCTGGTCGCCGGCACCGACGGCGTCGGCACCAAGGCGCTCGTGGCCCAGGCCACCGGTCGGTTCGACTCCATCGGCATCGACCTGGTGGCGATGTGCGTCGACGACCTGGTCTGCCAGGGCGCTGAACCGCTGTTCTTCCTCGACTACATCTCGACGGGAGCGGTCGATCCCGGCCAGATGGCCGACCTGGTGGCCGGCGTGGCGGAGGGATGTCGCCAGGTGGGTGCGACGCTGCTCGGCGGTGAGATGGCCGAGCATCCCGGCATCATGAAGCCGGGCGAGTTCGACCTGGTCGGCTTCGCCGTCGGCGTGGTGGAGCGTTCGGACATGCTCGGCCCGTCGCGGGTGACCGAGGGGGACGTCCTGATCGGTCTCGGCTCACCGGGCCTGCGGTGCAACGGGTACACGCTCGCCCGCCACGTCCTGTTGGAGCGGGCCGGGCGCACGCTCGACGGCCCGGCCTGGCCGGGATCCGGCACCACGCTGGCCGACGAGCTGCTGCGACCCTCGGTCATCTACGCCCCGGCGGTGCGGGCCGCGGTGGCGGCGACGACCCCGGCGGCCGGTGCGGGAGGGTCGGCGGCGGGAGGTCCGGAGCACGGATCGGTGCATGCCGCAGCCCACATCACCGGTGGCGGGTTCGCCGGGAACGTGCCGCGCTCCCTCCCCGAAGGGATGCGGGCGGTGATCGATCGGTCATCCTGGGAGGTGCCCGCCGTCTTCGGCGAGATCCGTGCGCTCGGTGACGTCGACGACGACGAGATGTCCCGGGTGTTCAATCTCGGGCTCGGCATGATCCTCATGGTCGGGGAGGACGGGGCCGACGCGGCGATCGGTGCCATGCGCGACTGCGGGGTCGACGCGAGGCGGGTGGGCCGGGTGATCGCCGGCGAGCGTGGCGTCGAGTTCGTCGGCCGTCCGTTCTGGGCGGACGGCGGCGGTGGCCGGGCTCCGACGACGTGAGCGACGCACTTCCCCCCACCCGGTTCGAGGCGCTGCGGGACCACCTTTTGGCGCACTCGGTCCGGCGCGGTGACTTCACCCTCAAGTCGGGGCGCAAGAGCAGCTGGTTCATCGACTCCAAGCAGA
>CAZNLF010000421.1:0-1694 GCA_964573595.1 uncultured Acidimicrobiaceae bacterium | reverse complement strand
TGATCCTCGCCATCGTCGTTGCCCTGGGTGTCGTCGCCGCCAAGCGGCTCCGTCCTTCCTGAGCGAACGCCTGAGGCGGGGGCGCCCCCCGATCGGCCCCGGCACCGAATCCGTATCGAGGAACACCGGGTTCTGACGCGCCCCTAATCCCCCGACGGACCTGCCCGTCCCCGGGGGCGGAGCACCTTGGATGGTTCAACCTTGGATGGTTCAGACGGAGGGTTTCGGACCGTGGGTTTCAGACGGTCGCCCGCCGGGCCAGCCGCCACGCCACGAGTGCACCCACCGATGCCGCGGCCGTGACACCGGCGGCGGCGGCGGTGATCGACAGGCTCGGAACGCTCACCCTGTCGCGGAGGCGGATGGGTTTGGTGAACTGCATGACCTCCCAGTCGCGCTCCCGCGCCAGCTTGGCCAGGACCCGGTCGGGATTGACGGCCACCGGGTGGCCGACCGCCTCGAGCATCGGAAGGTCCGTGTAGGAGTCCGAGTAGGCCGACGACTCCGCCAGGTCGAACCCCTCGGCCTCAGCCAGCTCCCGCATGGCCTCCGCCTTGAAGGGCCCGTAGGCGTAGAACTCCATCTCGCCGGCGTAGCGCCCTTCGTCGTCGACCTCGACGCGGCTGGCGATGGCACCGTCGACCCCGAGGTGCTCGGCCAGTGGGAGCACGATGTCCTCGGGCGACGCCGAGACCAGGTACACCTTGTGGCCGGCGGCCCGGTGGGCCTCGATGAGGTCGAGGGCCTCGGCGTAGATGATCGGCTCGACGGTGTCCTCCAGGGCCTCCCGCACGATCTCCCTGATCTGGGCCCGGTCCCAGCCCTTGGTCAGCGTGAGCATCGACTCGCGGACCCGCGCCAGCTTCTGCTCGCTGGCCCCCAGGTGGAGGTAGATGAGCTGGGACACCACGGCCCTGGCCACCAGGCGCCGGTTGATGAGGCCCCCCCGGTACAGGGGCCGGCCGAAGGCGGCGATCGATGCTTTGGCGATGACCGTCTTGTCCAGGTCGAAGAAGGCCGCCTTCACCGGCTCAATGCCCCACCAGCAACTGCTGCACCACGTCCTCGGCATCGGCGGTCACGAGGACCAGGACCTCGTCACCGATGGCCAGGCGGGTGTCGCCCCTCGGCACGATGAGCCGGTCGTCGCGGACGACGGCCACCACCGTGGCGTCGCGCGGCACTCCCAGGTCGACCAGGGAGATGCCGGCGGCCGGCGAGTCATCGGCCAGGGTCACCTCGACCAGGTGGGCGTTCCCACCCTCGAATCTCAACAGCCTGACCAGGCTCCCCACGGACACCGCCTCTTCGACCAGTGCGGTGAGGAGCTGTGGGGTGGACACCGACACGTCGACGCCCCAGCTCTCGGTGAACAGCCACTGGTTCTTCGGGTGGTTGACGCGGGCCACCACGCGGGGCACCGCGAACTCCTGCTTGGCCAACAGGGACACCACCAGGTTGTCCTCGTCGTCGCCGGTCGCCGCCACGACGACGTCGACCGTCGAGAGCCCGGCCGCGTCGAGCGAGGAGACCTCGCAGGCGTCGGCCACGACCCAGGTGATGTCGAGGTCGCCCCGGATGCGGGCCACGAGGTCGGGATCCTGCTCGATGAGCAGGACGTCGTGCCCGCCGGCGTGCAGGTCCGAGGCGATGGCCGTGCCCACGCTGCCGGCGCCGGCGATGGCGACCTTCAT
>CAZNLF010000420.1:0-1733 GCA_964573595.1 uncultured Acidimicrobiaceae bacterium | reverse complement strand
GAAAAGCCGTGAGGTGCAAGCCTCCGTGGGTTCGAATCCCACTCCCTCCGCTGGTCAGAGGGCATTTCCTGACCAAATGATTGGAGCAGAGGTTCTGCATCAGCAAGAGAACCCTCGGATTTCGCGCTGTTCGCGGCTGTTCCCAGGACGTCCGAGGCAGTCTCGCTTCCTGTCTGGAGGGGGGACATCGAACGGCGGCCAGAATCCGGTGACCCGGCGGGCGACACGTCGGAACGCCATCGTTGGGCGGCAGTTTCAATGACAGACACTGACGACCGAGATTTATCAATACGTGCGGCGGATGTGTTGGGTCGAAGTCGACCCGTTGATCAGCAGCTGGCGGTGAGTCCCGCGCTTGCTTTGTCACATCGGTGGTCCCGATGGGGTCATTGTGTTGACCCTTACAACGAGGATGGCTGGAATGGACGACCGGGACTGGTTGGCGAAGCGCTTCGAGGAGCAGAGGGGCCATCTGCGGGCAGTCGCCTATCGGATGCTGGGCTCGCTCACCGAAGCCGACGATGCAGTCCAGGACGCCTGGGTGCGGGTGAGCCGGGCCGAGGTGAACGAGGTCGAGAATCTTGGCGGATGGTTGACCACGATCGTCGCCCGCGTTTGCCTCAACATGCTCCGCTCGCGAAATGTCCGGCGGGAGGAATCCCTCGAGGTGCATCTCCCCGATCCCGTCATCAGCTCGGAGGGGGAACTTGGACCAGAGGAAGAGGCGCTGCTCGCCGACTCGGTCGGCCTGGCCCTCCTGGTCGTACTCGATGCCCTGGCTCCGGCTGAGCGCCTGGCCTTCGTACTCCATGACATGTTCGAGCTGCCATTCGAGGAGATTGCCCCCATGGTGGGGCGATCCCCGACCGCCGCTCGGCAGCTGGCGAGCAGGGCACGGCGCCGGGTCAAAGGCGCTGAAATCCCGGACCCCGACCTCACTCGTCAACGGGCGGTGGTCGACGCCTTCTTTTTGGCAGCCCGCGGTGGCGACTTCGACGAACTTGTCGCGGTACTCCATCCTGACGTCATCTTGCGAGTCGACTTCGGCCCGGGCCGTCCGCGTGCGTCCCGGGTCGTGCGCGGTGCAGCCGCTGTCGCGAGACAAGCGCGCCTCGGTGCAAATCCGGCGGCAGTGCTCCACCCCGCGTTGATAAACGGGACCGCTGGCGTCGTATTCACCCTGGATGGGCAGCCCCACCTCGTCATGGCCTTCACCGTCGTCAACGATCAGGTCGTAGAGCTCGACTTGATCGCCGACCCTGAACGCGTCCGCAGAGTCGCATCAGCGGTCCTCGGTGGCGAGTAACGACACGGGGACCCGGGCACTGTGGCTGCCGAGGCGAACGGCCCCTTCCGACGGGCACGGATCTCGTCGTCCTGACCGAGCGGGACGTGGCTGTCACCGAAAGGCGAGCCGGGCCGGCGACTGGGGCTGTCCCAGGTGCTCGGGCGGGTCGACTGAGCCGCCGGGGCCGAACGGAACGATCCGTCACATGTTGGCATCCCACGGGGTCATAGAGGTAGGAAGCCCGAACCTCAAAGGAGATCACGATGGACGCTCGACTCGACTTCTACAGCAATGCGGTTGCCGGACAGTTCACCAAGCACATCAACGCAGCAGGCGCGGTCATAACCGGCTCGACCCTGCCGGACGCGACCCAAGAGCTGGTCAAGATCAGAGCCAGCCAGATCAACGGCTGCGCCGGCTGCCTGGACATGCACACCAAGGATGC
>CAZNLF010000419.1:0-1748 GCA_964573595.1 uncultured Acidimicrobiaceae bacterium | reverse complement strand
AGCACCTTCCAGTCCTTGCGCACCACCACCGAGCCGTCGGTGGTCTGGAACGCCCCCTGGCCGAGACCCTGCAGGGTCCGGGTCTTGCCCAGCTGGGCGGCCAGACCGTCGTAGTAGGCGTCGGTCTCCGCCCAACTCGAGAGCTCCTTCACCGACATGACGAAATCGCCCGACGGGTAGCGATATCGGCAGGTGTAGAGATGGTCCTCCCAGGTCGGGGTCGAGACGGTCGCGTCCTCCCCCAGAGCCGAGCTGATGTCCGTCTGCGCCTGGCGATAGCAGACCTGCTGGGCGATCTCCGAGGGACGGGGCCCGGCCGGCAACGGTGCCTCGGTGGTCCTGGTCGCCGACGGTCCGGTCGAGCAGCCGGCGGCGAGCAGTGTCACCAGCGCAACGACCACGAACACCCTGCGCACGCGCCGACAGTAGCAGCGGCGACCGGCGGCCCCCGGTCAGGCCGGGCTCCGGGCCCCGGAGCCCGTCTCCCGGTCACGGGGCCCGGGCTCGAGCAGACCGACCAGCTCGACGTGCTCGGTCATCGGGAACAGATCGAAGGCCCGGAGCGAGTTGAGGACCCAGCCGGCGTCCAGCGCCACCCGGAGGTCCCGGGCGAACGACGCCGGATCGCACGAGACGTAGGCGATCCGGCGCGGTGTCGCCGGCGCCGCCACGAGGGCGCGCATCACCGCCGGTCCGGCACCCTCTCGGGACGGGTCGAGCACCACCAGGTCGGACGGATCCTCGGCAGCGACGACCGTCGGGGTGACCTCGGACCTGACGATGCGCACCTGGGGATGGCCCCGGGCGTTACGCCCGGCGTCGGCACAGGCCCGGGCACTGCGCTCCACGGCCACCACCGACCCGCCCGGGCCCACCGCCTGGGCCAAGGGCACGCTGAACAGGCCCGCACCCGCGTACAGGTCGAGGACACGCTCCCCGGTGGTGGGAGCCAGCCCCTCCAGGACGCACCGGGTGAGCACCGCAGCCGCGGAGGGATGCACCTGCCAGAACACGCCCGGACCCACCTCGAACCGGTTCCCCAGGACGTCGAAGTGGACCTTGGTGGGCCGTCGCCGCACCCGGCCGTCGACGACCAGTCCGGCCCGGTCGGGGGGGCGGGCGGCCAGGCGGCTCCGTCCGGTGTCGACGGCGATGACCGGCCGGCCCCCGTCTGGCGACGCGGTGACCTCGACGTGGCGGGCCCCCTTCCAAAGAGTGGTCCCCACACCCACCGCGTCGAGCTCGTGGGTAGCGATCGGGCAGTGCTCAATCGGCTCGATGTCGTGCGAACGATGACGATGCAGGCCGACCCGGCCGGCCCGATCGACGGCGAACTGCATGCGGGTCCGCCAGCCCAGCCCGTCGGGGCGGCCGGCGACTTCCTCGACGGGGACGTGGCGATCCACGCCGGCCAATCGGCGGAGGTGCTCGACGATCAGTACCTCCTTCAGCCTGCTTTGCGCCGGGACGGCGACGTGCTGCCAGTCGCAACCCCCACACCCTGCGGGGCCGGCGTGCGGACAGGGCGGGGGCACTCGGTCGGGTGACTCCTCGAGGATCGTGACGGCATCGGCCCGCAGGAACGAGGTGGTCGTCGCCGTCACCAGGGCGAGTACCCGCTCACCGGGGAGGGAGTGCCGCACGAAGACGACCCGACCGTCCCCGGCCCTCGCCACGCACCCCCCTCCCGTGGCGATCGGGCCGGTGGTGAGCTCCACCGTGTCGCCCGTGCTCGGGGCGGCGGCACG
>CAZNLF010000418.1:0-1752 GCA_964573595.1 uncultured Acidimicrobiaceae bacterium | reverse complement strand
GCCACAAGCAGCAGTACCGGATCATCGACTTCAAGCGGGACAAGGACGGCGTGCCCGCCAAGGTGGCGTCCATCGAGTACGACCCCAACCGCAACGCCCGCATCGCCCTGCTGCACTACCTCGACGGGGAGAAGCGCTACATCCTCGCCCCGTCCCAGGTGCAGGTGGGCGACCGGCTCCAGTCCGGCCAGGGCTCCGAGATCCGGCCCGGCAACGCCCTGCCGCTCCGCTATATCCCGGTTGGTTCGGTGGTCCACAATGTCGAGTTGCGACCGGGTGGGGGCGGCAAGCTGGCGCGCGGCGCCGGCATGAGCGTCCAGCTGGTGGCCAAGGAGGGGGCCTTCGCCACCCTGCGGCTCCCGTCCACGGAGATGCGCCGCGTGTCCATCGACTGCCGGGGCACCCTGGGCATCGTCGGCAACTCCGAGGCCGAGCTGATCAAGATCGGCAAGGCCGGCCGCAACCGGTGGAAGGGTAAGCGCCCCCAGACCAGGGGCGTCGCCATGAACCCGGTCGACCACCCGCTGGGTGGCGGCGAGGGCAAGACCTCCGGTGGCCGCCATCCGGTCTCGCCGTGGGGCCAGCCGGAGGGTCGCACCCGGGCCCGCAACAAGGACTCCGACAAGATGATCGTCCGCAGGCGCCGCACACGCGGTGCCCGGCGGTAGGAAGACAGAGGGAACGCCAGCATGCCTCGCAGCCTGAAGAAGGGCCCGTTCGTCGACGACCACCTCCTGAAGAAGGTGGACGTCCTCAACGCGGCCGGGGACAAGAAGGTCATCAAGACGTGGTCCCGCCGCTCCACGATCATCCCGGACATGGTGGGCCACACCATCGCCGTCCACGACGGCCGTAAGCACATCCCCGTCTACGTCACCGAGTCGATGGTCGGCCACAAGCTCGGCGAGTTCGCCCCCACCCGGACGTTCAAGTTCCATGCCGGCCAAGAGCGGGCGGGGAGGCGCTGACGTGCCCAGTGTGAAGACCAACGAGCGCGAGGGGACGAGGGCCGTCCTCCGCCACAGCCGGATGTCCGCCTCCAAGGTCCGCCAGGTCCTGAACCTGATCCGCGGCCAGGATGTGGACCGCGCCGCGGAGATCCTCTCGCTCGGCGACCGCGAGGCGGCCGTCACCGTCGGGAAGGTCCTGGCCTCGGCCGTGGCCAACGCCGTGCACAACGACGGGCTCGACACCGAGGAGCTCTATGTGTCCGCCTGCTATGCCGACGAGGGCAGCACGCTGAAGCGCTGGAGGCCCCGGGCAAGGGGTCGCGCCACCCGGATCCGCAAGCGGACCTCGCACATCACCATCATCGTGAGCCGGCTTCCCGAGGACCGGATCGCCCGCCGCCGTGCCAAGCAGGCGGCCAACACCTCGCAGCGCTCACGGCGGGTGGCCGGCTCCCGCCGCCGCCAGCGGTCCGAGGCCGCGGCCGGCGAGTCGAAGACGGTCGGCACCGAGCCGGACACCGGTGCCGAGGCGTGGCCCGAGGACGCCGTTCAGGCCGACGACGTGGTCACCGAGACCGAGGCCGGCCCGCTGGAGGAGTCGGACCTGGAGGCGGCGGCCGACGGTGACGAGGACGGTGCACCGGTCGTCGACGAGGACACGGACGACGCCGTGGACACAGACGACACAGACGACACAGACGACACAGACGACACAGACGACACAGACGGCACAGACGGCACAGACGGCACAGACGGCGATTCCGCCGAAGAGAAGGGCAAGTAGATGGGCCAGAAGGTCAAC
>CAZNLF010000417.1:0-1754 GCA_964573595.1 uncultured Acidimicrobiaceae bacterium | reverse complement strand
CCGGGACACGTGCATCTGGCTGATCCCGATCTGGTCGGCGATCTCGGACTGGGTCAGGCCGTCGACGAACCGGAGGTTCAGGATCGTCTGCTCCCGCTCCGGCAGCCTGGTGAGGGAGATGGCCAGCAGCATCCGGTCGTCGGTTCCGGCGTAGCCCGGGTCGACGTCACCGAGTCTGGTGGCAATGGTGCCCTCCTGACGGTCCGGTGCGTCGATGGACGAGGTGCGGTAACTCTGGCCCGCCTCCATCGCTTCCAACACCGCCTCCTCGGAGGCACCGATCGACTCCGCCATCTCGGCCACCGTGGGCGGGCGGCCGTGCTCCTGGGTGAGCGACTCGATGGCCGGCCCCAGCTCGAGGTACAGCTCCTGGATGCGCCGGGGGGCACGGATGGCCCAACCGCGGTCTCGGAAGTGCCGCTTCAGCTCTCCGATGACCGTGCGGGTGGCGAAGGTGCTGAACTCGACCCCGCGTCCCGGGTCGAAACGGTCCACCGACTTGACCAGTGCCAGTGAGGCCACCTGCGCCAGGTCGTCATACGACTCGCCGCGGCTGGAGAACCGGCGGGCCAGCTGATGGGCCAACCCGAGGTGCGACTCCACCAGCTCGTTGCGCAGACGCTCGTCCCCGGTCTGCGCGAACTCCTCGAACCTATCCCTGGAGGCCCTGCCGGGATGGACCGGTGACGCCATCAGGCCTGCTGGCGGGCTCGACGCTTGCGCAGCCAAGCCTGCGACCTTCCATCGGTGCTCTCGTGACCGTGCTCGTCCACCAATGCATCGAGGATGCGCTGGGAGAGCCCGTCGTCACTTTGGCCGGCAATACCGCCGCCCGGGACTCCGGGCCCGGGGCGGAGCGTTCCGAGTACTTCGATCTGGTCCTCGTCCCTGCTGAATCGCAGCTCCAGTCGACCGTCGCCCTGGCCCTGGATTAGGGCGATGCACAGCTCGTCAACGGCCAGACGGAGATCCTCGATCTCCTCGACGTCGAAGCTGGCCCGCGACGCCACCGTGGCCGCTGTCAGACGGGCCAGCACCAGAAGGTCCGCCTCGACCGGCAGACTCAGTTCGACCACATCGGTCACCGCCGCACACTCCTTGATCGGGCTGCCGGCGTCAGCAGCGATTCGTGCCTCATCCCGCGATCGCCTCCTGGCGGCTGGATCGGATGTCGAACAGCTCGGTCAGCCCGGTGATCTCGAAGATCTTGATGATCCGGGGCTCCGTGATCACGAGCCGCATCGCACCCCCCTCGGCCGCGAACCGGTTGAGCGCCCCGATCAAGACGCCGAGTGCCGTCGAGTCGATGAACGTCACCCCTCGCAGGTCCACCACGACCACCGAGGTGGCCTGCCCGATGGTCTCGTCCAGTCGTTCGCGGAGGGCCGGCGCCGTAGCCACGTCGACCTCGCCCGCCACCGAAACCACCGTGTACCCGTCGCCCTGCTCGACCGAGCTCTCGAACGTATCTTCCACGTGGGTCCTTTCGTCATCGGCCTTCGGCCCGTCGCGGCCGGATGCCCGCCCCGACACGCTCCGACGCGTGCCCGAGCCGCCGTTCGCACCCGATCCGAAGCGCTATCCGCCCGACACCGATCCTGCCACGCCATCGTTACCCGGCCCGCGGCCGCCGAAACATCTTCCTCATTCCAAGGCCGGCAGTGGCCGCTGGCGAGAGGCCGGGACCGGGGCTCATGTTCCTCTCGTGGCGACCAGCCGTCCTCCCGGACCGGGTGTCCGTCCAGCCCGAGCCG
>CAZNLF010000416.1:0-1769 GCA_964573595.1 uncultured Acidimicrobiaceae bacterium | reverse complement strand
CACCCGGCGGAGGTCGGCCCCTGCCTTGAGGAGCCACTGTTGCGTTTCAAGTTCTTGGTCCATGACGATCTCTCGAGGGTAAGGATCAGAGGCGCACCACCGCGGTACGCCGGAACGGCCCCTCCTGGGATTCTGGCGAGCGCATGCGACGATCCATAGGGCCGTTCGTACCCTGGCCCGACAACCCTCCGACAACTCGCTGCGTTCCAGGTGACCGTGCGTGATGCCGGGTTTGCCGTCAGCGCACCGGGCGGGCCAGCGAGTCGGGTTCGCTTCATGGCATGAAGCCTGAGGGCACCTCCGCTGGACCGAGGTGACGCCCCGACGTCCGCCCGGCTGACCCGACCCAATAGTCTGAGGTGACGTTCTATTACGGTCACGGTTCCTGGCTGTTCCTCGTCGTCTTCGTCGCGTTCTTCGTGATGCGGATCCTGCCGGCGCGGCGTCGCCGACAGGGGCGGCAGCCGGGAGCGCCGGCTCCGACCAGCTCGTTCACCGGCGCCACGACCCGACACAAGGCAGCTGAGGCCGGCGACGCCTCACCGGGCAAGATCACCTACACAGGGATCGCCCCGGGTTGGCTCGTCGACCCCACGGGCCGGCACGAACGCCGGTACTGGTCGGGATCCGCATGGACCGAGCACGTGATCGACGGCGGCGTCCCGGGCACCGACCCTCCGCCCGGCGCCGGTCGGGAGGTATCCTCCTAGGTGTTGTGCCCCACCAGGTTGTTGAGTCGGCCGACGGGTGTGCCCTTAATGGCGGTGTGGTGACGGTGATGGTTGTAGAGGTGGATCCAATCGTCAAGTGCTCGAGTTCGAGCGGCTTCTGAGCGGTAGGGCCGGGCGTAAGCCCACTCATTGAGCAGGGTGCGGTTGAAACGTTCAACCTTGCCGTTGGTCTGGGGTCGGTAGGGCCTGGTCCGCGTATGGGCAACGCCGGCGCTGATGAGCTCCTTGGCGAAGGTTTTGGACATGTAGCAGGAGCCATTGTCGGTCAGGACACGTTCGACGGTGATCCCGTAACTCTCGAAGAAGACCCGAGCCCGTCGCCAGAATCCGATGGCGGTCGTGGCTTGTTCGTCCGCGTGGACTTCGGAGTAGGCGAGACGGCTGTAGGCGTCGACGGCCGAATGGACATGGGCATATCCGATTCGGGGGCGCCCACCAGAGCCACCTTGCTTTCGTCCCATCCATCCGTTGACTCGCCACCCACCACCCTTTGGAATGCGGGCCTGCTTTTTGATGTCGATGTGGACCAGCTCGCCCGGATGCGAGGTCTCGATGCGCCGGATTACTCGGCCACTCTGGCGGTCCAGGTCGCTCAGACGGCTCAGTCCGTGCCGGACCAGTATTCGATGCAGCGTCGAGGCTGGGATGCCCGCCCGAGGAGCCAGTCGGGCCGGGCCCAGGCGGTGACGTCGACGTAACTCGACCACTCGGCGCTCGACCTTGGCCGGGGTCTTGCCCGGGCACCGACGGGGTCGACTGGAGCGATCCTCGAGCCCCCCGACTCCTGACTGTTGGTAACGACGCCACCACTTGTGCGCCGTTTGCCTGGAGATATTCATGGATTCGGCGGCCGAGGCCACCGTCGAGCCATCCTCGATGCGCCGGCAAAGGCGCAGTCGGCCCTCAGGGGTGAGTGGAGCGTTACGGTGCATCTGAGCCCTCCTGGCTTTGTGGGTGTGTCAACAGCTCCACATTGCCTTGAGGGCTCACCTCATCAGCGGATTCGTGTCAACAAGGTCCGTGGGTACAACACCTAGG
>CAZNLF010000415.1:0-1771 GCA_964573595.1 uncultured Acidimicrobiaceae bacterium | reverse complement strand
AGGCCGACGACGTGTAGATGGTCAGCTCGGCGAACCAGTCGAGCAGGTCGATCTCCCCCTCGTCGTCCCAGGCCGCCACCATGCGGTCGACCTCGTCGGCGATGGTGGCGGCGTGGCCCCGCATGAACTTGTCCCGCAGCGCCTGGTTGTGGAGCATCTCCCGGCGACGTTCCGGTGGGGCGTCGAAGACCACCCCCTCGCCGAACACCGGGGTCATGAACGGGTACGCCTCGGCCTGGTCGAGTACCTCCTCGGGGGCGCGGAAGAAGAATTCGTTCGCCTCCGCTCCGGACAGCAGCACGACATCGCGGTCGGCCAGCCGGAAGACCCCGACGTCCCCGCACTCGGAACGGACCCGTTCGAGCAGTTTGATCGGGTCGACGCGGAGCTCGCCGAGATGGCCGTTCTCCTCCTCGCCCCCGGACACTCTGGGCGGTTCACGCCGCTCGACGGCAATGCTCATGGCTCTCCCTCGTCCTTCGTCTCGGTGTGGATGGGTGCTTCCGGCTGTAGTTCGATGACCGTGGCATGGGTGCCCCGGGGGAGGGAGACCACGGCCACGATGGCCTCGGCGACGCCGGCCGGGCGCATGAAATTGGAGTGACGGGCGAATCCCCACGCCGCCCACTGCTCGATCACCTCGCCGGTCACGTCGGGATCCCAGTCCATGCCCATGCCGGTCAGGGTGGGGCCGGGGCGCACGATCGTGGCCCGGACGCCGGTGCCCTCGAGCTCCATCTGGAGGGAGCGCACGTAGCCCTCCAGCCCCCACTTCGAGGTGACGTAGGCGGCCATGGCCGGGCGCGGTCGTTCGGCGACGTCGGAGGTGACGAAGACGATGTCGCCCCGCCTCCGCCCCGTCATCTGCGGAGCGATGGCGCGCACCAGCCGGTGGGCGCCGCTGATGTTGACCGCCAGTACGCCGTCGAACGCGTCCGAGCCGGTGTCGAGCACCGAGCCGGCCATGTTCAGCGCGGCGTTGGACACCAGGATCTCGACCCGGCCGAGGGCGTCCACGGCCGCACGGGCGAACCGCTCGACCGACTCGCCGTCCGCCAGGTCGAGGTGGACGGCGACGGCCTCCCCCCCGTCCTTGCGGATGGCCTCGGCGGTGTCCTCGCACTCGGCCACCCGTCGGGCGCCGAGCATCACCGGGTGCCCGAGCGAGGCCAATGCCACCGCGGTGGCCTGACCGATTCCTGACGACGCGCCGGTCACCACCGCGGGACGCCGCTCGGGGTTGGGCTCGAAGTGGGGCATCAGCGGAGGTCTACGGTCGTCGGCACGGCGGCCAGGCCCCGGACGTTGATCGAGTGGACCCGCTCGATGCCGTCCGGGTCGACGTCGTAGCGGGCCACCCGCTTCGTCAGCTCACTCAGGCCGATACGCGCCTCCAACCGTGCCAGGGGCGCTCCCATGCAGAAGTGCCGACCGCTGCCGAAGCTGACCAAACGGGACGTGTCGCGGTCGAGGTCGTAGCGGTCGGGATCGGGGAAGACCGACTCGTCGCGGTTCGCCGAGCCCACCAACAAGAGCACCCGGTCCCCTTCGGGAATGGTCGATCCGTGCAGCTCCATCGTCGTCCGGGCGACCCGGAGGAGCATCTGGCTCGAGGTGTCGAAGCGAAGGGTCTCCTCGACCCAGTCGGGAATGCGGGAGGGGTCGGCGAAGGGCTTGGCCCCCTGATCGGGATGACGCCATCCCCAGTACCAGGCATTGCCCAGCAGCTTGGTGGTGGTCTCGTTGCCGGCCACCACCATGAGGAAGAGGA
>CAZNLF010000414.1:0-1774 GCA_964573595.1 uncultured Acidimicrobiaceae bacterium | reverse complement strand
CCGAGTGACACCGACGACCGGCCGTGGGACTTCGACAGTGGGCGACTGCGCACACTTGGCTGGTATGACCAGCGGTATGACGACGACAACGATCGCCGTGAGTCTTCCGGCTGGACTCGTTGAGCAGGCGAAGCGTGCCGTGGCCGAGGGGCGCTCCTCGTCCCCTCTCAAGAGCGAAGAGTAGATCGAGGATCACGGTGGGCGCGAGGCCCCTGTTTCGGCCATCCGCCGGTGGGACGGATCCGGGACGGCGATCCGGGACGGCGATCCGGGACGGTCGTCCGGGCGCGTCGCTCAGACTGCCCCGCCGCGGCGGCTCTCCACGGTGCCGCCGATGGCGGCCGACAGGATGAGGGCGGCACCGATCGGGGCCAGCCAGAGGCCGAACACGAAGGTGAGCACGGTGAAGAGCGCTCCCATGCCCAGGATGAACGGCCAGATGCTCGAGCTCGGGAATGCCTCGACCTCACCGGCCCCTTCGGCGATCACGGCATCCGGGTCGTCGTCGGCCTGGGGCTTCATGTGCCTCGACCACCACAGGTAGTACGAGCCCGGGAGCAGGCCGAGCAGCGCCGACCCGATCAGCATGGCGAACCCGCCGTCCTCGTAGCTGAGAAACCAGTACACGATTCCGATGACGCCGAAGAAGATGCCGATGCCGGCCAGGAACAGTCCGTAGACCTTCACGAGCCCACCTCGACCGTCTCCTTGTCCGGTAGCGGATGCGCCCCCGGGTGGTGAACCTTGTTGTGCTCGGGATGGTGGTAGTCCCAGGTCGGGCGCTCGGAGCGGATCGGAGGCAGGTGGCTGTAGTTGTGGTGCGGAGGTGGCGATGACGTGAACCACTCGAGTGCCCCGCCGTCCCACGGGTTGTCACCGGCCGGGACCGGGCTGCGCCACGACACCCACAGATTGGCCAGGAAGAACAGGAACGACACCCCGATGATCATGGAGCCCACGGTCGAGATCACGTTCAGGGTCGTCCAGCCGTTGCTCGGGAGGTAGGCGGCCACCCGGCGGGGCATCCCCTCCAGCCCCACGAGGTACTGGGGCATGAAGGTGACCCAGAACCCGATGAACAGCAACCAGAAGTGGAGCTTGCCCAGGTTCTCGCGCAACATGCGACCGAACATCTTCGGATACCAGAAGTAGAAACCGGCGAACCCGGCGAAGACCGCCGTGCCGATGAGCACCTGGTGGAAGTGGGCCACCACGAAGTAGGTGTCGTGGGTCATGAAGTCGACCGGTGGCGATGCCAGCAGCACGCCGGTGACCCCGCCCATCAGGAAGGCGAACAGGAACCCGATGCTGAACAGCATCGGGGTCTGGAAGCTCAGTTGGCCGCCCCACATGGTGCCGATCCAGTTGAAGAACTTGATCCCGGTGGGCACGGCGATCAGGTAGGAGAGCAGCGAGAAGAACGGGAGGAGCACGACGCCGGTCGTGAACATGTGGTGGGCCCACACGCCGGTGGACAGGGCGGCGATGGTCATGGTGGCGAAGACCATCCCCTTGTAGCCGAACAGGGGCTTGCGGGCGAACACCGGGATGATGTCGGTCACCATCCCGAAGTAGGGCAAGGCCAGGATGTACACCTCCGGGTGGCCGAAGAACCAGAAGAGGTTCTGCCAGAGCACCGGTACGCCGCCCCCCTGCACGGAGAAGATGTGGGTGCCGAAGTGACGGTCGCAGAACAGCATCACCACCGCCCCGAACAGCACGGGGAAGGCGATGAGGATGAGGATGGCGGTGACCAGCATGTTCCACGAGAAGA
>CAZNLF010000413.1:0-1778 GCA_964573595.1 uncultured Acidimicrobiaceae bacterium | reverse complement strand
GGAAGTCCTCCTCGACGCCGAGGTGGACGCGGGCGGGGCCCCGCTCGAACCAGCATCCTCCCCGCGTCGCCAATTCCGGCGGCTTGGGGACACGGGGGAGGCCGAGGAGTCCCTCGAAGAACGCCTGGGCACGCTCCTCGGCCTCGATACCCGCCGGCATCGCCAACTGGACGTGGTCGATCGCCAGCACCTCGTGGTCGGTCATGGGGACGTGCTCCGTTCGATCCCACTCCGCTGGTCCCGCCGCAGGGGGTGGTCGGCGGGCACCTCCACGAGGTGGATCCGCAGCTGGTCAGGGTCGTCGATCCACGCCTCGATGAGACCCCACGGCTCCAATTTCGGTGCACGCACCACGTCGACATCCCGACTCGACAGGTCGGCGACGGTGGATCCGATGTCCCGCACCTGGAGCCACAGGGCCAGTGTCGGCCCGCACCGGCCACCTGGCGCTGCTCCTGTCGGTGGGGCGTGCCCGGCCGGGTTTCCCCCCACTACCTCGATCAGGCCGCCCCCGGCGAAGAAGACGACGCCACGACCGGCCCCCTCGCCGAATTCGCGGGCGACCGGAAGGTCCAGGGCCCCGCCGTAGAAGGCAAGCGATCGCTCGAGGTCCGAGGGATGGATGATGGTCCTGCTGCTCAGTACGTCCATGATCGACTCCCTCGGGCTCTTCAGTAGGTGGTGGCCGCGTCCAGCCCTTCGGCTTTCCGGCGGGCGGCATCGAGCATCTGCTGGCCGGCCACCAGCACCGAGAGGTCGCCGCGCACCCGGACCCGACCGTCGTTCAGCGCCTGTGCCGGTGCGAGCTCCCCCCTGGCCAGGGCGACGGCGTCCGAGTAGGAGAGGGCGATGGTGACGTCCACGTCCGATCGGGAGCGGTTGTCGGGGAGTCCCTCGCCGAGTGGCTCGACGTGAAACCGGAGCCGACCGCCGTCGGCCGACAGGAGGAGCACCACGCCGCCGCCCGGTGCGCCGTGGACCTCCTGGGCCACCGTGAAGTGACCGTCGACTGCCGCCAGTCCGGCATCGGGACCCGGTGGTGGCAGCTCGACACCGGCCAGGGCGACGTCGCACTCCTCCGCCCACTCCGGGCTCAGGAACCTGGCCATGGTCGCCGTTCTCGTTCGCTCGTGGCGCGCGCACATGGCGCGGTCCCCATCGGCGCCGGGACGACGATCACCCGGTTGGGGCGTCCTCGGTTGGCGACTGGTCGGTGGACGACGGGTCGGTTTCCGACGGCTCTGCTGCCGACGACTCTGCTGCCGACGTGCCGGAGTCACTCGGACGGGGCGACGAGCCGTTGGTGGTCGCGTCCGCGGCGTCCAAAGCGACCGGGATGCCATGGACGGCGACGGCGGGCTGCACGGCGGCGGGACCGGTGGCCGGCGACGTAGCTGCCGCTTCCGAGGGGGCGCGCTTCGACCGGTTCAGTATCTTGCGCCCCAGCCACGCCACCGGATCGTACTTGGCGTCGACGGCGCGCTCCTTCAGAGGAATGATGGCGTTGTCGGTGATCTTGATGTGCTCGGGGCACACCTCGGTGCAGCACTTGGTGATGTTGCACTTGCCGAGTCCCTGCTCCTGTTGGAGCAGCTCCCGTCGATCGTTCACGTCGAGGGGGTGCATCTCGAGCTCGGCGGACCGGGCGAAGAACCTGGGGCCGGCGAACGCCGTCTTGTTCTCCTCGTGGTCACGGATCACATGGCAGACGTCCTGGCACAGGTAGCACTCGATGCACTTGCGGAACTCCTGGCTCCGCTCCACGTCGATCTGCTGCA
>CAZNLF010000412.1:0-1785 GCA_964573595.1 uncultured Acidimicrobiaceae bacterium | reverse complement strand
AGCACCTCGCCGTTGCGGTCGTAGACGCCGCCGCGCACGGCGGGCACGGCGACCGTCTGGGTCAGCTGGGAGGTCGACAGCGAGGCGTAGCGCTGGTGGGAGAGCTCCTGCACGGAGATCAGGCGGCCGATCAAGACGATGAACACGATCACGAGGACCAGCCGCATGGCGCGGGCGCGCCTGCCCAACAGAATCGAGGGGCTCACCGTTTGGCCGGGGCGCTCGACGCAGCGGTCGCGGTTGCGGGGGCAGTCACAGGGGTGGGCAGTGGGACGTTCAGCGGGACGTGGGGCAGGTAGACGACCTGGGTCGGCGCCACGAGCCCCTGGGCTTCGGCCTGGGAGACCACCACGGGTGGGGCGGCCTTCTCCGCCACGGCGACCTGGTCGGCCTTTTCGACGGCGACCGCGGCGGCGACCTGCTGCTGGGTCGTCGACAACCGGACCTGGCCCTCGGCCACCAGCGTGTCACCGACCACGACGGAGACGAGACTGCCGACGACCAGCACGGCCGAGAGCCACATGGTCGAACGCCGCATCCTCCTCGTGCCGGGCCGGCGCCGCGGCGCCGGTTCGAAGAGGCGGAGTGGCGGGCGGCGCGACGGTGCCGGGACGGCCCGCGGCTCGGAACGCGCCGCCGAGCGGCGGGCGGCGGCTCCCGCCGGCGGGGCCATCAGGCGACCCCGCCCATCTCGGTGTCACGGTCGGCTGCCGCCGGGAGCCGTTCGATGACCCGCAGCCGGGCGGCCTCGGAGCGGGGGTTGCGCTCGACCTCGTCGGCGCCGGGCCGGCGAGCGCCCCGGGCGACCAGTCGGAACTGGGGGTTCGCCCCGCAGACGCAGGGCAGCCCCGGCGGGCAGTGGCAGTTGTCCGTGACGAGGCGATGGAAGATGGACTTGACCAGGCGGTCCTCGCCCGAGTGATAGGCGATGACCACGCAGCGGCCGCCCGGCCGCAGGAGCGCCAGTGCGTCCTCGAGGGCGGTCTCGAGTTGATCGAGCTCCTCGTTGACGGCGATGCGGATGGCCTGGAAGACCCGGCGGGCGGGATGGCCGCCGGTCCGACGGGTGGCGGCCGGGATGGCGGTCCGGACCACATCGGCCAGCTGACCGGTGCTGGACAGGGGCCGGGCGGCGACGATGGCCCGGGCGATCCGTCGGGCGAAACGCCCCTCACCGTTGTCGGCGAACAGCTCGACCAGGGCGTCCTCGTCGAACTGGTTGACGACGTCCGCCGCCGTGCGACCCGCGGTGGGGTCCATCCGCATATCGAGAGCGGCGTCACGCCGGTACGAGAAGCCGCGCTCGGCCACGTCCAGCTGCGGTGAGCTGACGCCGAGGTCGAACAGCACGCCGCTGACCCCCCGATCCGGAAGTGGGAGCGCGAGGTCCGTCTGGACCTCGTCGATCACATGGGCCATGACGTCGAACCGGGACTGGCGGACGACGGCTCGGCGCCCGAAGGGGGCCAGGGTCTCCTTCGCCGCCTCCACGGCCAGCGGGTCCCGGTCGATCCCGAGGATGCTCAACCCGTGGCTGGCGGAGAGCAGGGCCGCGGCATGGCCCCCACCGCCCACGGTGGCGTCCACCACGAGTCCCGGCGGCACCGAGCGGAGCAGGTCGACCACCTCGGCCACCATGACGGGGGCATGGGAGTATTGCTGGCTCATCCGCAGTCCCCCGACCGGCACGATGCTTGCGGGTGGAGTGCCGCGACGCACTCCCTGGAAGTAGGCGGAGGAGGATTCTTCCAGGGATCCGGTCGAGGGACTGCGCATGGGCCAGAC
>CAZNLF010000411.1:0-1813 GCA_964573595.1 uncultured Acidimicrobiaceae bacterium | reverse complement strand
GTTCCGCATACGGGACGGGCCTTATGGAGCGTTGGCCAGCGAGCGGAGCGCTGGTCCTGCTCGCGGTAGGCAGCATTTCCGGCGATGGGACCTCGAAGCAGCGTCACGAGGCCGGCGTAAGGAGACGCTTTCGGCGACGGCAAGACCCATCAGTGACAGTGATCCGGAGGGAGCGCTGCACCCTCGTCCGCCACTCTCAGATCTTCCGAGTACCCGGCTTCGAGCCGTGGCCATTGCGAGGTGGGACGACCGCCTGGCCACTCCCACAGGGGCGGCCACTCGGGAGCCCCGCCCAGGGTCCGGGTCGCGTGCCCGCGCCGCGGCCAGCCCACAGGCGAGTCCTCCCAGTCCTCCTGCCTGCCGAACACGGTCAGGTCCATCAGCGCGTAGCTGTAGTCCAGCGCCTCGGCACCACGGCGTTTGGTCCAGTACGTCTCGAAGACCCGGTTGCCATCGCGCAGATAGCACACCAGGTGGAACAGACCGTGCTCGCGGCCGACCAGGAGCGTGTCAAGTGAGGGTTGGGCCGAGTACCACGGCATGTCCCAGCCCATGAAGGTGCGGTAGCGAAGGCTCTCGTCGTACGACGTCTGCGCATCGCCGGGGCCGTAGGCGGTGTTCCGCCCCTGGCAGAGAACGGCGAAGGTGATGTCGCGGGAGTGCAGGTAGGCAAGCTCGCCCACATGGCTCATCACCCACGTACAACCTTCGCACTGCTCGGCCGCGGCTCGGCCTGGCCACCACATGAAATAGTAGGCAATGAGCTGACGTCGGCCTTCGAACGAGTCGAGCAAGGTGACAGGGCCGTTCGGCCCGAGCAACGGGCTGTCCGCAGCGACCTCGACGATCGGCAGCCGGCGGCGGGCGGCGGCGATTGCGTCCCCTTCCCGGGTATGTGCCTTCTCCCTCGACCGCAGCGCCTCCAGTTGCTCGTCAAATGTCGAGCGGTCCACCACCGTGGGGAGAGGTCTGCTCTCATCCTGGGACATCGGCACCACGCCTGATCGACTCCTCGCGGCAACGGGTTGGTACCCGCCACGGTAGCGACGAACGGCGTCGCATGAGCAGAGTCTCGTCGGTCCAGACCACGATCCTCGAGTGTTGGTCGTGAGGCAAGCAATAGTCGTGCATCGATCCGATTGCCTCCAATCGCCGATGACTGCCCGAGCGCTTCGGTCAGGCAGTGACAGAGGCCGCCTTCACCATGCCTGTTGACTGGACGACCTACCGGCTGAGGCGTTTCATCTCCGTTGCCGATCGCGTGGTTGAGGATTCGTGTCGCGATCGCACGGATCCGGCTCACATCAATCGTCTGACCTGCAGGTTTCTCCAGTGTCGGAGGACCGACGTCACCAGTTCCCGACTGGCGGATTCAGCTGTGGCCGGGGGCCTGACCGATGATCGGGGGCACATCATTCCCCAGTCGACAAGGACGAGGTTGCCGGAGCCCTCGGGTCGTTGACGGCTCTTGGCGGTCCTCAGTAGTAGATGGCCGGTTCGGGCGCTCCTGATCGACCCCGGAGCACCTCGAAATCGCAGCCTTCGTTCGCTTGCATGATGTTCTGCTCGAAGAGGGCACCCCAGCCACGCTCGAATCGGGGTGGAGGCTCCGTCCAGGCCTGGCGCCGGGCCGACAGTTCGTCCGGACCGACCATCAGCTCCAGGCGTCGACCGGGGATGTCCAGCTCGATGATGTCCCCGTCCCGCACCAAGGCGAGCGGTCCGCCGATGAAGGACTCCGGCGCCACATGGAGCACCGTCGTTCCATGACTCGTGCCGCTCATCCGGGCGTCACTGATCCGGACCATGTCGC
>CAZNLF010000410.1:0-1822 GCA_964573595.1 uncultured Acidimicrobiaceae bacterium | reverse complement strand
GCGGCCACACCCCCACCGCGTCGAGGGCCATCACGAAGCTGAACGGTCCGCCGATCAGGTAGTCGGTCGATCCCGAGCAGATGAAGTCGACGTCGTCCTTCGTGATCCCGATGTTGCCGAACACCTCGGCGATCACCGGCATGAGCATCTCGACCTCGTTGTGCTCGTCGTCCCGACGGACGTTCTGCGCCTGGGCGAACGAGGCGACGGAGACGGGCCGGGGCGTGCGGCGGGCGGCGTCGCTCACAGGTACTCCTTGTACGACTCGTAGTCGGCGTCGGGCTCCCCATTGGGCCGGAAGTACCGGACCGAGGCCAATGACGGGGTCAGCTCGTCGGGCTCGACCCATACCGCCTCGACCCTCATGCCCATCCGGATCTGGTCGGTGGGGATCTCCTGGATGAGGCCCATGAACGAGAGGTTGGCCCCGTCGAGCAGCACCTGGGCGCAGATGTAGGGGATCTCGATGGACTGACCGGCGAACGGCACGTTGACCACGCAGTAGGTGGTGATGGTGCCCACGTTCGCCAGCTCCACGTCCTCGGTGGTCGGGACGCCGTCGGTGGGGCACGAGCCGCGCGAGGGAACGTAGACCTTCCCGCACACCGAGCAGCGCTGGCCCATGAACTTGCCCTGTTCGAGCCCACGCAGGAACCGCGACTGGGCCACGCCCGGAGTGAAGTCGAAGTCGAGGCGGATGGGCGTGGCCAAGGTGGTGACCGGGCCCCGCTCATCGACGGCGGTCTCCTCGGCCATCACGACGCCCCCGCCGGCACGAACGCCTCGATGTCGGCCATCGCCCCGATGCGTTCGGCCTCGGGCCGGAACCGGACGGTGACCCGGTCCCCGGAGGCCAGCCGGTCCGCCCCTCCCGAGTCCACGACGTGGAGGAGCGCGGTGTCGGCACCGTCGAGCCGGATGAGCGCCCAGGCGAACGGGGTCTGGAGGGGGTGCTTCGGCAGCGGGTCCGCCACCCAGGCCCACGTCTCGACCACGCCGCCCGGCCCCACCTCGACGAGCTCTCCGGTGTCGTCGCCGGTGGTCGGGTCGTACTCGGTGGGCGGCACGATGACCGAGCCGCCGGCGCCCCGGACCCCGAAGAGCTTCCCCTCTCGCAGCCCGGTCAGGAAGGCCCCGATCACCGGGCCCACGGACCGCGAATACGGGTATTCGAGGCGGTGGCTGGCGTGCAGCGCTTCACTCTCGGGCATCCGTGCCTCCCCCTGGTATCTCGCCCAACCTGAATTTCCGAAAGTAGAACACATTTCACTTTTGATCGCCAGCAGCCTACCGGGCCACCGGGGAATCGTTGGCGCTACCGTGACCCACCATGGCCGAGTCCACGCACCCCAACATCCTGCTCATCGTCTCCGACCAGGAACGCCAGCGCTCCTGGCTCCCACCCGACGTGTCCCTGCCCTGGCGGGACCGGCTGCGCGACGAGGGACTCGAGTTCACCGACTACTTCACCCACTCCTCGCCGTGCTCGCCGAGCCGGGCCAGCCTGTTCACCGGGCGGTACCTGCCGGGCCACGGTGTGGTGGACAACGTGATCATGCCCGAGCACCAGGAGCTCCCCACCTCCACCCCCACCCTGGGCTCGCTCCTCGACGGTGCCGGCTACCGCTCGTCCTACATCGGCAAGTGGCACCTGTCCCACTCCCCCACCCCGGACATGGAGGCCTACGGCTTCGCCGACTGGGACGGCAACGACCGCCACTTCATGGGCTGGGCCGGCACCGGCGTCCACTTCGACCCGGTCATCGCCTCCAACGCCGCCCACTGGCTGACCGAGAACGCCCGCCCCGGCGGTGCTGGGGGC
>CAZNLF010000409.1:0-1826 GCA_964573595.1 uncultured Acidimicrobiaceae bacterium | reverse complement strand
CGTAGAGACGGAAGTAGTTCTGGAGGGTGACGGTGGCCCAGGTGTGGTTCTCCTCTTTGATCCGCACCCGCTCCTTGGCCTCCACCGCCTGATGGAGGCCGTCGGACCAACGGCGGCCGTCGAGGGTGCGACCGGTGAACTCGTCGACGATCTTCACCTCGCCCTGGGCCACCAGATAGTCCTTGTCCCTCCGGTACAGCTCCTTGGCCAGGAGGGCCTGGGTGAGGTGGTGGACGTAGTTAACGGCGACGGCGTCGTAGAGATTGCTGACGCCCAGCTGCCGTTCGACCTTCTCGATGCCCGCCTCGGTGGGGACGACGATGCGCTTCTCCTCGTCGACCTCGTAGTCGTCCTCGACACGCAGGGTGCGCACGATGCCGGCGAACTGGTAGTAGAGCTGCGCCGACTCGGCGGCCGGCCCGGAGATGATGAGCGGCGTCCGGGCCTCGTCGATCAGGATCGAGTCCACCTCGTCGACGATGGCGAAGTGGTGGCCGCGCTGGACCATGGCGTCCTTGGAGCGGGCCATGTTGTCGCGGAGGTAGTCGAACCCGAACTCGGTGTTCGTCCCGTAGGTGACGTCGGAGAAGTAGGCCTCGCGCTTGGCCAGCGGGTCGTCGACGTCAGGGCCCACCCGGCCCACTGTGAGACCGAGGAACCGGTGCAGTTGCCCCATCCACTCCGAGTCACGGGTGGCCAGGTAGTCGTTGACCGTGACGACATGGACCCCGTTGCCGGCCAACGCGTTGAGATACACCGGGAGCGTGGAGACGAGCGTCTTCCCCTCACCGGTCTTCATCTCGGCGATCCAACCGAAGTGGAGCGCCATCCCCCCCATGAGCTGGGCGTCGAAGTGGCGCTGGCCGAGAACCCGCCACGCGGCCTCCCTCACCAGTGCGAACGCCTCGACGAGTATGTCCTCGAGGCTCTCGCCCTCGTCGAGGCGCTGCCGGAAGACCGGCGTGAGCGCCTGCAATTCGACGTCGGAACGGGCCTCCATCTCCGGCTCGAGGGCGTTGACCAACGGGACCAGCTCCGCCAGCCGTCGGACCTTCTTGCCCTCGCCGGCGCGGAGGACTTTCGAGAGCACACTCATGGGTGCCCCACTCTACTGTCGGTAGTGCCGATGAATGGCCGCCGGCCGGGCCCGGCACCGCCACCCGGCCGCGTCCCCGGCGATCGGTTTCAGGCCGTGCGTACCCGCTCCCGGAGGATGGAGACCGAGTTGGCCGGTCGGCGGCGAGGGTGGGACCGCCCGACCAGGCGTCCCTTGGTCTTCTCCAGCTGGTGCTCCAGCTTCTCCACCACGAGGTCCACCGCCACCAGCGGGACCGGGCCGGCGGCGTGGGCCCGGATCGACCGTCCGTGGCCGAAGATGATCACCTCACAGCACTCCTTGTCGGCGATCCTCGGATTGCGTTCCTCGGAGAATCGAACCTCCGCTCGATCGAGACCAGGGCACAGATGACCCAGGCGGCCCACCTTCTCCTTCGTCAGCGACCTCACTTCGTCCGGCACGATCTTCCTGCCATACGCAATGACCACGTCCATCTATTCGCCTCCTGGTTGTGCTGTGGTGACCTTCAGTGCTGTCGGCCGGTCCTCCTGATCGGTCGTCGGGAATCGGATGTGAGCTGCGTGCGGCTGACCTGGTCTTTGACCCCACACTCGCCTGCTGGGGGCTTGACGGCCCGGCTCCGGCGGCACCGGCCGTGAACGGTCGGCATCCCTACGGTGTCGTTGATGGCACGCGTCTTCCCCTCTCCGCCCGCCCCCGACAGCCGGGGACGCCACGGGCAGGTCTTACTCCTAAGCCGCACCATGCT
>CAZNLF010000408.1:0-1851 GCA_964573595.1 uncultured Acidimicrobiaceae bacterium | reverse complement strand
ACAAGGGACGGTTCGCCTTCGACTCGGTCAACAGCGAGGACCGGCTGGTCGAGCCGCTCGTCCGCAAGGACGGCGTGCTGACCGCGGCGTCGTGGCACGAGGCGCTGGAGGCGGTGGCCGCCGGATGGAAGAACGCGTCCTCGGCCGATGGCGCCGAGGCCGTCGCGTTCGTCGGTGGGGCCCGGCTGACCAACGAGGGGGCCTACGCCTGGGCCAAGCTGGCCAAGGGCATCGTGGGTACCGACTCGGTCGACGCCCAGCTGGGCGACGGACTCCCCGCCGAGGTGGCACTCGGCCTGCCCCGGGCCACCATCGACCAGGCAGCCGCCGCCGACACGGTCGTGCTGCTGTCCGGCGACATCCGCGAGGAGCTTCCGATCCTGTTCCTGCGGCTCCGGTCGGCCGTGGTCGACGGTGGCCTCCGGCTGGTCGAGCTCTCCCCGCAGGCCACCTCGCTCACCCCTCTGGCCGCGGTCTCCCTGCGCTACGCCCCCGGCGACGCCATCGACCTGGCCCGGGCCGTGGTCGATGCGGCGGCGGCCGCCCCGGGCGGGGTCGCACCCGACGACCTGGCCGAGGCCAGGCGGCTCGCCGCCGCCGGCGACGTGGTGGTGGTGGCCGGGCGGCCCTCCCTGGCGGAGGACGGCCTCCTGGTGGGGGAGGCGGCCCAGGTGCTGGCCCGGGCCCTGCCCGGCGCCCGGTTCCTGCCCGCCCTGCGGCGGGGCAACGTGCACGGGGCCCTCGACATGGGCCTGGCCCCGGGGCTCCTGCCCGGTCGTGTCACCCTCGAGGCCGGCCGGGACTGGTTCACCCATGCCTGGGGATCGGTACCCGGCACCAAGGGGCGCGACACCGAGGCGATCCTGCGAGCGGCGGCCGAGGAGCCGGCCGAGGGCGCCCGCGTCCGCGCGCTCGTCCTCCTCGGGAGCGACCCGCTGACCGACTTCCCGGACCGCCGGCTGGCGACGCGGGCGCTGGCCGGTGCCGAGTTCGTGGTCGCCGTGGCCTCGGCCCCGGGCCCCATCACCGAGCTCGCCGATGTCGTCCTCCCGGCGGCCGAGGCGCACGAGCGCCCCGGCACCACGACCAACGTCGAGGGTCGCGTCAGCCGGCTCGGACAGAAGCTGGTCCCACCCGGCCAGGCCTGGCCCGACTGGATGATCGCCAGCGAGCTCGCCGTCCACCTGGGTGGGGAACTCGGCCTCGACTCGGTCGGCGACGTCTGGGACGAGGTGGAGCGCCTGGCACCGGCCTACCGGGGCATCACCCGTGCCGTGCTCGACGCCCCGGGCACCGGCGACGGGGTGGTCGCGCCGCTGCGGGCCGACGCCGTCTCCATCTCTCGGCGGGCGACGGCCGCCGCCCCCCTCGACCCCATCGCCGTCCCGGGGGTGGAGTCGGTCGAGCGCCAGGGAGCACCACCGCGGGCCGGCCTGGCCGAGTCGCCCACCGCCGGGGTCGCCTCCGATGTGCCCGGGGTGGCCGGGAACGACGGCGACACACCCCCGAGGCCCGTTCCGTTGTCCGGGACGGTGGAGCTGCGGGTGCCCCACGTCGCACCCAACGACAGCTACTCGCTCCGCCTCGTGGCGTCGCGCGCCCTGTACGACCGGGGGGCGACCGTCTCCGCCGTGCCCGCGCTGGCCGGACTGGTGGGCGTGGCGCCGTTGCGGGCCAACCCCGCCGATCTGGACGAGCTCGGTGTGGCCGGGGGGGACGCGGTGCGGCTGCGCACCGCGTCGGCCTCCGCCGTCCTCGCCGTGGTCCCCGACGCCTCGCTCCCGCGCAAGGTGGTGGCCGCCGACTTCAACGTCCCCCTCGACGAGGGGACCGTGGCCGACCTCATCGACA
>CAZNLF010000407.1:0-1860 GCA_964573595.1 uncultured Acidimicrobiaceae bacterium | reverse complement strand
CTGCTCACGACACCCGGCGCGCTCGAACGGGTGCGTGACGACCCCGGCCTGGTCGACGCGGTGGTGGACGAGACACTGCGGTGGGAGACGTCGGTGACCATGGTCAACCGGGAGACGACGTGTCCGGTGGAGATCGAAGGCGTCGAGGTGCCGGCCGGGGTGTCGCTCGTGTGCGCCACGGGGTCCGCCAACCGCGACGAGCGCCGCTACGACGATCCGAAGCGCTGGGACCTCGACCGGACCGGGCCCTCGCACATCGCCTTCGGCACCGGCCGCCACCAGTGCCTGGGGATGCACCTGGCCCGGTTGGAGCTCGGCATCGGGCTCAACGCCGTGGTGCAGCGCCTGGCGGGGTTGCGTCTCGACGAATCGGCCGGGACGGTGGGCATCGACGGGTTCGCCTTCCGCTCCCCGCCCCGCCTCCCGGTGCTGTTCGACGAGGTCCTGCCCGCCGCGTCCGCGGCGGTCCCTCCGGCCCGATCCTCGGGCTGAGGGCGAGGCCCCCTTCGGGTCAGCCCTCTTCCTCGCCGGTGACGGCGGCCACGGCGGCCACGCTGTGGCCCTCCTCGAGGCTCATGACCCGCACCCCGGTGGCGTCGCGCCCCTGGGCGGCGATCTCGCGTACCGCCGTGCGGATCACGATCCCCCCCGTCGACACGAGGAGGATCTCGTCGTCGAGCGCGGCCATGAAGGCCGACACCACCCGGCCCCGCACGGCGGTGAGCTTGATGGCCCGCACCCCCTGGCCCCCGCGGCCCTGGCGGCCGAAGTGGTCGGTCTTGGTGCGCTTGCCGTAGCCGGCGTCGGTCACGATGAGGATGTCGTTGTCGGGGCGCACGACGTCGCACGACACCACCTCGTCGCCGGCGCGCAGCCGCATGCCCCGCACGCCCGCCGCGTCGCGGCCCATGGGGCGGACATCGGTCTCGGAGAAGCGGATGCCGCTCCCGTTGAGGCTCACCATGACCACGTCGTCCTCTCCCGAGGTGGCCACGACCCGGACGAGCTCGTCCCCGTCGCGCAGCGCGATGGCGATGAAGCCCTCTCGACGCGACTTGTCGTACTCGGTGAACGCCGTCTTCTTCACCTGGCCCATCTTGGTGGCGAAGGTGAGGAAGCCACCCGAGTCGAAGTCGCGGGTGGCCACGATGGCCTGGATGGTCTCGCTCGGGCTCAGGGGCAGGAGGTTCACCACCGCGGTGCCGCGCGCCGTGCGCTCTTTCATGGGCACCTCGTGGGCGCGCAGGCGGTAGACCCGGCCCCGGTTCGAGAACAGCAGGAGGTACGCCAGGGTGGTGGTGTGCACCACGTCGTCGACGAGGTCCTCTTCTTTGAGCCGCGCCCCCTGCACGCCCCGGCCCCCGCGGCCCTGGGTGCGGAACGATCCGGCCGGGACGGCCTTGATGTAGCCGGCCCGGGTCATCGTCACGACGATCTCCTCGTCGCTGATGAGGTCCTCGACCCCGAGCTCACCGGGGTCGTGGGTGATGACGGTGCGGCGCTCGTCGGCGTACTTGGCTCTGATCTCCCCCAACTCGGTGGCGATCACCTGCCGCAGCCGGGCGGGGTCGCCCAGGATGGCCTCGAGCTCGGCGATGGTCCGGCGCAGCTCCTCCATCTCCTCTTCGAGGTTGGCCCGGCCGAGACGGGTGAGCCGGCCGAGCGTCATGTCGAGAATGTGCTCGGCCTGCTCCTCGCTGAAGGAGAAGGGCTCGGCCATGAGGGCGCTGCGTGCCGCGGGACGGTCCTCCGAGGCGCGAATGGCGGCGATGACAGCGTCGAGCATGTCGATCGCCTTCAAGAGCCCCTCGACGATGTGGGCCCGGGCCCGTGCCTTGCGCAGCCGGTAGTCCGAGCGGC
>CAZNLF010000406.1:0-1868 GCA_964573595.1 uncultured Acidimicrobiaceae bacterium | reverse complement strand
GTCGCCCGGCACGGACACGTCGGCCAGTCGCTTGCCGGCCCACCGCTCGGGCAGCTCCCGCTCGACGAGCGACAGCGTCCCGGTCGGGTCGGACCACTCCGACTCGAGCTCGCCGGGGACGAGGCGCCGCCGCACCTGGTCGATGGTCCACGACACGGTGGCCACGGTGGGGATGCCGAGGCGGAGGTAGATCTGGGCCCGTCGGGGGTCGTAGATGCGGGCCACCACGTTGGGGATCTCGTAGGTCTCGCGGGCGATGCGGGCGGTGAGGATGTTGGAGTTGTCGCCGCTGGTCACCGCGGCCAGCGCCGTCGCGTCGGTCGCACCCGCCCGGTCGAGGTCGCCGCGGTCGAATCCCGACCCGATGACCGTGGTCCCGGGCCAGTCGGGGGGGAGTCGACGGAACGCCTTGGCATTGCGGTCGATGATGGCGACCGAGTGCCCCTGCCCGGTCAGCCCCACGCCGAGGCCCGACCCGACCCGACCACACCCCACGATGACGATATGCACCCGACCCATGCAACACGCATCGACGGTCGAAGACAACTCACCCCCGGAGTCCGCGGGCGGCCGACGGGTCGGCCCCTCTCCGCTGGCCAGGGCTTTTCCGATCGCCGGCTGTTCGCGGCGGGCCGGCCCCCATGATTTACTGATGGGGTGGAGCCAACGGTGACCGGAGAAGGTGGTCCGGCCGACCGGGCGAGCCCACCGTCCGGCGTCGAGGTGTCCTCCACCCCTCCGGTGTCGCCACCCGGGTCCCCGCGGCGCCCGGCACCGGGGATCGTGGCCAAGCTCGATCTGCCCGAAACGCTCCGGTACCGGCTCAAGAACAAGCTGCTCGGCCCACCACTGATCAACGAGCAGCTGGGCGGCGAACGCCTGGGCCGCCCGTCGGCGCTCGGGGTGCTGGCCCCCGACTGCATCTCCTCTTCGGCGTACGGCACCGAGGAGATGCTCACCGTGCTGGTCCCCGCCGTCGGGCTCGCCGGGTTCGCACTGGTCGTGCCGGTCACCATGGCCATCCTCGGGGTGCTCTTCTTCGTCACGCTGTCCTATCTCGACGTCATCCGGCTCTACACGAAGGCCGGCGGCTCCTACGTGGTGGCCCGGGAGAACTTCGGTCCGAAGGTGGCCCAGGTGGCCGCAGTGGCGCTCCTCATCGACTACACGGTGACGGTGGCCGTCCAGACGGCGGCCGGGACGGCCGCTCTCACCAGCGCCTTCCCCTCGCTCGTCCCCCTGACGGTGCCCATCACCATCGCCGTGGTGTTCCTGCTCCTCTACGGCAACCTGCGCGGCATCCGCGAGGCGGGCAAGTTCTTCGCCTTCCCCACCTACTTCTTCATCGTGAGCCTGGCCTTCGTGGTCGTCGCCGGCTACCTCAAAAAGGCGATGGGCACCCTGTCGGTGCACGCCATCCCCCAGCACGCCGGGACGGTGCCCATCGGGCACTCGGGGTCCGGGCTCCTCTATGGCGCCTCGTTCATCATCATCCTCAAGTCGTTCGCCAACGGCGGGTCCTCCCTCACCGGGCTCGAGGCCATCTCCAACGGGGTCGGCACCTTCCGGGAGCCGACCTCCCGGCACGCCCGCCAGACCCTGGTCGTGATGAGCAGCGTCCTGGCGTTCCTCGTGCTCGGGGTCACCCTCATCGCCCACTGGACCCACGCCGTCCCCTACCTGGCCGGGTCGCCGACGGTGGTCTCCCAGGAGGTCCACTACGTCCTGGGCGACGGGCCCGTGGGCAAGCTCCTCTTCTACATCGTCCAGTTCGCCACCATGCTGATCCTCTACACCGGCGGCAACACGAGCTTCAACGGGTTCCCGTTCCTCGCCAGCTTCGTGGCCGAGGACGCCTACCTCCCCAA
>CAZNLF010000405.1:0-1886 GCA_964573595.1 uncultured Acidimicrobiaceae bacterium | reverse complement strand
TCACCTTCGGCGTCGCCCACATCAAGAGCTCGTTCAACAACACGATCGTCTCCATCGCCGATCCGGAGGGCAACGTGCTGGCCTGGGCCTCGGCCGGGAACGTCGGGTTCAAGGGCTCGCGGAAGTCGACCCCCTTCGCCGCCCAGCTGGCTGCCGAGCAGTGCGCCAAGCGGGCCATGGAGCACGGGGTCCGCCGGGTCGACGTGTTGGTGCGCGGGCCCGGTTCGGGCCGCGAGACGGCCATCCGCTCACTGGCCGCCGCCGGCATCGAGGTGGCCGGCATCAAGGACGTGACCCCCATCCCCCACAACGGCTGCCGCCCGAAGAAGCGGCGTCGGGTCTAGGGCCGGGGAACGAAGGGAAGCAAGGAACTCATGGCTCGATACACAGGTCCTGTCTGCCGGCTGTGCCGCCGGGAGCGCACCAAGCTCTTCTTGAAGGGCGAGCGCTGCTATTCGATGAAGTGCCCCGTCTCCGAGGCGGTGACCGACCGGCACAGTCGTGCCTACCCACCGGGTGAGCACGGCCGCGACCGCATGCGCCAGGGCTCCGAGTACCTGGGCCAGCTGCGTGAGAAGCAGAAGGCCCGCCGCATCTACGGCCTCCTCGAGCGCCAGTTCCACAACCTCTACGTCGAGGCGAGCCGCGCGCCGGGCATCACCGGCGAGAACCTCCTGCGCATGCTCGAGCAGCGCCTCGACAACGTGGCGTTCCGCGCCGGGTGGGGGGCCAGCCGGTCCCAGGCCCGCCAGTTCGTCCGGCACGGCCACGTGCTGGTCAACGGCAAGCGGGTCACCATCCCCAGCTACCGGGTGCGCCAGGGTGACGTCGTGGCCCTCAAGCCGTCCTCCCGCGAGCTGTTCCACGTCCGGCGCAACATGGACACCCTCGACCGGCAGCTCCCGCCCTGGCTGGAGACGGTCGGCGACAAGTTCGAGGTCAGGGTGTTCTCGCTGCCACTCCGTGAGCACATCGACGAGCCGGTGCAGGAGCAGCTCATCGTCGAGCTCTACTCGAAGTAATCCCCCCACCGAACGAACCCGCCACCACCGACCGAGTCCGCACCACCCTTACCGACACTGCGCAGCCCGCTGCCGAGGAGCCCTGATCAGCATGCTCATCATCCAACGACCGACCGTCGAAACCATCGGTGAAGAAGAGGACAACCGCCAGCGGTTCGCCGTGGGCCCGCTCGACCCCGGCTTCGGCCATACCCTGGGCAACTCCCTCCGTCGCACCCTGTTGTCCTCGATCCCGGGAGCCTCGATCACCCAGGTCCGCTTCGACGACGCCCTCCACGAGTTCACCACCCTCCCCGGCGTCAAGGAGGACGTGACCGACCTCATCCTCAACCTCAAGGACCTGCTGTTCCGGGTGCACAGTGACGAGCCGGTGACCATCCGCCTCGACAAGCGGGGCCCCGGTGCCGCGACCGCCGGCGACCTCCAGGTCAGCGCGGATGTCGAGGTGCTCAGCCCCTCCCAGCACATCGCCTCCCTCAACGCCAAGGGCCACCTCGCCGTGGACCTGACGGTCGAGCGTGGACGCGGCTACCTGTCGGCGGACAAGAACAAGCGCTCGACGACCATCGGGGTCATCCCCATCGACGCCATCTTCTCGCCGGTGCGCCGGGTCGCCTTCACGGTGGAGCCGGTCCGGGTGGAGCAGTCGACCGACTTCGACCGGCTGGTGCTCGACATCGAGACCGATGGCTCCCTGTCCCCCCGTGAGGCCCTGGCCTCGGCCGGCGACACCCTCCGGACCCTGGTCGGCCTGGTCGCCGATCTGGAGGACGAGCCGTTGGGCCTCGAGCTCGGCGAGGTGGGCACGGTCGGCACCGGGTCGCCCGACCTCGACCTGCGCATCGAGGACCTCGACCTCACCGA
>CAZNLF010000404.1:0-1897 GCA_964573595.1 uncultured Acidimicrobiaceae bacterium | reverse complement strand
CCACCCCGATGTCCTCCGGCGAGAACACCGTGGTGCGGATGGCCTCGTGGAGATCGCCCCGACGGCGAACGTTCTGCCGGTTCACCATGGTCCGTGACCGTCCCGAGGAGGAGATCTCCGCCTCGATGGTGATCGAGCGGCCGTCGACCAGCGTCTCCCCGCGGATGATGGACCGGTCGGTGCCCCGCCGGACCAGGGACTCCTTCGGTGACCCCCGGAACGACTGGAGGGAGGCCAGGTAGTCCACAGCTTCGAGGATGCTGGTCTTGCCCGCCCCGTTCACCCCGGTGATCACGGTGGTGCCGGTGGCGTCCGGCTGGATCTCGACGTTGACGATGTTCCGGAAGTCGACGATGGACAGGGAGACGAGATGCACGAAGGGCGGGTTCGACGGTGGGTCAGGAGACCCGCACGGGCATCAGGAGATAGCGGAAATTCGTCTCTTCGGCAGCGCGCACCGTCGCCGGCTTAGTGGCGTCGACCGTCTCCAGCACCACTTCGTCCCCTGAGACCGCCTCCACCCCGTCGATGAGATACGTGGGGTTGAAGGCGATGGTCAGGTCGGTGCCGTCGAAGTCGGCGTCGACCGTCTCGCTGGCATCCCCCACCTCCTGGGAGACGACCGTGAGGTCGACCCCGCCGGAACGCATGGCCAGGCGCACCGGCGTCGTGTTGTCCCGCACGAGGAGCCGGACCCGACGGAGCGCGTCGAGCAGTGAGTCCTTCCCGACATGGAGCCGGTTCGGGTACTCGGCCGGGATCAGCTGGCGGTAGTCGGGATAGCTCCCGTCGAGCAGTCTCGTGCTCACCTGCACGGTCCCGACGGTGAAGGTGATGTCGTGCTCCCCGATGGACAGGCCGATCAGTGCCGGCTCGTCCTCCACTCCCACCTTGGCCGAATCCTTGGTCGTCATGCCCAGCACCGGGAGCTTCTGCAGCTCCGCCAGTGCCCTCGACGGTACGAGGATCTGCGCGCCGTCGGTGAGGGCGTCGCTTCCCGCGATGTCCCGCATGGCCAGCCGGTAGGAGTCGGTCGCCACCAAGCGAACCCCACTGCCCTCTGCGGCGATGAGCACACCGGTCAACAGGGGCCGGGCGTCGTCTCCGGAAGCGGCCCGCACCACCTGGCGGAGGGCGCCGGCCAGGTTGGCCGCGGGCAGGGAGGTGGCCGGTGCGGGGGGCTCGGGCAGGGACGGGAAGTCATCCACCGGGAACGTCCGCAAGCTGAATCGCGACCGGGACGCTCCGATCTCGATCTTCTCGCCCTCGGATTCGATGGTCACCGCCCCGGGCTCGAGCGAACGGACGATGTCGGCCAGCAGCTTGGCCGGGGCGACGCACACACCGTCGGTGATGCCGATGGCCTCGGTCGACACGTGGACGGTGAGGTCGAGATCGGTCCCCACCACGGCCAGGTGGTTGCCGGTCACCTCGATCCTGACCCCTCCCAGGGCCATCGACACGGAGGTGCGCGAACTGACGGCACGCCCGGCAATGCTCAGCACCTCCACCAAGGAGTCACGCTCACAACGGAACTTCACCAGGAGGTCCTTTCTTGTTCTTGCTTTATAGATCTAATTGAACAATGACAGTAGTAAGCCCTGTGGACTGGGGATGAACGGCGATCACCGCAGCCCAGGAGAGGTTTCACTGTCCCCCGTCCGTCCACTGCCCGCCGGGTTCCACCTGTGTCGGATGTCTGGTGCGTGACGGGTTATGGACAAGTTCACGGGAGTTCACAGAATTACCCCAGGGGGAGCCGGAGATATCCACAGATAGTGCACAACCTCTGGATAGAAGAGGGTCCCCACCCCCCTGGGCCCGCCGAGGGTGAGCCGGACGGCACGGCGAGTCACGAACCGCTCTTGATCCGGACGATGAGGTCGGTGACCTGGTT
>CAZNLF010000403.1:0-1903 GCA_964573595.1 uncultured Acidimicrobiaceae bacterium | reverse complement strand
GCACCTTCGTCATCGGGCTGCTGACCTTCGCCGCCGGCTCACTGCTGTGCAGCCTGGCGCCCGACCTCACCCTGCTCATCCTCTTCCGGATGGTCCAGGCCGTCGGCGGATCGATGCTCAACCCGGTGGCCATGTCGATCATCACCAACACCTTCACCATCCCTCGCGAGCGGGCCCAGGCCATCGGGGTCTGGGCCGCGGTCGTCGGGGTGTCCATGGCCCTGGGCCCCGTCGTCGGTGGGGTACTGGTCACCTCGGTGGGCTGGCGGTCGATCTTCTGGATCAACATCCCCATCGGACTGACGGCGGTCGTCCTGGCCCGCCGGTACATCCCCGAGTCCAGGGCACCCGTGGCCCGGAAGGTGGACGTCCCCGGGCAGGTGCTCGTGATCACCCTGTTGGCCTCGCTCACCTACGGCATCATCGAAGCCCCGAGTCGGGGCTGGTCGTCACCCCTCATCATCGGAGCCTTCGCCGTGGCCGCCGTGTCGTTGGCCTCGTTGCTCGCCTGGGAGCACCGGGCCGCCGAGCCGTTGATCGATCTGCGCTTCTTCCGCTCGGTGCCGTTCTCCTCGGCCGCACTGATCGCCGTGGCGGCGTTCGCCGCGCTGGGCGGGTTCCTCTTCCTCAACACCCTCTACCTCCAGGACGTGCGTGGGCTGTCCCCGTTGCAGGCCGGGCTGGACACGCTGCCGATGGCGGCGATGACCATGCTCCTCCCCCCGTTGTCGGGGCGGATCGTCGGTCGGCGCGGAGCGAGGTTGCCGCTCGTCGTCGCCGGCGTCACGCTCACCGCCTCCTGTCTCATGCTGGTCGGACTGAGCGCCACGACGCCGTTCTCCTGGTTGTTCACCGCCTATGTGATCTTCGGCATCGGCTTCGGCTTCGTGAATGCTCCGATCACCAACGCCGCCGTCTCGGGCATGCCCCGCGCCCAGGCCGGCGTGGCCGCGGCCATCGCCTCCACCTCGCGTCAGGTCGGCCAGACCCTGGGCGTGGCGGTGGTCGGCTCACTGGTGTCGGTCTCGTTGCAGGGGGCGGACCACGTCGACTTCGCCCTCGCCAGTCGGGCCGGCTGGTGGGTCCTGGCCGGATGCGGGGTGATGGTGTTGGCCCTCGGTGTGGTCGCGACCTCCCGGTGGGCCCGGGAGACGGCCCGGCGCACGGCCGAGTCGATCAACCCCGAATTCCTCGAGGGGGGTGCGCCATGACGAAGGCGGGTGGCCGCAACGACCGCCCGGCCCGCGAGGCGTGGCACGCCATGGCCAGCCTGGTGCTGGACAACCAGCGCCGACGGGAGGTGAGTGAGCACACCGGCATGAGCTTCGGACGGATGAGGGCGTTGCGGCGGATCGCGGCCCGGCCGATGCCCATGCGGGAGCTGGCCGCCCTGCTCGGCGTGGACCCCCCCAACCTGACACCACTGGTCGACGACCTGGAGCGTTCGGGACTCGTGGAGCGCCAGGCCCATCCCACCGACCGCCGGGTCAAACTGGTGGTGGCCACCCCCAAGGGTGCGGCACTGGCGCAGAAGGCCAACGGGATCCTCGACCGCCCACCGGCCGGCCTCGTGAACCTCCCGCCCGATGAGATGGAGACCCTGGTACGGATCCTGGCGCGGGTGCGCGGCGAACAGGAACCGGGCGCCTGAGCCGAGAGGCTGCCCGCTCCCCGGGCTCAGCCGGCGCCGGGCCCCACGGGTCCCGCCTACCGGCGTCGTGGGGTGGTCCGGCGCCGGATCAGGATGGTCCCCGAGCGGCGGGTGCCGGACGGTCCGGGCCCGTCAGGAGCACCGGTCGACGGTTGGTCCGCAGGTGCCCGGCACCGAGCTCGGACACCGAGACGAATCGAACGCCGGAGGTGTGACGGGATTCCAGGTAGCCCCGATCGTTTGCCTCTTCCC
>CAZNLF010000402.1:0-1916 GCA_964573595.1 uncultured Acidimicrobiaceae bacterium | reverse complement strand
TCCTGATCGCCTTCGGAGTCCTCCTCCTCACCGGCAACGTCGACGTGATCTCCGCCCACATCGCCGATTGGCTCCGTGACCTGCACCTCAGCCGGCTCTCAGTGAGCTGAGGCCTACGGCCGGCCGTGACCGGGGCACCGGTGGGGCGCGCGGTCCCGGCCGTACCGGTCGTGGCAACGGTGGGGGAGCGGCCTCGCCTGGCTCCTCGACCCCGGCCCCCGTACCATAGAGGTCGGCTATGGCCCCTGCTGCTCCCCTCCCTCCCGTGCTGTCCCTCCACGACGCCGTCGCGTTGTCCGGGCGGTTCCCCCTGCTCGCCGGGGTGGACCTCGAGGTCGATCGCGGGGAGACCCTGCTCGTGGAGGGCCCGAACGGAGCCGGCAAGACCAGCCTGCTCCGGGTGTGCGCCGGCCTGGTGCCGGTGGCCTCGGGGGAGGTCGCCGTGTTCGGCCTCGACCCGGTGCGCCGACGCAGCCAGGTCCGCCGGAGGGTGGGGTTGCTCTCCCACGCCTCGCACCTCTACGACGACCTCACCGTCCGGGAGAACGTGAGGTTCTCGGTGCGGGCCGCCGGCGCCGACGCCGGTCGCATCGACGGCGCGTGTGAGCGGCTCGGCCTGACCGGCCGCCTGCTCAAGACCAGCGCCTCCAAGCTCTCGGCCGGGCAGCGCCGGAGGGTCGCACTGGCCGTCCTCGCGGCTCGGTGGCCCGAGCTGTGGCTGCTCGACGAGCCCCATGCCGGGCTCGACGCCTCGGCCCGGACGACCCTCAACGAACTGATCGGTGAGGCGTCGTCGAGCGGAGCGACGGTCGTGATCGCCTCCCACGAGTTCGAGTTCGTCGAGCCCCTGGCCTCCCGTGCCGTGACCATGATCGGTGGACGGGTGACCGCCGAGCGAACCCTGCGGGGCGCGATCATCCCCGCTCCCTCGTCGCCCGTGACCGCCCCCGCCGAGGGGGCGCCCGCCCCGGACGCGTCGGCGCCCGCCCCGTCGACGCCCGCCGGGCCGGCGTCACCGCGGCAGCTCGAGGGACCGGTGGCCCATGTGGCGTGACACCGTGCTGGTCGCCGGCAAGGACCTGCGCATCGAGGCGCGATCCCGGGTGGCCCTCTCCCAGGTCGCACCGTTCGGCGTGGTGGCGCTGGCCCTGTTCGCGTTCGCCCTCGGCCCGGACCGTTCGACGATGGCCAAGGGCGCGCCGGGGCTCTTCTGGGTGGCGGTCCTGTTCTGCACCGTGTTGGCCATCCAGCGCAGCGTGTCGGTCGAGTCGGTCGACGGCGCCCGCGACGGCCTCCGCCTCTCGGGCCTGGACCCGGCCGGCTTGTTCCTCGGCAAGTCGGTGGCGGTGGCCGCCCAATTGCTGGTGCTCGAGGCAGTGCTCGGGATCGGGGTCGTCGTCCTCTACGGGGCCCGCATCGAGGTGCCCTGGCTCATCGTCGCCTCCTGCCTGCTCGGCACCGCCGGATTGGCCGCGGTCGGGACCCTGTACGGTGCGCTCTCCGCCGGCTTGCGGGTGAGGGAGACACTCCTTCCGTTCCTGCTGCTCCCGATCGCCGCCCCGGTGCTGTTGGCCGGTACGCGGATCTGGCAGGCGGCCATGGCCGGAGGTGTGCCGGCGGACGGGAGCCAGTGGCTCCGACTGCTGGCGGTCTTCGACGCCGTCTACGTGGCGCTCGGCATCGTCGTGTACGGGCCCATCCAGGAGTCGGCATGAATCCGAACCAGAGTGTGCGTACCCATGCCGGCCCGCGTGGCGTGCCGCCGCAGTCCCGCCGGGGCCGGTGGGTGGTCAGGATCATCGGGATCGCCGCAGCCGTCGGCGTGGCCCTCACCGTGTGGCTCGGGTTGTGGGTCACGCCTCCCGACCAGGTCCAGGGCAACCTGGTGCGACTGGTCTACCTCCATCCCGGCGTGG
>CAZNLF010000401.1:0-1923 GCA_964573595.1 uncultured Acidimicrobiaceae bacterium | reverse complement strand
GGTTCCCGGTCGAGGCGCAGGCGGCGACCTTGAAGCCGAGCTGGCGGGCCTTGGTCAGGGCGACGGACACCACCCGGTCCTTGAAGCTCCCGGTCGGGTTGGCGGTGTCGTCCTTGATCCAGAGCTCGCCCAGTCCGAGCTCGGCGGCCAGACGGTCGGCCCGGGTCAGCGGGGTGAACCCCGCCCCGAGGTCGACCGGCGTGGCGTCCTCGACGGGCAGCAGGTCGGCGTACCGCCAGATCGACCGCGGCCCGGCCTCGACGCGCTCCCTGGTCATGGTGGCGGCCACGCGCTCGTAGTCGTAGGTCACCTCGAGGGGTCCGAAGCAGTAGTCACAGACGTGCAGGGCCTCAGCGGGATAGCCGCGCCCGCATTCACGACAGCGCAGCCCAGAAACGAATTCCACGGTGGTCTCCTCATCGCTCGGGCATTGGCACCTGGTACGGATCGTCGAAGATCACACACTGGTTGCCGCGGCGTCGCTGGGCCCGATCCCTCAGCCGCTCTGGATGATGGCTGCCATTCTTGCCGACGCGCGCACGGCTCGTCAATGCGGGCACCCGGCGGTGGCCGTCGCCCCCCGTCGATTCCCGGACGTGGCCCGGTTGAGCGATGATGACACGATGCAGATCGCTCGCATGCCCGAGGAGTGGGCCGGTCGCTACGAGCACAGCCGATTCCGGGCCGACGACCTGGCTCAGGCGAAGGGCGACCGCCGCGTGTCGGTCTGCATCCCGGCGCGCAACGAAGCCCAGACCGTCGGACCCATCGTCCACGCCGTCGTCACCACACTGGCCGGTGACGGTGGTCCGCGACTGGTCGACGAGGTCGTCGTCATCGACGACGGATCAGCCGACCGGACGGCGGACATCGCCCGGCAGGCGGGGGCCCGGGTCCTGTCCACCGGGTCGAAGGGGGGTGGGAAAGGACAGGCCATGCGGGCCGCCGTCGATGCGGTCGGCGGCGATCTCGTGGCCTTCGTCGATGCCGATGTCACCAACTTCGGCCCCCACTTCGTGACCGGCCTGCTCGGGCCCCTCCTGACCGACGACTCGGTGAGCCTGGTGAAGGGCTGCTACCAGCGCCCTCTCCACGGTGCGCCGGACGGTGGCGGCCGGGTCACCGAGTTGATGGCCAAGCCGGTGATCGACCTCCTCTTCCCCCACTTGGCGTCGATCGAGCAGCCACTGGCCGGGGAGACAGCGGCACCTCGGTGGGTCCTCGAGAAGTGTGGCCTGGCTGACGGGTACGCGGTCGAGCTGGCGCTGCTCATCGACGTGGCCGCCCGCTTCGGCGTGGCCACCGTCGCGCAGGTCGACCTCGGCACCCGGGTGCACCGGAACCGCCCCCTGGCCGAGCTGCGCCCCCAGGCCACCGACATCCTGAGGGCCGCCCTGGCCCGGGCCCCCCTCGTCACCCCCGACTAGACATTCCGGCGCGGTCGCCGCGGCCTAGGCCGTCGCCGACCCCACCTCGCAGAGGGGTCCCCGGGTGCCGGCGCCGTCCTCGCCGTCCGCCGCCAGCCCGTCCAGGGCCCCCGGCATGGCGACCACGTCGATCGCCGACGCCTCCGCCGGCCCGACGTCGGCGGCCTGGCGACGCCGGCCGGGGACGACGAGGGCGGCGATGACGCCCACCGCCACGACCGCGGCTCCGCCGTACACGGCGGCCGTCATCCCGTGGACGTAGTCCGCACCCGAGGCGTAGCCGCCGTGGGAACTGAACACGGCACCCAGCACGGCGATACCCAGCACCCCTCCGAGCTCCCGGAAGGCGGCATTGGCGCCCGAGGCCACCCCTTCGAGCGCACGGGGCACGGCCCCGAGCACCAACGAGGCCAGGGGCACGAAGAACAGGGTCATCCCGACGCCACAGATGATGAAGGGCAGTACCAGGTCGGCGTAGTGAGTGTCGGTCCGGGTG
>CAZNLF010000400.1:0-1935 GCA_964573595.1 uncultured Acidimicrobiaceae bacterium | reverse complement strand
ATGATCATCATGGACATCCCCTGGACGGCGCCGGCGCTCCTGGCTCTGGTGCCGACCCAGAGGAAGATCCAGGCGATGGACCAACCGGTGACGACGGCGAGCACCACTCCGGCGAGCACGCCGGGTACACCCCCACCGGGGCGGTAGCCCATGACCACACCCACGGTCAGGGTGACGCCGGCCGCAATGGCATAGCGGGCGAGGTCGGCCATCATCGGTCCGGCGAGCGGGGCGATCCGGGCGATGGGCAGCGACCGGAAGCGGTCGAACACCCCCTTGTCCATGTCCTCGCGGAGTTGGATGCCGGCGCCCACGCACGCGGTGACGGTGGTCATGGCGATGATGCCCGGGATGAGGGTCGGCAGGTAGTGCGCGGTGCTGCCGGAGACGGCCCCACCGAACATGAGCCCGAACATCACCGTGAACAGCACGGGCATCGCGGTGACGTCGACGAGCTGTTCGGGATTGCGGCTCATCTTTATGAGGGCACGCCATGCCAGCGTGGTGGTCTGGCTGAGCGCCTCGCGCACGGGTACTGACGCGTTGACGGAGCGCTCGGCCGGGCGGGACGTGGTGGTCGGGATCGTGATGGCTGCGGTCATGAGTTGCTCGCCTCGGTCTCGGGGGTGGGGGTTTCACTCGGGTGGCCGGTCAGGGCGAAGAACACGTCATCGAGGCTCGGTTGCTCGACGGTGGCGTTCGTGATGTCGAGCCGGTGGTTCCGGAGGGCGACGAGGACGTCAGCGGCCTGGTTGGCGTCGTTCAGCGTGACGCTGAATCCCGAGCCGGCCGGGGGAACGACCGGCGTGTCGCCGGTCAGGTCCGCAGCCAGTGCGACCGCCGCTGCCGTGTCGGCGGCCTCGGCCATCTGGACCCGGAGGCTGGACGTGCCGATCTGGGTCTTGAGCTGACTCGGGGTCCCCTCGGCGACCTTCCGACCGCGATCGATGACGGCGACCCGTCCGGCCAGGGCGTCGGCTTCGTCGAGGTACTGGGTGGTCAACAGGATGGTCGATCCCTCCGCGACCAGGTCTCGGATGGTGTCCCACATCTGGCTGCGGTTCCGGGGGTCGAGACCGGTGGTGGGCTCGTCGAGGAAGATCAGTGCGGGCCTGGTGATGAGGCTGGCCGCGAGATCGAGGCGGCGGCGCATGCCGCCGGAGAACTGGGAGATGGGGCGGTGTGCGGCCTCAGTGAGGTCGAACTGCGCCAGCAGGTCGTCGCCGATGCTGTGGGCCCTCTTCGAGGACAATCCCTGTAGACGGCCGAACAGCCAGAGGTTCTCTCGGCCGGTCAGGTTCTCGTCGACCGACGCGAACTGACCGGTGACACCGATCAGTTGCCGCACTGCGTGACCTTGGCTGCTGACGTCGTAGCCGAAGATCCTCGCCTCACCGCCATCGATGGGCAGCAGCGTCGCCAACATGTTCAGCATCGTGGTCTTGCCGGCGCCGTTCGGGCCCAGCACCCCGAAGACCTCACCTTCCATGACGGTGAGATCGACGGCGTCCACCGCCCGATTCGTGCCGAACAGCTTGGTCAGGCCGCGCGCCTCGACGGCCGCGGTGCCCGGAAGGGAGCTGTCACGCCCGGCTCGGTCGCCGCTGGTGCTCGATCGTTCGGCTTCGGGGGTCCCGGTTCTCATGCTGTGGCTCCTCTAAACTTAGTGTTACACAAACTTTAGCACGACCCCAAGATTCTGTCTACACTGGGATCGCATGACGGATATCGGTGACGACCTCGACGTGGATGCCATCCTCGAGCTCTTCGCGGGCGCGCCTGCCGACGAGGCCCGGGACCCGAACGAGGGCCTGCGCGAGCGCAAGAAGCGCCAGGTCCGTCAGCGGATCTCCAATGTCGCCACCGCGATGTTCTTGGTCCACGGGTTCGACAACGTGACCGTGGCCCAGATCGCGGCCGTGGCCGATGTGTCCC
>CAZNLF010000399.1:0-1996 GCA_964573595.1 uncultured Acidimicrobiaceae bacterium | reverse complement strand
CGCTCGTCGTCGGTGATGATGCCCCGCTTGAACTGGGCCTCCGCCTTCTCCGCCTCCTTCTCGTAGCGGTCGAGGATGGCACCCTTGTCCGGAGGCGTCACCACGTCGCTGATGGAGATGGTCAGTCCGGACTGGGCGCCGTAGCGGAACCCGAGGTCCTTGATCCTGTCCAGGCTGGCGGCCACCTCGCGCTTCGGGAACCCGGCGGCGACCTCTTCGACGATGGTGCCGATGGCGGTGTTCCGCTTGCCGACGATGTCGTTGATGTAGCGGTAGCCGTCGGGCAGCGCCGTGTTGAAGAAGAGCCGACCGGCGGTCGTCTCGATCTCGACCCGCTCGTCCTCGGCGACGCCGGTCAGCTGGCCGTCCTCGTCGAGCTCGGCCCCGTTGGCCAGGGCGATGGACGTGGCCAGGTGTGAGCCGGCCTCGGGTCGCACCACGATCTTGGCCTGGAGGTCGATGTCACCGGCGTCGAAGGCGGTCTCCACCTCGTACGCGTGCCGGAAGACCCGGCCCTCCCCCCTGGCCCCGTCGACGGGGAGGGTGAGGTAGTAGATGCCGAAGACCATGTCCTGGGTGGGAACGGTGATCGGGCGGCCGGTGGCCGGTGACAGGATGTTGTTGGCCGACAGCATGAGCACCCGGGCCTCGGCCTGCGCCTCGGCGGACAGGGGCAGGTGGACGGCCATCTGGTCGCCGTCGAAGTCGGCGTTGAAGGCGGTGCACACGAGGGGGTGGACCTGGATGGCCTTGCCCTCGACCAGCACCGGCTCGAAGGCCTGGATGCCCAGGCGGTGGAGGGTGGGGGCCCGGTTCAACAGCACCGGATGCTCCTTGATCACCCCTTCGAGGACGTCCCACACCTGGGGGCGCCGACGCTCGACCATGCGCTTGGCCGACTTGATGTTCTGGGCGTACTCGGCGTCGACCAGCCGCTTCATGACGAAGGGCTTGAAGAGCTCGAGCGCCATCAGCTTGGGCAGACCGCACTGGTGGAGCTGCAGGGTGGGGCCGATCACGATGACCGAACGCCCCGAGTAGTCGACCCGCTTCCCCAGCAGGTTCTGGCGGAACCGGCCCTGCTTGCCCTTCAGCATGTCGGAGAGGCTCTTGAGCGGGCGGTTGCCCGGCCCGGTGACCGGACGGCCGCGGCGGCCGTTGTCGAAGAGGGCGTCGACGGCCTCCTGCAGCATGCGCTTCTCGTTGTTGATGATGATCTCGGGCGCCCCGAGGTCGAGCAGGCGCTTCAGCCGGTTGTTCCGGTTGATGACCCGTCGGTAGAGGTCGTTGAGGTCGGAGGTGGCGAACCGGCCGCCGTCGAGCTGCACCATGGGGCGCAGGTCGGGCGGGATGACCGGGACGGAGTCGAGGATCATCGCCCGCGGGTCGTTGACCCGGCGGCCGTTCTCGTCGCGACGGTTGAAGGCGGTGACGATCTTGAGCCGCTTGATCACCTTCTGGCGGCGCTGGGCCGACAGGGGCTTGCGGCCGTCGGCGGCGTCGATCATCTCACGGAGCTTGACCTCTTCGACGTCGAGGTCGATCCGGTCGATCAGCCGGGAGATGGTCTCGGCCCCCATGCCGCCCTCGAAGTAGTCCTCGTAGCGGATGCGCAGCTCACGCCAGAGCATCTCGTCCTCGAGGATCTTGCGGGAGTGCAGGCTCTTGAACTCGTCGAACGACCGCTGGGCCAGCTCGATCTCGCTCTGGTAGCGCTCGCGGACCGAGGCGATCTCCTTCTCCACGTTGCGCTGACGGGCCTTGATCTCGGTGTCCTTGGCCCCGGACTTCTCCAGGTCGGCCAGCTCGCCCTCCAGCACCTTGAAGCGCCGGTCTATCTCGAGGTCGCGCTTCTTCTCGATCTCGGCGATCTCCACCCGGAGCTCGGCCTCGAGATCGGGCAGGTCCTCGTGGCGCTTGGCCTCGTCGACCCAGGTGACCAGGTTGGCGGCGAAGTAGATGACCTTCTCCAGCTGCTTGGCCTTCAGCTCCTCGC
>CAZNLF010000398.1:0-2050 GCA_964573595.1 uncultured Acidimicrobiaceae bacterium | reverse complement strand
CCTTCACCGATGTCTACCTGGACCCGACAGGTGTCCCCCTGTGAGTGCGGCCGATGCGACCGGAACCGCCGGGTCTGCCGGGACGGTGCGCACCATGCGTGAGGCGCTCAACCTGGCGCTGGACGAGGCCCTCGGTGCCGACCCCGCCGTGCTGCTCATCGGCGAGGACCTGGCCGACCCGGGCGGTGGCATCTCGCAGGTGACCAAGGGCCTGTCGACCCGCTGGGGCAACCATCGGGTTCGTGACACGCCCATCTCCGAGGCGGCCATCGTCGGTGCGGCCGTCGGCGCCGCCCTCGCCGGCCTCCGACCGGTTGCCGAGGTCATGATCATGGACTTCATCAGCATCGCCCTCGACCAGCTGGTCAATCACGCGGCCAAGTCCCGCTTCATGTCCGGCGGGACCCTGTCCGTCCCGATGACGGTACGGACCGCGGTGTTCGGCGGGATCGGATCGGGCGCCACCCACTCACAGACCCTCGAGGCGTGGCTGGCCCATGTCCCCGGCCTGAAGGTGGTGGTCCCCAGCTCGCCGGCCGACGCAAAAGGACTGTTGAGCTCGTGCATCTTCGACGACGACCCCTGTGTGTTCGTGGAGAACGTCGCCCTCTACGGCGAGAGGGGGCCGGTCCCCGACGGCGACCACCGTGTCCCGCTGGGCTCGGCCGAGGTCAAGCGGCCGGGCCGTGACGTGACGGTTGTGACCTACGGACGGACCGTCCGGGACGCGCTGGCGGCTGCCGAGACGGTGGCCGGCGAAGGGATCGAGGTCGAGGTGGTCGATGTGCGGAGCCTCGTCCCCTTCGACGCCCCCACCGTGCTGGACTCGGTGGCCAGGACCCGCCGGGCGATCGTGGCTCACCACGCCACCCGCTTCGCCGGGTTCGGTGCCGAGGTGGCGTCCGTCATCAACGAGGAGCTGTTCGGTCAGCTCGACTCACCGGTGCTCAGGATCGGTGCCGGGTTCTCACCCATCGGGTCGGCCCCCACGCTCGAGGCGGCAGTGATGCCCTCCGCGGCATCCATCGTCGAGGCGGTGCGACGCGTGACCGCCCGCTGAGCGTCTCGCCCGGCTCGACGGGCGATCCGGAACGGTGCAACCCCGTGACGCTCCGCGGGCCCTCTTCCCCGGAGTGAGTAGTGTCGCTCGGCAATCCGTGCCGGACGACAGGGGCCGGTGAGGCTGGTAAGGGAAGGTGGCCATGGCTGAAGGACTGAGCCCGAGCGAAGTGGCGAGCGAGATCTCCAAGCACCGGGAGCACACCCATGGAGGCCACGCCGGCGACGAAGGTGACGGGGGTGCCGACCACTCGGACAAGGGCGGCGATGGGCCTCGGGAGCATGACCGGGCGCTCTCCATCGTCGAGGCCATCATGCTCGCCATCGTCGCGTTGCTCGCCGCATACACCGGATTCGCCTCGGCGAAGTGGGCGACCGAGTCCTCGATCCGGCTGGCGAGCGCGTCGGCGGCCCGCACGGAGGCGAACCGGGCGGTCCTCGATGCCCAGGACACCCGGAACTTCGACTCGGCGACGTTCAATGCGTGGTTCTCCGCCTATCTCGCCGGGGACGCCAACGCCCAGGCCGTGGCGGAGCGTCGGTTCCGCCCCGCCTTCAAAGTGGCGTTCGACGCCTGGATGGCGACCGACCCGTTCACGAACACGGCCGCTCCGCCGGGGCCCACGTACATGCCGCAGTACAAGCAGCCGGAGCTGGCCCAGTCGACCGCCCTCGACAAGAAGGCCGACGAGGCGTACGCCCTCGGCGTCCAGGCCGGGGCGAACTCCGACAACTACGTGCGGGACACCATCTATCTGGCCACCATCCTCTTTCTGGTGGGGATCAGCGGCCACTTCAGGTTCGTCCGCATCAGGGTGGGGCTGGTCGCCCTCGGGGCCGTCATGCTCCTCATCGCCGTCGTGCAGATCGTGACGTCGCCGCCTGTCCCGTGAGCCGCCGCCCGAGGGGAATCCCGCCAGGTCGTCCTGCATTCTTGCGCCCCCGGCACGACTCGAACGCGCAACCTGATGGGTAGAAACCATCTGCTCTA
>CAZNLF010000397.1:0-2094 GCA_964573595.1 uncultured Acidimicrobiaceae bacterium | reverse complement strand
TACAACGTGTACCCGGCCGAGGTCGAAGGGGTGCTCGGCGTCCATCCGGCCGTGGAGCAGGTGGCGGTCGTCGGGGCCCCCGACCCGGTCCTCGGCGAGATCGGGGTCGCCTTCGTCGTCCCGACCGGCGAGGGTCCCACCGACGAGGAGGCCCTGCTGGCCGAATTGCGGGCCACGGCGGGCGCGGCACTGGCCGACTACAAGGCCCCCGACCGGGTGGTGGTGGCCGACAGTCTCCCCCTCACCTCGATGATGAAGGTAGACAAGAGGGCCCTGGCCGAGCGATTGGCCGCCGATCCCGAACCGGGCACCGGCCACCGCCGGCCCGGCCGGGCGGTCGCCGCCGACGACGGCAGCAAGCAACCGAACGGAGTGAGCGCATGACAGGACGATCAGTGCCGGCACAAGGTGGGGTCACCGACGATCCCATCCGTATCGGGACCATGCTCTACACCCTGGTCGAGCCCCATCGTGGGCGACAGGTCGACTACAACCGGTGGTACGAGCGGGACCACTTCTACGCCGGCTGCCAGATCGGCGCCTACAACTTCGCCGGGGCCAGGTTCGTGGCCACCGCACCGCTCAAGTCGCTCCGGCTCCCGGTGGCCGGGGTGCCCGGCGGTCCTGAGCCGTTGGTGGCCGACCCGCAGGTGGGCAGCTACCTGGGTGTGTACTACGTGCTCGACGGGCACCACGACGAGTGGAACCGCTGGGCCGTGGACCAGGTCAACACCCTCCATGCCGCCGGCCGTATGTTCGAGGAGCGCGACCACATCCACACCGGCCTCTACCACTTCGAGTGGGAGCACCGCCGGGACGAGGAGGGCGTTCCGGCGGAGCTGACGCTCGACCACCGGTTCGCCGGCATGGTCTCGGTCTTCGTGGAGCCGGGGGAGGGGATCGGGCCGGACCGGGTCGAGGCCTGGTACCGCGACGAATACCTGCCCGCCGTGCTGCCCGGCTCGCCGGTGGCGACCGTGCTCGCCTTCAGCGCGCTGCCCCTGTTGGCCGACGCCCCCGGTGACGTCCCCCGCTCGGGAGCGCAGGATCGGCGGATCCTCCTCCTCTGGTTCCTCGACGACGAGCCGGGTGGTGGGTGGGAGGCGATCTTCGCCCATCAGGGCGAGCGACTGGCCGCGTCTGGCCTGGGCGACGTCATCTGGGCGTCCCCGTTCATCGGCACCGTCCCGGGGACGGACACCTACACCGACCAGCTCTGGGCGGACGGTTCCCGATGACCGACTTCATCGAGGAGCTCGAGACGCGGACGGCCGCCCGGGGCTGGGTCGGGGCGCCGACCCTGTGGGGTCTCATCGAGCGGAGGGCCGCGGCCACTCCCGACGGGGTCCTGGCCCACGAGGACACCGGCAACGAGCTGACCTTCGCCGGCTACCGCGACGCCTGCCTGCGGGCCGCGGCAGGCCTGCACGCCGATCACGGGGTCGGCCGCGACACCGGGGTGAGCTGGGAGCTGCCCACCTGGAACGAATCGCTGGTCCTCGTGGGCGCGCTGGTCCGGCTCGGCGCCCGGCAGAACCCGCTCATCCCGATCTACCGCGGTCGCGAGGTCGGCTTCATCACCGCCCAGAGCGACGCGTCGCTGCTCATCGTGCCGACCGTCTACCGCGGCTTCGACTACGAGGCGATGGCCCGGGAGATCGCCACCGGGCGCCCCGGCCTGTCGGTGCTGGTGGTCGACCGCGACCTCCCCGACGGCGACCCCTCGGCCCTGCCGCCGGCGGACCCGCCACCCGAGCGCGCCGAGGACGCGCCCGTGCGCTGGCTCTTCTACACGTCGGGCACCACCGCCGACCCCAAGGGGGCACCGCACAGCGACCTCACGGTGATGGCCCCGGCGCTCGCCATGGCCGAGTGCCTCGACATCGGGCCCGACGACATCTCGGCCCTCATCTTCCCCTTCACCCACATCGGCGGGATCGGTTGGCTGATCGCCGCGCTGATAACCGGGTGCACGCTGTTGACGACCGAGGTGTTCGACCCTCGGACGACGCCCGCGTTCCTGGCCGCCAACGGGGTGACGCTGGCCGGGTCGGGCACGCCGTTCCACCTGGCCTACCTGGCCGCCCAGCGGGC
>CAZNLF010000396.1:0-2099 GCA_964573595.1 uncultured Acidimicrobiaceae bacterium | reverse complement strand
CCACCGCCTTTGTGGCCGCCACCATCGCCTGCGCCCAACAGGACATCAAGAAGGTGTTGGCCTATTCGACCGTGTCGCAGCTCGGCTACATGTTCCTCGCCATCGGGTGCGGGGCCTACGAGGCGGCCATCTTCTTGATGATCGCCCACGCCTTCTTCAAGGGCCTCCTCTTCCTCGGTGCCGGCTCGGTGATCCACGGGCTCCACGACGAGCAGGACCTCAAGCGGATGGGCAACCTGCGGGCGTACCTGCCGATCACGTTCATCACCTTCGGCATCGGCTGGCTGTGCATCGCCGCGGTGCCTCCGCTGTCCGGCTTCTGGGCCAAGGGGGACGTGCTGGACAACACCTGGGCCGCCCACCCCGCACTGTGGGTCGTCGGCATCGTCACCGCCCTGCTCACCGCCTATTACATGAGCCGCCTGACCGGGTTGGCGTTCTTCGGCACGGACCGGTGGTCCGAGAAGACCCCGATCGACGCCACGACGGACATGGCCGACGCCCACCACGCCGAAGGGGTGATCACCGAACCCCACGAGTCGCCGTGGATCATGACGGTGCCGCTGTGGATCCTGGCGTTCTTCGCCGCCCTGGCCGGCATGCTGGCCCTGTCCAACGACCACTTCTCGCTGTCCAATTGGGTGGACCCGGTGTTCGGATCCAACCTGTTCCGGGCCAACCTGAGCCTGGCTGCCGAATGGACGCTCGCCATCACCGACGCCATCATCGCCATCGTCGGCGTGACCATCGGCCTTCGACTGTGGATGGCCAAGGCGGAGCGGCCGTCGCTCGAGGGCGCGTTCCTCCGGCACTCGTGGTACATCAACGAGCTCTACGACACCGTGTTCGGCCGGCCGTCGGAGCGACTGGCCGCCTTCAGCGCCACGGTGATCGATACCAAGGTGATCGACGGCGGGGTGAACGGCGTGGCCACCCTGGTCCGCAAGTCGGGCTCGCTGGTCCGTCGCACCCAGACGGGTTACGTGCGCAACTACGTGCTCGGCATCGCCCTCGGCACCGTGCTGGTGCTGGCCTTCATGCTGACCAGGCTGTGGTGGAACTGATGAGCTCGGGACCCTTCCCCTTTCTCACCGTCCTGGTCCTGCTGCCGGTGGTCGGCGCCGCCGTCGTGGCGCTCGTGCCCGCCAAGGCGGTGGGGCGCTGGTTCCACGAGCTGGCCGGACTGGCCGTGGCGGTCGCCACACTGGCCCTCGCCGTGACCATCGCCGTCAGGTTCAAGACCGGGTACGGCGGGTTCCAAATGGTCTCGGACCACGTGTGGGCAAAGGACCTCGGGATCCGCTGGTCGTTGGGCATCGACGGCATCTCCCTCTTCCTCGTGCTGATGACCGCCCTGCTGTTCCCGCTGACCATGCTGGGAGCGCGCGTCCGCCGGGACCCCCGTTCGTTCGTGGCCTGGCTCCTGGTGATGGAGGCGGCGTGCCTCGGCAGCTTCGTCTCCCTCGACCTGGTGTTCTTCTTCCTCTTCTTCGAGGCCACCCTGGTGCCCGCCTACTTCATCATCGGTGGCTGGGGCTACGCCCGACGGGGATACGCCGCCATCAAGTTCTTCATCTACACCTTCGCCGGATCGGCCTTCTTGTTGGTGGGGATCCTGGCCATCGCATTCCTCCACCAGTCCCAGACGAAGGTCCTCACCTTCGAGCTCCCGGCCCTCATGCACACCCACCTGTCGGGCACCGAGGGCGTGCTGTTGTTCCTGGCCTTCACCGCGGCGTTCGCCGTCAAGGCGCCGATCTTCCCGTTCCACACCTGGTCACCGGACGCCTACGCCGAAGCCCCGACAGCCGGCGCCGTGCTGCTGGCCGCGGTCATGGCCAAGCTCGGCACCTACGGCATCCTCCGGTTCGACCTCAACCTCTTCGCTCAGGCCACCCGGACCCTGGCCCCCCTCTTGTTGACACTGGCCGTGATCGGCATCATCTACGGGGCGCTCGTCGCCTGTGCGCAGCGCGACCTCAAGCGGCTGCTCGCCTACTCGTCGCTGGCCCAGATCGGCTTCATCGTGCTCGGCACCTTCGCTCTCAACAGCCAGGGCCTGACCGGTGGCGTGCTCCAGATGGTCAACCACGGTCTGA
>CAZNLF010000395.1:382-2114 GCA_964573595.1 uncultured Acidimicrobiaceae bacterium | reverse complement strand
ACGAGGCCCGGCCACCGTGCTTGCACACCTTGGCCCCGGTGGCCGCCACCACCAGTGCGGCGATGGTCGAGACGTTGATGCTCCGTAGTCGGTCCCCTCCGGTGCCACAGGTGTCGACCACCTCGATGCCGGGTGGCAGGACGAGGGGAAGGGCGTGGGCCACCATGGTCCGCACGAAGCCGGTCATCTCCTCGATCGACTCGCCCTTGGCCCGCAGCGCGGTGAGCAGTGCCGCCGTCTGGGCGGGGGTCGCCTCACCCGCCCAGACCTGGCCCAGCACCGCCTCGGCCTGGTCGGAGGTCAGTGAGGTGCCCGCCAACAGCGTGGTCAGCACCCCGGGCCAGGATCCCAGCGACTCGAACGTGGGCAGGTCGGCCACGGTCAGTCCCACCACAGGTCGTGCCCGAGCACGCCCCGGGCGATCAGACCGAGCTGCACCTGCGACGTCCCCTCGACGATGGTGAGCTGCTTGGCGTCGCGATACCAGAGCTCGGTCGGGTGGTCCTCCATGTAGCCGGCGGCCCCGAGCAGCTGGACGGCCAGGCCCGAGGCACGCACCGCCAGCTCGGTGGCGTAGTACTTGGCCATGGACAGGAAGGGCACGTACTCCTTCGTGAACTTCCCCTGGTCGGCGAGCCAGGCCGACCGGTAGGTGAGCAGCCGGGCCGCCTCGATGTCGACCGCCACCTTGGCGATCTCCCACTGGATGCCCTGGAAGTCGGAGATGGTCCCCCCAAAGGCCTTGCGCCCCTTCACGTACTCGGTGGCGTACATGAGCGCGCCCTCGGCCAGCCCGATGCCCCGGGCGGCCACGACGGGCCGCATGGCGTTGAGACCGAGCATGGCGAGACGGAAGCCGCCCACCTCACCGATCACGTTGTCCGCGGGCACGTGGACGTCCTCCAAGACCAGCTCGCCGGTGTGGACACCGCGCACGCCCATCTTGGCGTCGGTGCGGCCGACCGACACCCCGTCCCAGCCCCGCTCCACGATGAAGGCGGTGATCGAGTCGTGGGCCCTCGACGCCGGGTCGCCGGTTTTGGCGAAGACGGTGTACCAGTCGGCCTCCACCACCCCGGACATCCAGCACTTGGTGCCGGACAGCACCCAGCCGCCCTCGTTGCCCGCCGCGGTGTCGGGCACCGCCTTCGTGCGCATGCCGGCGACGTCGCTGCCGGCCACCGCCTCCGACAGCCCGAACCCGGCCCGCAGCTCGCCGCGGGCGATGCCGGGCAGGTAGCGATGCTTCTGGTCGTCGTTGCCGGCGATGAGCACCGGCCCGACCGGCAGCCGGGTCAGAAGCAGCATGAGGGCTGCCGCATTGGAGTACTTGGCCACCTCCTCGATGGCGATGGTCAGCCCGAGGATCCCGGCGCCCGAACCGCCCAGCTCGACGGGGAGGCACAGTCCCAGCAGGTCGGCGTCACGGAACGCCTCGAACAGGTCGGTCGGGTACTCGCCGGTGGTGTCGATCTCGCGGGCCCTGGGCTTCACCTTGTCCTGGGCCAGGCGGCGCACGCTCTGTTGCAGCTCGGCGAGCTCGGGTGACAGGTCGAAGTCCACGGACGACGAGGCTACCCGAGTGGCGCGCGCCGACCTCCTGGCCGGTTCGTCACGACCGGTCCTCGTCACGGCCGCGCTCTGATCACATGTGCTCGACACTGCGGCATTCGACCGGTCGACTCATTTTTTCTCACACATTGCGCTCATTAACCAAGGCCGGCAACAAATG
>CAZNLF010000395.1:0-372 GCA_964573595.1 uncultured Acidimicrobiaceae bacterium | reverse complement strand
CTCGTCACGGCCGTGCTCAGGTCACATGGGTCGACGCCGCGGCGATCGACCGGTCGACTCATTTTTCTCACACATTGCGCTCACTAACCGAGGCCGGCAACAAATGTGCCACCTCTCGGGCGTGTGAATGACCACTGGTTCGGGCACCCGGTGAGCTGGGCCGCTTATGCGATGGGGACCAACCACCAACGACCCAGCACCCGGATGAGGCACCCTGGCCGGGAGTCGAACCCGGTGCTCTCGTGTAGTCAGTACGAGGCAGTCATCCAGACCCAAGGCGCACCGAGGAACAGACGGTCGAGGTGTGACATCGCCTGGTAACCTGGAAGAAGTCAGTACGAGGCAGTCCAGCGGAGGGGCCTTCGGGCCCCT
>CAZNLF010000394.1:0-2117 GCA_964573595.1 uncultured Acidimicrobiaceae bacterium | reverse complement strand
AGTACCGGAGCATCTTCTCGCAGATCTCGAAGTCGGCGATGACCCCGTCCTTCAGCGGCCGGATGGCCTGGATGTGGCTCGGGGTACGGCCGATCATCCGCTTGGCCTCGGCTCCGACGGCCAGCGGCCTGCCGTCCTTCACGTTGACCGCGACCACCGACGGCTCGTTGAGCACGATCCCCCGGCCCCGGACGTAGACCAGGGTGTTGGCGGTACCGAGGTCCACGGCCATGTCTCGGCCGAGAATCGAGAAACTGTTGTCGCGCATCAGAGATGCACTCCTCCGTCAGATAATGGATCCGGACTGCGCAATGGCGCGAGCATCGGCTGGGCAGCCGCCGAATACGCACTCCACTGTACGCGGCTTGTCTCCTTCAGGGTACGGGAATCAGGAGGTGGGCACAAGGTCGCCCCCGGCCCCCGGTCAGGCCGGGCCGGCCCCGGGTCAGGCCAGGCCGGGAAAGAAGATCTCGATCTCCCGAACGGCCGATTCCCGCGAATCCGAGCCGTGGATGACGTTCTCGCCCATTTCGATGGCCAGGTCGCCCCGGATCGTGCCGGGAGCGGCCTCGGCCGGGTTGGTGGCGCCCATCATCGTCCGGAGGACCTTGTGGACGCCCTCGGGGCCTTCCACCACCATGACCATCACCGGCGACCGGGTGATGAAGACGACCAGGTCGTCGAAGAACGGCTTGCCCCCGTGCTCGGCATAGTGGACCTCGGCCACGTCGGTGGTGATGGTCCGCAGCTCGGCGGCGACCAGCCTGAGGCCCCTCCGCTCGATGCGGGTGATGACCTCCCCGACGAGGCCCCGCTCGACGGCGTCCGGCTTGCAGATGACGAGAGTGCGTTCCACGAGCGAGGCAGGCTAGCCGACCGCCCCTACCCTGTCAGACCGCCGTGAGGCAGGGACCGACGGAAAGGTCCGGTCCGGACGGGTCCCCTCACGCCGGGCCGTGGACGAGCAGTCGCCGGGCGTCGGCCACCACATACAGCGAGCCGCACACCACCACGCGGTCGTCTTCACCGGCCCGTCGGAGGGCCAACGCCACGGCGTCCGACGGAGACTCGGCCACGACGGCGTCCATACCCAATCCGAGCGCCGCCTCGGCCACCACCTCGGCCGACAGAGCCCTCGGCGAGTCGGGGGCGCAGGTGACCACCGAACGGATGCCGGCGGTGAGGAGCGCGTCGAGCATCGCCACCGGATCGCGGCCCGACAGCATGCCCACCACCGCCTGGGCCTCGCCTTCGACGGCGAACTCCTCGATGAGCGATCGGGCCAGCACGATCATGCCCGCCACGTTGTGGGCCCCGTCGACCACGACGAGCGGGCGGCGGCCGACCACTTCGAGTCGCCCGGGCACCCTGACCGCGGCAAATGCCTCTTCGACCACCTCCTCGTGGAGGGCCGCGCCGAAGAACGCCTCGACGGCAGCCAGGGCACACGAGGCGTTGTCCCCCTGGTGGGCACCGTGGAGGGGAACCAGGAGCTCGCCGTAGCGGGCGCCGGGCGTTCGCACGTCGATCAGCCGGCCACCGACCGCCAGCCGGTTGGCCGTGCACTCGAAGTCCGAGCCCCGCGCCCAGAACTCGGACGCGCCGGCGGCCTCCGCCGCCTCACGGAGCTGGCGGACCAGTGTGGGATCGGTCTCCCCGATGACCACCCGGCTCCCCGACTTGAAGATGCCGGACTTGTCGCGGGCGATGTCCTCCAGCGTGGGCCCGAGGACTTCGGTGTGATCGAAGCTCACGTTGGTGAGGACGGCGACCTCGCCGTCGACCACGTTCGTGCAGTCCCACCTCCCGCCGAGTCCGACCTCTACCACGGCCACGTCCACCGCCTCGTCGGCGAACCAGGTGAGGGCGGCCGCGGTCAGCAACTCGAATCGGGTGGGCGGATCCTCCATCATCGGCTCCAGACGAGCCAGTGACTCCAGGACCTCGACGAACGCACCATCGTCGATCGGCTCGCCGTTGCGCGCGATGCGCTCGTTGACGCGGCTCAGGTTGGGACTGGTGTAGGTGCCCACGGTCAGACCACGGGCCCCGAACAGAGCGGTCACCATCGCCGCCGTCGATCCCTTGCCGTTCGTTCCGGTGATGTGCACCGCCGG
>CAZNLF010000393.1:0-2142 GCA_964573595.1 uncultured Acidimicrobiaceae bacterium | reverse complement strand
TCCGCCAGTGGGCGCTCGCCAGGTTGCCACCGATGAACGTGAGCACCACGGTGCCCGCCATGACGACGGCCGTGAACACGCCCATGGCGCCCGCCATCCGCTCCTTGGGCACGACCGCGTCCATGTAGCCGAACGCGGCGCAGTAGACGGCGCCGAGCCCGATGCCAGTGATGGCCATTCCCAGCATGTAGAAGTCCGGCGACGGTGCGGCCACCACCGCCAGGTTGCCGATCGCCCCGACGATCAGGGCCACCATCAAGACATTGCGCCGGCCCAGGCGGTCGGCGAGGAGGCCCGTCGAGATCACGGTGGCGGCGATCGCCATGGTCTGGACGCTGGCCGCCAGCGCCTGGGTGCTCCCGGCCATGTGGAGCGACCGGCTGGCGCCCACCAGCGCCGTCGAGGCGATGTTCGGGCATGAGCCCTGCACGGCGCCGAGGAGGCCGAGGAACGGGACCACCAGCTTGGAGACCTGCTTAACGGTGTGCGCCGGGAACGGTGCCGCGACCTCGGTCGTGGGGTGGACGGCGGTGCTCACGGGTGCTTCCTTGCGGCCTGCACTGCATTCGGGTGGCTCGTGCCAGCCGCCGTGCGTACCAGATCCAGCTCGAAGGCCATCGGGCCCTCCTCCCACGCCGGAGAGTCCACCTGCAGCTGACGCCGCCGGTGTTGTCTCCAACCCCGCGCCATCGACGCCACAGCACCCCAACTTGAGGTATCCCGGGGATGCGCTGGGTGTCCTCAGCTCGCACATGAGGCAAGCCGGAGCCAGAACCGCCCCGGCGCCTCGGATCCGATACGCCGGAAATCGCGCCCCGGAGTACGTGCTCAGGGCGACGAATCAGGGGTAGCGAAGGATCAGGGGTAGGGAAGGTTCAGGGGTAGCGAAGGTTCAGGCGTAGGGGAGGAGTCGGCCGGCCAGGGGCCCGAGCTCCGAGAGCGTGGCGAACGTCGACGCCCGGCGCCGCACCCCGAGCCCGCCGAACTGGGCCTCGAGCGCCGAGAGGACCTGTGCGGCCGGGGACGGCTCGACCAACGGCAGCAGGACGGTCACCGACGTCGGTCCGGCCACGATCGGTACCGGCTTCCCACCGAGCGTGTCGGCCACCACCGCGCCCACCTCGCCGGCCAGGCCCTCGGTGCCGACCGCACCCGGCCGGTTGCCGACCACCACGGTGGTGACGGGTGGTGGGGGGAGGAGGCCGAGCCGCGACCGGTACACGTCGGCGAGCATGGCGATCGGGTCGTGGAGCGGGTGGATGGTGCTCCCGGACACGTGGCGCCACTGCACCGGGACCTCGGTGGTCCGCAGGCCGAGGTCCCGCGCCCGGGCCAGGATCTCGACGTCGAACGAGAACCGGTCGATGCGCACCAGGTGAAACAGGAGCTTCGCCACCGGCGTGCGGAACGCCTTGAACCCGCACTGCGTGTCGTGGAAGCCGAGGCCGGTGCCCATGGTCACCAACCGGTTGAACATGCTCCCCATCACCGACCGGAGGGCGTAGGTGCTCTCCACCATGGAGTCGGGAAGTGCCCGCGACCCGATCACGACGTCGCTGGTGCGCAGCCCCTCGAGCAGGAGGGGGACCGCCCTCGGGTCGATGGCGAAGTCGGCGTCCATGTAGGCGGTGCAGGCCCCGGTGGCCCGGGCCACACCGGTCCGGATGGCGGCACCCTTCCCCTGGTTCACCGCGTGGCTGACCACGCGGTGATGGGGGAGGTGGGCTAACAGTGAGCGGGCCGTGTCAGCGGTGGCGTCCGTGCTGCCGTCGTCGACGACCAGTATCTCGGTGGTCTCGAGATCGACCGCTCCGTCAGCGACGGCTGCGTCGAACCGCTTCAGGCCGTCCCCCAGGCGGTCCATCTCGTTGAAGGCGGGGACGATGATGGTGAGCTCGGGGGCCATAGTAAGAACGTGACCTTACGCCGGGTTCTGGGCCCGGTGGCGCCGGGGACGGCACCCGGGGCGTTGCCGGGATCGGCACCGTGAGCATTGCCGGTCCCCGTGCCGTGAGCATTGCCGGTCCCCGTGCCGTGCCACCGGGGACACCCGCTACGGCCGACTGGCGCCGACCAGCCCGGAGGTGAACAGGGAGTCGAAGCTCACCACGGTGCCGGTGTGGGCGGCCTGGATGATCGTGG
>CAZNLF010000392.1:0-2143 GCA_964573595.1 uncultured Acidimicrobiaceae bacterium | reverse complement strand
CGACACCATCTACCACTTCCCGTTCATCAAGAGCGACTTCGAGCTGATCGTCTGGCCGTTGGCCCTCGTCCATCTGGTGTATCCGGAGCCGGTGGTCCTGCTGTGGATCCAGGACCTGGCCGTGGCCGCCAGCGGTTTCGTGGTCTTCCTCTGGATCGTGGACTACCTGGAGCAGCGCTCGGTGCCGTGGTGGCCCGCTGCCGGAGTGGCATCGGTGGTGCTCGCGGTGCTGGTGGCCAGTCCGGGCGCCTACCAGATCCTCTTCTTCGACTTCCACATGGAGCCCCTGTCCACCGTGTTCGTCCTATTGGCCGGGCGTGACCTGTGGTCGGGCCGACACCGGCGGGCATGGATCTGGGTGGTGATGGCGCTGACGTGCGGCACCTTCGCTGCCATCACGCTGGTCGGGCTGGGCATCTCGGCACTGCTGGCTGGTCGAGAGACCCGGCGCCAGGGGGCCCTGGTGGTCGCCGTCGCCATCGGCTGGTTGACACTTGTCTCGGTCCTCGGCGCCAGCTCCGGTTCGGGCATCACCGCCTACGCCCACCTGGTCGGCCGGCGGACGCTGTCCGGTCCCACCGGCATCGCCATCCTGGCCTCCGGACTGCTCCTCCATCCCACCCGGGTCATCGGCCAGCTCCACGAGCGGCTGACCAGCATGTACGTTCTGGTCAAACAGGCCGGCGTGGTCGGACTGGCCTCCGCCTGGGGATTCGGAGTCCCCGTGGTGGTGATGGCCACCAATGCCCTGAGCGCCAATACCGCCCTGATCAATCAGGCGTTCCAGAATGCCGTTGTCTACCCGTTCGTGCTGCTCGGAACGGTCATGGTGCTTGTGTGGATGGCCCAGCGGTTTCTCTACGGCTGGATCCCCGCGATCGCCGTGGCGCTCGTGGTGACGGTGCAGGCGCTGTCCTACGGCGTGGGGCTGGCGCCCGTCAACGTCCGCTCCGGGATCTCCCAGATCGGCGAGGCCCAGGCGACCCAGATCAGGAGGGTCCTGGCCCTCGCACCGGCTGATGCCGAGGTGATCAGCACCATCAGCATCATGGGCCGGTTCTGCTCCCGCCCGTATTGCTACTGGTTCTATCCCAACCGGTCATTTCCGGTGCAGAACCGGGAGGTGGTGTTCGTGTTCGATCCCGCGGCCGAGAACCTGATCCCCGACGTCAGGGCGGCCGACGACATCGGGGCGATCGCCTTCGTGCGTGATCACCTCGGCGCCCACACCCTGGTCGACGCCAACGGCATCACCGCCCTGGTGTGGCGGCCGCCCGTCGGGACGACCAGCATCCGTGTGGCCACCCGTCCTTGACGGCCCGGGCCAGCACCGGCGCTTGACTGGCGCGGATCAAATCGGCATAGTTTCTGCAGTTCGGAGAACCTAGCGATGACCACATCACAGCCGATGAGGCGAAGTCGGGAAGAGTTGCGCACGTCGCTCCTCGAAGAAGGACGTGAGATCCTGTTCGCCGAAGGGATCGAGGCGGGCTCGAGCAATCTCACCTTCAAGAGGGTCTTCGACCGGGTGGAGGCGAAGACGGGCCTGCGGATCACCAACGCGTCGGTGATCAAGCGCATCTGGGAGAGCCAGGCAGACTTCCAGGCCGACGTGCTGGTCACCATCGCAGAGGATGAGGCACGGCCGGAGGTCGGGGGGGCGGTCGACGCCATCGCGGCTGTCTTGGCTACCCTGGATTTGTCCACCCCCAGCTCCCGTGCTCACGCCCTCGGCGAGGTGGTTCGCAGCGCAGGTAACGCAAGCAGCACGGCCCTCGCCCAATCAACCAACTGGCCGCTGTGGATCAGCGTCGTCTCCATGGCGACGGCCACCGCGGTGCCGGATCGCCAGGCGCGGATGAAAGCGGCCCTGGCGGACGGCTATCGGTCCCTCTCGAAATTGTGGATCGAGAACTTCACGATGCTCATCGACGTGCTCGGACTTCGGTTCCGCCAACCCTGGAACGTGGACCAGTTCGCCATGGCGGTCATCGCCTACGCGGAGGGCTGTTCCCTTCGTCAACGAACGAGTGACCACATCGAGATGATGACTCGTTCGACCGGTCCGAACGGAGAAGACCAGGAATGGTCGCTCTTCTCTGTCGGGCTGGAGGCTCTCGTCCACCAGTTCCTCGAAGCCGAC
>CAZNLF010000391.1:0-2144 GCA_964573595.1 uncultured Acidimicrobiaceae bacterium | reverse complement strand
CAACCCGACGACAGCGAAGGCGGTGAAGCTCGGCACGAGCGCCGTCCCCTTCTTCCACACGTAGCCCCGGTCGAGGATGGTGGCGATGACGCTGGCGTAGGTCGAGGGACGACCGACGCCCAGCTCCTCCATGGCCTTCACCAGCGACGCCTCGGTGTAGCGGGCGGGGGGCTGGGTGGCGTGCGAGCCCGGCTCGAGATCGTCCACCGACACCGGGTCGCCCTCGTCCATCGGGGGCAGGTGGACCTCGCGGTCGGCCAGTTCGGCCTCGGGGTCGTCCTCCCCCTCCACGTAGGCCCGCAGGTAGCCGGGGAACTGGATCACCTTGCCCGACGCGGAGAACTCGGCCTCCCGACCTCCGACCCCCTCGGGGCCCTCGGCGCTGCCGACCAGGCGGACCTGGGCGCTCGTCCCGGTGGCGTCGGCCATCTGGGAGGCGACGGTGCGCTTCCAGATGAGGTCGTAGAGCCGGAACTCGTCGCCCGACAGCGACCGGGCGGCCTGGTCCGGCGTCCGGAACGACTCCCCCGCCGGCCGGATGGCCTCGTGCGCCTCCTGGGCGTTCTTCACCTTGCGCTCGTAGCGGCGCGGCTGGCCGGGCACGTACTCGGGGCCGTAGAGGGCGGCCGCCTGCGACCGGGCGGCGTCGAGCGCCTGGCTCGACAACGTGGTCGAGTCGGTGCGCATGTAGGTGATCCACCCGTCCTCGTAGAGGCGCTGGGCGACCTGCATGGCCCGCTTGGAGCTGAACCGCAGCTTGCGGCCCGCCTCCTGCTGGAGGGTCGAGGTCATGAACGGGGGCGACGGTGAGCGCCGGAAGGGCTTGTGGGTGATCGACTTCACCGAAAAGGGCACACCCGAGAGGCCGGCGGCCAGCGCCCGGGCATCCTCCTCGGCCAGGACCACCACGCCGCCGGGCGAGGTCAGCGACCCGGTGTCGTCGAAGTCACGGCCCGAGGCCAGGTTCACGCCGTCCAGGCTCACCAGCGACGCGGTGAACGAACGGGGGGTCTCCCCGGTCCCCCCCGACCGGCCGTCGGCCGTGGTGAACGTGCCGTCGATGCCCCACCAGCCGGCCGAGCGGAACCCCATCCGTGCCCGTTCGCGTTCCACCACCATCCGGGTGGCCACGCTCTGGACCCGACCGGCCGACAGCCGGGGCATGATCTTCTTCCACAGGACCGGGGACACCTCGTAGCCGTAGAGCCGGTCGAGGATGCGGCGCGCCTCCTGGGCGTCGACGAGCCGCCGGTCGAGGTCGCGCCACTCGGTGACCGCCCGCTCGATGGCCGGCCTGGTGATCTCGTGGAACACCATCCGCTTGACCGGCACCCGGGGGGCCAACACCTCGAGCAGGTGCCAGGCGATGGACTCCCCCTCGCGGTCCTCGTCCGAGGCCAGGTAGACCTCACTGGCCTGCTTGACCAGCTGCTTCAACTTGGCCACCTGGGACTTCTTCTCCGTCGAGACGACGTACAGCGGCTTGAAGCCGTTGTCGACGTCCACGCCGAGCCGCGACCACGCCTCGCCCTTGTAGGCGGCCGGGACCTCGTCGGCCCGGCGGGGGAGATCGCGGATGTGGCCGATGGACGACTCCACCACATAGCCCGGTCCGAGCAGCCCGGCGATCGTCTTGGCCTTGGCGGGCGACTCCACGATGACCAGGGGCTTCGCCCCCGCCCGGCCGCGCGGGGCCCCGGGGGCGTCGTCCTCGGGGCCGCTCTCGGCGGTCGTCTCTGTCAGGTCGGTTGGTGGCATGGCTGTGGGCCCAGGGTGAACGTTGGAGTGAGCGCTTGTCAACCCCGGGCCCCGGTCGTCGGCGCCTCAGGACCCCCCTGAACTGGGAATTCAGTCGTGGGAGGATTCCATGGCCACGGTGGCGGCCTCGTCGAGGGCCGCCACCTCGCTGGCCGGGAGCTCGGCGTCCATCGAATCGGTCTTCCGCTTGGAGAAGGCGATGGCCAGGAGCAGGACCACCAGGGCCACCCCGGCGATGGCCAGGCGGGCTCCGGTGTGGTGGCGCAGGGAGATGATGGCCGGGAGGATGAGCAGGGACACCAAGTTCATGACCTTGATCAGCGGGTTGAGAGCCGGCCCGGCGGTGTCCTTGAACGGGTCGCCGATGGTGTCCCCGATGACCGCGG
>CAZNLF010000390.1:0-2158 GCA_964573595.1 uncultured Acidimicrobiaceae bacterium | reverse complement strand
CAGCGAGTCGTCGGCAAAGAACTGCGCGATGGGCAGGTCGAGCGACTGGGCGATGGCCGTTCCCGGTGCCTCGCGCGCATCGCCGGTGTTCTTCTTGTACGCCAGGCCGAGTAGCAGCACCCGCGCACCCTTGACGGACCGGCCCAGCTGGTTGAGGGCCAGGATCAGGCGGCGGACAACATAGTCGGGCATGTGCTCGTTGACGTCGTTGGCCAGTTCGACGAATCGGAAGGGTTGGCCGAGGCTGCGTCGTACCTTCCAGGAGAGGTAGCTCGGATCGATCGGCAGGCAGTGGCCACCCACGCCGGGGCCCGGCGTGAAGCGCAGATAGCCGAACGGCTTGGTCGATGCCGCATCGATGGCCGACCAGACATCGATGTCCAACTCGTCCGCGAACATGGCCAGCTCGTTGACGAGGGCGATGTTGACATGGCGGAAGGTGTTCTCCAGGAGCTTGGTCAACTCGGCCTCCCGGGTGCCGGAGACCGGTACCGTGCATTCGACGATCCGGTCGTAGAACCCCTGGACGGACGCCAACGACGCGTCGTCGATCCCGGAGACGACCTTCGGCGTGTTCTCCAGCCGCCACGTGGCGTTGCCCGGGTCGATGCGCTCCGGGCTGTACCCGAGGTGGAAGTCCCGTCCGGCCACGAGACCCGAGCCCTCCTCGAGGATGGGTCCGACCAGCTCCTCGGTGGTTCCCGGATAGCTGGTCGACTCCAGGACCACCGTGCACCCCGGCCGGACATGGCGCGCCACTTCGGCGGAGGCGTGTTCGACATGGGAGAGGTTGGGCGCGCCGTCACGGAGTGGCGTCGGCACGTCGATGACGGCGACGTCGAAGCCGGAGATGAGTTCCGGGTCGGCCGTCGGGGTGTAGCGCATGGAATCGATCGCGGCCGCCAGGCGATCGTCGGAGATGTCCTCGACGTAGGAACTGCCGCTGGCCAGGCTCTTCACCTTGCGGTGGTCGACCTCGAAGCCGACCACCTCGAATCCCACCTCGACGGCCCGCATGGCCAGAGGTAGGCCGACGTAGCCCTGACCCACGACCACCAACTTGGTACGCCTGTCGGTACCGCTCACCCGTTCGTACCCGACGGGACCCTCAAGCCGGAACCTGTTCCGAGCCGGTGACGGTGGAGCCGTTCGAGTTCTGGCCCCCGACCGGCCCGCCCTCCCCCGACGTCGGCCCGGCGGCACCGGCTCCACCCGACGTGTGGACCGCGCCCGTCGACTTGGCCAGATGGTTCACGTTGGGCTGGACCGACCACCCGGGAGCGAACAGCAGCTGCCGGGTGGTCACCGGATCCCGACGCGAGACGGCCTCGTCCAATCGACGGAGCAACGACGCCAGCTCGTCCGTCGGGGCCGAGATCGGCACGAGCTGGTTGATGTACGGGTGTTGGGTGGTGAGCATCTGCTCGTCGGGGGTCCGCAGCTCCTCGTCGAGCTTCTCACCGGGCCGGGCGCCGATAAGCTCGATCGGGATGTCGACACCCACCTGGTAGCCGGAGAGCCGGATCATCCGCTCGGCCAGGTCGAGGATGCGCACCGGCTCGCCCATCTCGAGCATGAAGACCTCGCCGCCCCCGTCGGACAGCACCGACGATTCGAGCACCAGCTGCACGGCCTCTTCGACGCTCATGAAGAAACGGGTCATCCGGTCGTCGGTCACCGTGACCGGTCCACCGTTGGCGATCTGGCGTGCGAAGGTCGGGATCACACTCCCACGGCTCCCGAGCACGTTGCCGAAGCGGACCGTGCAGTACGAACCGTCGCTGGGTGCCCTCGACAGCACGATCTGCTCGGCCAGGCGCTTGGATGCGCCCATGACGCTGGAGGGGCGCACGGCCTTGTCCGTGGAGATCTGGACGAACCGGCGGGTGCCCACCTCGGTGGCGGCGTCGATCACGTTCAGCGTTCCGAGCACGTTGGTGTCCGCGGCCTCGACGGGGTGCTGCTCGAGCACGGGGACGTGCTTGTGGGCCGCGGCGTGGAACACCACCTCGGGCCGGTACGACCGGAACGCGTCGAGAACCGCCGGCCGGTTCGTGATGTCGACGAGCGCCTGGACGCAGGGGACCGGCAACGAGGCTGCCGCGTCGTGCAGGTGGGTCTCGTCGTGGTCGAGGAGCACCAGCAAAGAGGGATTGAG
>CAZNLF010000389.1:0-2187 GCA_964573595.1 uncultured Acidimicrobiaceae bacterium | reverse complement strand
ACGGACTGACCAGCGCCCTGCGCGAGGTGGTCACCCCCCACACCTTCTTCGAGGCCCTGGGCATCAGGTATGCCGGACCCATCGACGGGCACGACATCGCCGGCGTCGAGCTGGCGCTCGCCAACGCCGCCGAATGGCCCGGGCCCATCGTGGTCCACGTGCTGACGCAGAAGGGGCGCGGCTACGCGCCGGCCGAAGAGGACGACGTGCAACGGCTCCACGACTTCAAGGTGAAGGTCGCCGCGGTCACCGGTGGACCGGACGGGGCCGGGGGCGACGGAGCCGAGGGCGCTCCGGGTGTGTCCAGGGCCGAGCGGGCCGCCGCTGCTATCGGTGCCGTCGGTGACCAGCCGGCCGACCCGGTTCCGGCCGACCTTCCCGTCACCACGTTCACCGACGGGTTCACCCGGTCGCTGCTGCGGCTGGCCGAGGCCGATCCCCGCATTGTCGCCATCACCGCGGCGATGCCCGGCCCCACCGGTCTCCTGCCCTTCGAGGCCCGGTTCCCCGAGCGGTTCATCGACGTGGGCATCGCCGAGCAGCACGCGGTGACGGCCGCGGCGGGCATGGCCATGGCCGGCCAACGACCGGTGGTGGCGGTGTACTCGACGTTCTTCACGAGGGCGTTCGACCAGGCCAACCTCGACGTGGGCCTGCACAAGCTCCCCGTCGTGATGGTCTTCGACCGGGCCGGCATCACCGGCGACGACGGTCCCAGCCACCACGGCGTGCTCGACATGGCCCTCTCGCTGTCGATTCCCGGGATGACGGTCTTCGCCCCCTCGTCCGCCCCCGAGGTCGAGGTGATGTTGGCCGAGGCGCTCACACTCGACGGGCCGTCGGTCATCCGGTTCCCGAAGACACCGGCCCCCTGGGTGGCCCCGGGCACCGTGGGCACCGGGCTCCGCGCCCGGAAGGTCCGTGCCGGCGACGGCTCGGTGTGCATGCTCGCCGTGGGCAAGATGGTGACGGCCGCCGAGGAGGCGGCCGATCTGCTGGCCGCCGAGGGCATCGAGATGACCGTGTGGGACCCCCGGGTGGTCTCCCACCCCGATCCCGAGATGGTGGCCGACGCCGGCAGCCACCTCCTGGTCGTGACGGCGGAGGACGGCATCCGCCAGGGCGGCGCGGGCATGTTCCTGGCCGACGCCATCCGGAGGAGCCGCCCGCTGGGCGCCGCGCCACCCGTGGTCAACCTGGGCATTCCCCGCCAGTATCTGGCCCAGGGCAAGCCCGATCGGATCCTGGCCCAGCTCGGGCTGGACGCCCTGGGGCTGGCCACCTCGGTCCTCGAGGCCGTCCGCGGTGGTGAGGAGCCGGTCCACAAGGAGCTGGCGGAGACGCCGGGCCCCACCGTTCCGCTGCCCTCCACTGCGATCAACGAGACACGGGACTGAACCACCGGTCGGCGGCACCGGGGTTGGTTGCCGCCCGAATGGAAACGTGTTCTACTGAACGGCCGATGACGTTCAACCTTGCTGATCTGTTCGAAGCGGCCGTCGACTCCTTCGGGGACCGCGAGTACCTGGTGGCCGGTGACCAACGTCGCACCTTCGCCCAGATGGAGGAGCGGGCCAACCGCCTGGCCCACTTCCTCGCCGACCAGGGGATCGGCCCCGGCGACCACGTGGGCATCTACTCGTACAACAGCGTCGAGTGGGTGGAGACGGCCTGGGCGGTGTTCAAGCTGCGGGCCGTGTGGATCAACATCAACTACCGCTACGTGAAAGACGAGCTCCGGTACCTGTTCACCAATGCCGACCTGGTGGCCCTGGTCCACCAGGCGGAGTTCGGGCCACGCGTCACCGAGCTGCTCCCCGAGTTGCCGGACCTGCGGCTGGTCGTCACGGTCGAGGACGGCTCCGGCCAGCCCAAGCCAAAAGGGGCGGTGGCCTTCGAGGACGCCGTGGCCGCCGGCGGCCCCGAGCGGGACTTCGGACCGCGCACCGGCGACGACCACTACATCCTCTACACCGGCGGCACCACCGGCATGCCGAAGGGTGTGGTGTGGAGGCACGAGGACGTCTTCTACGCCCTGGGCGGTGGTGTCGACCCCCACAGCAACACCAGGGTGGAGCGACCCGAGGAGATGGTGGAGAAGGGCAAGTCCGGACAGGTCACCCTGCTGCCCATCGCCCCCCTCATGCACGGGGCCACCCAGTGGTCGATCCTCGGCCAGAGCTTCGT
>CAZNLF010000388.1:0-2193 GCA_964573595.1 uncultured Acidimicrobiaceae bacterium | reverse complement strand
TTGAACAGCACGTTGTCGCCGACCTTGACCGACCGCACGTGGGGCCCGACGGCGACGGCTGTCGCCCAGGTGAGCCGCCGCGAGACGTGGGCGGTGGCGGGGATGAGTATCCCCGCCCTCGATCGACGCTCCCCCTCGGCCTGGCCGACCTGGACCAGCACCCGGTCGGCCAGCACGGTGATCGGCAGCTTGCTCGGTTCCCGGGCGTCGTTCGCGCTGCTCGTCGGAGGATCCGAGGTCGTCATGGCCACGTGGAGAGGCTACCGCAGGGCAGAAACCGCCCGATCGGCACCTCCGACGCCCGACCCCGGTCGCACCGGCACGCCGGCGGCGGCCAGGCGCTCCTTGGCCTGCCCGACCGTGAACTCACCGAGGTGGAAGATGGAGGCGGCGAGGACCGCGTCCGCCTTCCCGCGCAGCGCCCCCTCGACCAGGTCGTCGAGACCGCCCACGCCCCCCGACGCGATCACCGGGACCGGGCAGCGCTCGGCCACCAGGGCGGTGAGCTCCAGATCGAACCCGTCACGGGTGCCGTCCCGGTCCATCGAGGTGAGCAGGATCTCCCCCGCACCGGTCTCGGCACAGCGCTCACACCACTCGACGGCGTCGAGGCCGGTGGCAGTCCGTCCCCCGTGGGTGAAGACCTCCCAACCCTGAGACGGCACCGACCCTGCCCCGGCGCGGCGGCTCCGGGCATCGACGGCCACCACCACGCACTGGCTGCCGAACTCCGCGGCCAGCTCGGCGACCAGCCCGGGGCGGTCGACCGCCGCGGTGTTGACGCCGACCTTGTCGGCTCCGGCCCGCAACAGCTGGCGGGCGTCCTCGACCGACCGCACCCCCCCACCCACGGTGAAGGGGATGAACACGGCCTCGGCGGTGCGGGACACCACGTCCACCATGGTGCGGCGCTGGTCGGACGAGGCGGTGATGTCCAAGAACACGAGCTCGTCCGCCCCCTGGCGGTCGTAGCGCAAGGCCAACTCCACGGGGTCGCCGGCGTCGAACAGGTCGGTGAACTGCACGCCCTTGACGACGCGTCCGGCGTCCACGTCGAGGCACGGGATCACACGGACGGTGCGCATGCGGCGACCCCCTCCTCCACGGTCATCCGCCCGTCCACCAGTGCCCTCCCGGTGATCGCACCGGCCAGCCGGCGCGGGATCCCCCCGTCTGGGGCGGCGGGGTCCGGCCCCCCGAGCGCGGCCAGGGCCGCGACATCGGCAGTGGACCCGATGCCGCCCGAGGCGATGACCGGGATCGTCGTCGCACCGAGCACGTCGCGGAGTCCCTCGAGGTCAGGTCCCCCCAACGTCCCGTCGCGGTCGATGGCGGTCACCACGACGGCGCCCAGCCCGGCCCCCTCCAACTCGTCGACTACGTCGGCGACCGACCGGCCGGTGCCCTGTTCCCAGCCGCGGACCGCCACCTCGGTGCCCCCGCCCGGTGAACGCCGATAGTCCACCCCGACCGCCACCCTGCCTCGATGTCGGGACGCCAGTGATCGGACCAGGGCCGGATCCTCCAGGGCCGCCGTGCCGAGGACCACCCGGCTCACCCCGCCCGCCAGCAGCTCTTCGACGTCCTCCTCCGATCGGACGCCACCGCCGGTCTCGACCGGGATCCGCACCGCCCCGGCGATGGCCAGGACGACGGGACGGTTCACCGGCCGGCCCTGGCGGGCGGCATCGAGGTCGACCACGTGCAGCCACGGCGCTCCGCCGGCCTCGAAGTGCCGGGCGAGGCTCACCGGATCACCGTAGGAGGTCTCCCGGTCGAAGTCGCCCTGAGTCAGCCGGACGGCCCCCCCGCCGCGGATGTCGATGGCCGGGTAGAGGTCCATCACCCGGTTCCGGCGTCTGCGCCCGTACCCGTGTCAGCGCCTTTCGCTCCTCCGTTGACGGCGGCGACGAAATTCGAGAGGATCCTCAGCCCCACCGATCCGGACTTCTCCGGGTGGAACTGTGTGCCCCACAGGGGGCCCCGCTCTGCCGACGCGGTGACCGTGCCGCCGTAGTCGCACGTGGCCGTGGTGTCCGGCGTGAGCTCCGGCGCGTAGGAGTGGACGAAGTACACCCACGTCGGCCGGGGCACCCCGTCCAGCATCGCACTGCCCCCACCCGTCTCGTCGAGGATGTTCCACTGCATCTGGGGGTGCTTGACCCCGTCGGGCAGACGCCGCACCGTCCCGGG
>CAZNLF010000387.1:0-2196 GCA_964573595.1 uncultured Acidimicrobiaceae bacterium | reverse complement strand
ACACCAGGTGGGCGAAGGCCACCGAGTGGCTCTCGGGGAACCCGAAGTTGGCGAAGGCGGCCAACGCCGCGTACACCTGCTCGGACACCTCGGCCGAGACCTGCCGGGCGGCCATCCCGGCGAACAGCCGGTCGCGCAGGCGGGCCATCCGCTCGCCTGAGCGCTTGGCGCTCATCGCCTGGCGCAGCTCGTCCGCCTCGGTGGGGGTGAAGCCGGCCACGTCGATGGCGATCTGCATCAACTGCTCCTGAAAGAGGGGCACGCCGAGCGTGCGCTCCAGGGCGGGCTGCAAGAGGGGATGAAGGTAGCTGACCAGCTCGCTCCCGTTGCGCCGTCGGATGTAGGGATGGACGGCGTGCCCCTGGATGGGCCCGGGCCGGATGAGGGCCACCTCGATGGCCAGGTCGTAGAAGCATCGGGGACGCACCCGGGGGAGGGTGTTCATCTGGGCCCGCGACTCCACCTGGAACACCCCGACGGTGTCGGCCCGGCACAGGAGGTCGTAGACCTCGGGCTCCTGGTCGAGGCGGGCCAGGTCGATCTCGACGTGGTGGAAGTCGCGCACCAGGTCGACCATGTGGTGCAGTGCGGTGAGCATCCCCAGCCCGAGGAGGTCGAACTTGACCAGCCCGGCCGCCGCGCAGTCGTCCTTGTCCCACTGGAGCACGCTCCGGCCGGGCATCCGTCCCCACTCGACCGGACAGACCTCGACCACCGGCCGGTCGCAGATGACCATGCCACCGGAGTGGATGCCGAGGTGTCGGGGGAAGTCGACCAGGTCGGCGGCCAGCTCCCTCACCAACGGGGGCAGGCCGGCCCGCTCGCCGAGCGGCTCGCCCCGGTCGACCGACTTCGCCCAGGCATCCACCTCCTCGGCCGGGTGCCCGAGCGCCTTGCCCACGTCACGCAGGGCCGAGCGCGACCGGTAGGTGATGACATTGGCCACCTGGGCGGCGTGCAGCCGGCCGTACCGTTCGTAGACGTACTGGATCACCTCCTCGCGCCGGCCCGACTCGATGTCGACGTCGATGTCCGGTGGCCCGTCGCGCGCCGGGGAGAGGAAGCGTTCGAACAGCAGCCCGAGGGAGACGGCGTCGACGTTGGTGATGCCGAGGGCGTAGCAGACCGCCGACGTGGCCGCGGAGCCCCGGCCCTGGCAGAAGATGTCCTGCCGCCGGCAGAACTGGACGATGTCCCACACGGTGAGGAAGTAGCCGGGGACCCCGACCGCGCCGATGATGGACAGCTCGCGGTCCAGTTGGGCGTAGGCACCCGGCACCCGCTCGGCCCCTCTCGGCCCGTACCGTTCGGCGGCGCCCCGGTGGACCAGCTCGATCAGCCAGGTCTGCTCGGTGTGCTCGGCGGGCACCGGGAAGTCGGGCAGCCGTGGTGCCACCAGGCGGAGGTCGAAGGCGCATCGGGCCGCGAGCTCCGCCGCCCGCTCGACCACCCCCGGCCACCGGGCGAACCGACGGTGCTGCTCGGCCTCGCCGCGCAGGCAGGCGGTGGCCGAGGAGGGGAGCCATCCCTCGAGGTCACCGAGCGTCCGCCGGGCCCGTACCGCAGCCAGGGCGGTGGCCAGCGGGAACCGGGACGGGGTGGCGTAGTGGACGTTGTTGGTCGCCACCGGGACCACCCCCCGCTCGGTGGCCAGCAGGGCCAGGGAGTCGTTGCGGGTGGCGTCGACCGGGTTGCCGTGGTCCCACAGCTCGACGGCGAGCTGGTCGTGGCCGAACCGCTCGATCAGTTCGTCGAGCACCTGGGCGGCCACTGCCGGGCCGCCGTCGGTGAGGGCGGTGGCCAGTGCCCCCTTGCGGCATCCCGTGAGGACCTGCCAGTGCCCGCCGTGGCGGTCGGCCAGGTCGTCCAGGGTGATGATCGGTTTCCCCTTCTCACCGCCGGCCAGGTGGGCCTCCGCGATCACCTGACTGAGACGGGCGTACCCCTCGGGGTCACGGGCCAGCACCACCAGGTGGGTGCCGTCGGGGTCGGGCACGCCGGTCCGGGGATGGGGGATATGGGCCCCACTGATGGTGAGCTCGGCCCCGAAGATGGTGGGCAGCCCGAAGGCCCGGGCCGCCTCGGCGAAGCGGACCACGCCGTAGAGGCCGTTGTGGTCGGTCAGCGCCAGTGCCGAGAGACCGAGCCGGACCGCCTCGGCGGCCAGCTCCTCGGGATGGCTGGCGCCGTCGAGGA
>CAZNLF010000386.1:0-2199 GCA_964573595.1 uncultured Acidimicrobiaceae bacterium | reverse complement strand
AGAGCCCGTGGTCCTCGTAGAAGGCACACGAGTCCTGGGTGAGGGGATCGAGGAGCCGCCCGAGCGACGACCATGCCTTGCCGTACAGCGAATGGGAGTGGGCCGCGGCCATCACATCGGGGCGGGCCGCATGTACCTGGGAATGGATGGCGAACGCCGCCGTGTTCAGAGGCCCGTCGCCCTCCACCACGTCTCCCCGGTCGTTGACCAGGATCAGGTCGGCTACCCGGATGAGGCCGAAGGAGAGTCCGAACGGGTTGACCCAGAAATGATCCAGGCGTTCGGGGTCCCGGGCGGTGATGTGTCCCGCCACGCCCTCGTCGAAGCCGAACTTCGAGAACAGGTGGAAGGCGGCGACCAGCTGGCGCTTGCGGTGGAGGCGCTCGAATTCGGGGTCGGCGTCGACGGTTCGGCTAAACGGTGTCTCGGCCATGTGGTCCTCCTCGGATCTGCGGGCGTCACCCTTAGTGTACGGCCGTAGTCCGGGCCCGGCGAGGGTCAGGGGTCAGACGAGGGGTCGGGCGCCGGGCGAGGGGTCGGGCGCCGGGCGAGGGGTCGGGCGAAGGGCTATGGGGGAGAGGCGTCACGGCACCGGAGCGGCTGCCGCCCGTTCCCGCAATCGCTGTGCATCCTCCTCGAGAAGGAACCCCTTGGCCAGACCCTCGTCGACGGCGCGGTCGTAGCGCTCGACGTACGCCGCGTGGTCGAGATAGAGGGCATGGAGCCTTTCTGAGGAGAAGGGCGTGCTTGTTCCGGCCAGGTCCGGTACGGGACCGACGCTCGCGCCCACGTGTGTCGCCGTCGGCACGGCGAAATCCGGCAACCGGATGCCTCCGATGGCGTTGCCGAGCTCGTCGCGCAGGAGCTCCGGCTGACCTCCGGACGCCGACTGCGCCGCGAGCTCGACGCGGGCCTGCTCCGGCGGGGGCACGCCGTCTTTCATCCAGGACCAGAGGTGCCGCAGGGCGGCGTTGGCCGCCGGACCGTACGAAAGCGTGTTGGGCGGTCCGGCGACTGCCTCAATGAGGGGCAGCGAGACCACCTCGCCGAAGTCCCGTTGCCATTCGGCTTCCATCCCCTCCCCGAACCCACCATCGAGATGCGCGGTGCCGGCGACCTCCCACAGACGATGGGTGCCGGTGTCCGGCTGGCGTACCGGTAGATACCACAGCACCTCGGTTTCGGAGTTGAGGACCAATGCCGGGGTGGCAAGGTCGGGACGCAAGCGATGCGACCCGAAGGGGAGGATGTTGATGACGGAGCGCAACTCCTCGGGTATGGAGTCGAGCGCCGGGCCCGGACCGGCGGCCTCGACCCGCGTGCCGCCGCCGGCATAGACGATCAGGAGGAAGCCGTCGAACCGTTGCGTGACGGGCTGTATGGCGTTGTAGTACGTCGCCAAGCGGCAAGCCGACTGTGATTCGCCGGCCGCCAGCAGCCGCTCCACTACCAGGCCACCCATGGGATCGACGGTGTCGACCCCGGCCCCGACCCCGACCCCGGCCCCGGCACTGGCCCCGGGCCGATCAGGCCCGATCGCATCCGCGACCTGGGTGAAGATGTCGAAGGACGCGTCGTCATTGAGGATGGACAGCGTGCCGTAGCGTTCCCGGTCCCAACCGATCAGGCCGCGCCGTTCGGCGCCGGGAAGCCCGTCGAGCCCGACCTTCTGCACCGACGCACCCACCCAGGCACCCCCCGACGCGATCACCTCACTCTCTTCGTCTCTGAGTCGCCCCACGTAGTCGAAACCGAGCGAGACGTTGTTCCAGTTCACGACGACGGTGCCACTGAAGCGCGCCGGATCGACCGGCCGGCGCACCAAGAAGCGCGTGCGGAACCGGCTCGGCTCGCGCTCTACGACATCCCACCGCCCATCGTGCGCGTACGCACCCCCGGGGGCCAGGGCGTACTGCACCGCATCCCCTTCGATGAAGTACTCCTCCTCGATATAGCCCGGGGGGAGGCGGCCCTCACCCGCGGCCGCAAAGGGCCACCCGTGGGAACCCCCGACGATCGGTCCGGTCACTCGTGCCACGGTCGGTGCTGCCCCCACAGCCGGGCACGCTACTCAACGCCGCCTCCCGCCGGCGCCTCACCGGCGGCCCTGCGCCTCCCCCGGCTAACCTCCCCGCCCGGTGACCTCCGCCCCGACCTCGCCCACCGCCCCCACCACGCCCGCCGCCCCGACCACGCCCC
>CAZNLF010000385.1:0-2208 GCA_964573595.1 uncultured Acidimicrobiaceae bacterium | reverse complement strand
GTCTGGTAGATGGGCACGGCCACGGCCCGTGTGCCGTCGGCCGTGTAGCCGCCGTGGATGGCGATGGTCTCGTCGCGCATCGGCTCACGCACTCCTCTTGGCGACGCCGGTCTTCGGGACGCCGGTCAGCCAGTTGGCATACAAGCGTCCCGCCGCGTCCCGCCACGGCCATCGGGCCCTCGCCCCCACCTGGTCGAAGGGAAAGGAGTCCACGATCGCCGGCTCACGCTCGCCGCCGGTGATCCGGCGGTGCAACCATTCGAGGCTCCGCCGATCGCCGGGGGCGACGCAGCGCAGCGGCAGGACCGGTGGGTCGTCCCTCTCGTGGCGGACGAACCGGCGGGCGTCGCGGTGGTACTCCCGCAGCAGGCTGGTGGGCCCGTACTCGGGATGAGCCTGGACGAGCACGACCTCGGCGCGGTTGATCCCCCTGGTCGCCACGCTCCAGCCGACGTCCGACAGCACGGGGATGCGGTACCCGGCGCTGCGGAGCTGGGCGGTCGGCACCGCGTTCAGGCGGGAGTGGGGCAGGACGAGGGATGCACGAAGGCCGGACGCCAACGGTTCGGCGGTGTCCACCGTCTGTCGGAAGACGCCGGTGCACTTGGCCGAGAGCGGTTGGCGTTCGAGGCCGTCGAACACGGACAGGGCCGCATGAGCCGAGAGGCACGAGAGCATCATCGACTGCACGTGCTCGCTGGCCCATGACAGGAGGGCGACCAACTCGGGCCAGAACGGCTCGGACTGGAGGACCGACTCCACGGGATTCGCCCCCGTCACGACCAGCAGATCGGGGGGGTGGTCGGCGATGGTGCCGACCGGTGCGTAGTCTTCGGCGATCCGCTTGGCGATCGCCTCGCCCCTCGGGATGGAGGGCATGGAGTAGCGCCGGGTGTCGAGCGCCTCGTCCCCCGAACCGGCTCCGAGGAGCCCCAGGAATTGCCGCTCGGTCTCGATGAAGGCACCGTCGGGCATGTTGTTGACCAGCGCACACGTCCACCGGGTCTCGCCGTCGCCCCGCGTGCGGGTGGTGCCGTGGCCGCCCTCCTCGAGCGACTCCGGATGCACGACGACCATTCGCTCCTATCGGCATCATCCGCCACCATCCTGAGGCCTTGGTGCCCCCCCCGAGCCGTCCCGGGGCCGTGGGGAGGGGCTATTCGTCGCCCACCAGGGCGAACGCGCCGGTACCCGCCGGGTGGGACCGGAGCGGATTCGGGATCGCGCTCAGGAATTGTCCACTGCTGTCCGATACATCCAGTGCATCCGGAAAGCTCACCGCCAGCGCGAAGGGACCAATCGACATGCCTATCGAGATCATCGGGATGGTCGGCACGAGGGATGCCTCGGAGATCAAGGGTCCCCTGGTCGACGGCCCGGTCGTGGACTGGATGGACGGCCCGGTGGTCGACCCGGCCTACCTCGTCGAGATCTCGCGGGCCCACGAGGACGCCGGCTTCGACCGGGTGCTGGTCGGCTACGGCGCCGTCGGTCCCGAGGGATGGGCGGTCGCTGCATCGGTCCTGCACCACACCGACCACCTGAAGGTGCTGGTCGCCCACCGTCCCGGCTTCGTGCAGCCGGTGCTGCTGGCCCGGAAGGCCGCCACGTTGGACCACCTCACCGGCGGGGGAAGGATCGGCATCCACTTCATCACCGGGGGGGACGAGCAGGACCAGCGGCGCGAGGGTGACTTCGTCCCCCACGACGCCCGCTATCGCCGCACCGGCGAGGTCATGTCGATCGTGCGCAGGATCTGGGAGGAGGACTCGCCGTTCGACTTCGACGGTGAGTTCTTCCGCTACGAGGGAGCCTTCAGCTCGGTGAAGCCGGTGACCCCGGACAGCATTCCCCTGTTCTTCGCCGGGGCCTCACCCGCCGCCATCGAGGTGGGGGCGGGTAAGGCCGACGTCTACGCTTTCTGGGGCGAGCCCCGGGCTGCCGTCGCCGAGCGGATGGACGCCATCAACCGCGTCGCAGAGGGCGTCGGGCGCACGATGCGCTACAGCATCTCCCTCCGTCCGATCATCGCCGACACCGAGGACGAGGCATGGGAGAAGGCCGAGTGGATCGCCGAGCAGACGGCCGAGCGGATCGACCTGGCGAAGGAGCGGATGGCCGGCCGGACAAAGGAGTACCAGGGGCTCGGCGGCGGGCGCAACACCATGCTGTCGGTCGATCGTGACACCGGGGGCACGACGTCGGTGG
>CAZNLF010000384.1:0-2222 GCA_964573595.1 uncultured Acidimicrobiaceae bacterium | reverse complement strand
ACTGGGACCAGCGGATCATCGACTGGCTGGTCAAGACGTTCAAGGACACCGAGGGCGTGGACCTGTCCGCCGACAAGATGGCCACCCAGCGCCTGCAGGAGGCGGCCGAGAAGGCCAAGATCGAGCTCTCCTCGCTGCAGGAGACCCAGATCAACCTGCCGTTCATCACGGCCACGTCCGAGGGTCCCAAGCACCTCGACGTCAAGCTGTCGAGGGCCAAGTTCAACGAGCTCACGTCCGATCTGGTCGACGCCTGCAAGGGGCCCTTCGACCAGGCCATCGCCGACTCGGGTCTGAGCAAGTCCGACATCGACCATGTGGTGCTGGTCGGTGGGTCCACCAGGATTCCCGCCGTCCAGGAGCTGGTCCAGCAGATGACCGGCAAGGAGGCCCACAAGGGCGTCAACCCCGACGAGGTGGTGGCCATCGGTGCCGCCGTCCAGGCCGGGGTGTTGAAAGGTGAGGTCAAAGACGTCCTCCTCCTCGACGTGACGCCCCTGTCCCTCGGCATCGAGACCAAGGGTGCCGTCATGCACCGGCTCATCGAGCGGAACACCACCATCCCCACCAAGCGGAGCGAGGTGTTCACCACCGCCGACGACAACCAGCCGTCGGTCGAGGTCCACGTGCTCCAGGGCGAGCGGGAGATGGCCATGTACAACAAGACGCTGGGCAAGTTCCAGCTCGTCGACCTGCCCCCCGCCCCCCGCGGCGTCCCGCAGATCGAGGTCGTCTTCGACATCGACGCCAACGGCATCGTCCACGTGTCGGCGAAAGACCGGGCGACCGGCAAGGAGCAGTCGATGACCATCACCGGCCAGTCCTCACTGGCCAAGGAGGACATCGAGCGCATGGTGAAGGATGCCGAGGCCCACGCCGAGGACGACCGCCGCCGCAAGGAGGAGGCCGAGGTCCGCAACAACGCCGACTCGCTCGTCTACCAGACCGAGAAGCTGCTGAAGGACCAGGGCGAGAAGTTCCAGGGCGACGAGAAGGAGAAGGTGGAGTCCGCCCTCACCTCCTTGAAGGAGTCCCTGGCCGGTTCCGACATCGAGGCGATCAAGACCTCGACCGAGACCCTCCTCACGGCGAGCCAGTCGTTCAGCCAGCGGCTGTACGAAGAGGCCGCCAAGGAGAGCCAGTCCGCCCCCGGTGGTGAGGTTCCGGCCGAGGACGAGACTTCCGACGACGAGGTCGTGGACGCCGAGATCGTCGACGACAAGAGCTGATCCCGATGACCGGAACAAACGATTCTGGTCGTGACGGCGGCAAGTGGGATCCGGAGGCCGACCAGGTCCCCGGGTCCCACCCCGCCCACGGGGCAGAAGGTGCCGAGCTGGGCTCGGACTACCCGTCCGGGGACGGGGCCGACGGCGGCGACGGTGCCGACGGCGACGACGAAGACGCTGAGGTGATCGACGCGGAGATCCTCGACGCCGCCGACGTGAGCGCTGCGGTCGACGAGGCCTTCGCCGACGACGACCCACTGGCGCTCGCCCTCAATCAGCGGGACGAGTACCTCGACTCGCTCCGGCGGTTGCAGGCCGAATTCGAGAACTACCGGAAGCGGGTGGCCAAGCAGCAATCCGACCAGGTGGCCAGGGCCGCCCTGTCCCTGGTCGACACCCTGTTGCCGGTGCTCGACACCCTCGACCTGGCCACCGAGCACATCGGTGACGCCGAGTCGGCGGACGGACGCGCCCTGTCGGCCGTTGCCGGCCAGCTCCATGACGTGCTCGGCAAGGCCGGCCTCGAACGGGACTACCCGCTCGGGGAGAGGTTCGACCCGAACGCCCACGAGGCGGTGGGTCATCTGCCGGACGACGAGGACGGCACACCCGACGACGGTGAGCCCGTGGTCGGCCAGGTCATGCGGGCCGGCTACCGCTGGCGCGGCGCAGTGGTGCGGCCGGCCATGGTCATGGTGCGGGGCTAGGCGAGAACAGGAAGGGACCAGGTAGAGACCGAGTGGCTCCGCAACGCGAATGGTTCGAGAAGGACTACTACAAGACCCTGGGCGTCTCCCCGACCGCCACGGCCAAGGAGATCACCAGCGCGTACAGGAAGCTGGCCAAGCAGCACCACCCGGACACCAATCCGGGCCACGAGGACACGTTCAAGGAGATCTCCGCGGCGTACGACGTCCTCGGTGACGCCGACCGCCGCAAGGAGTACGACGAGGTGCGGGCCATGGGCCCGGCGGCCGGGGCCGGCTTCCCCGG
>CAZNLF010000383.1:0-2226 GCA_964573595.1 uncultured Acidimicrobiaceae bacterium | reverse complement strand
GTGGTGGCCAACATCGTGGTGCCCACGCCGGCCTATGTGCGCTTCGCCCTGCACTATGGGTTCCGCCCCGATTTCTGTGAGGGCCACGACCCCGAGTCGAAGGGAGTCGTAGAAAACCTGGTCGGCTATGCCAAGTCCGACCTGGTTGTCCCCGAGGACCTGGTCGGCACCGACCTGGTGGCGGCCAACGAGGCGGCCCGGGCCTGGTGCGACGAGGTCAACGGCCGGCGCCACAGCGAGACCTGTGCCGTGCCGGGGCTGCGCCTGGAGGCCGAGCGGGCCCTGATGGGGCCGATGCCATCGCTGCGCCCGTCGTTTTCCTCGGCCATCTCCCGCAAGGTTGACCGCCTGGCCGTGGTGCGCTTTGGTGGGGGCCGCTACTCGGTGCCCGACAAGCTGATCGGCCGGACCGTCCAGGTCGAGGTCTTGGGGGCCGAGGTGCGCATCTTGCACTTCGGCGAAGTCGTGGCCACCCACGACCTGGTCGCCCCCGGTGAGGCGTCCATCAAAGACGAGCACTACGGCGGGCCCCGTCGTCCGCCCCGGCGCCAGCCCCGCCCTCGCACGGTGGCGGAAAAAGCCATCTGTGAACTGGGCGAAGTGGGCGAGGCCTTCATCAAAGCGGCGGCCGCCGCCGGGGTGACGAAGTTGGCCAGTGAGCTCGAGGAGCTGGCCGGCTTGAAGGCGGCCCACGGCGAAGAAGCGCTGGTGGCGGCGCTGGCCCGAGCCCTTGAGTTCCACCGCTACAAGGCTTCCGACGTGCGCTCGATCCTGGCTGCCGGCGCCGGCCTGCCCCGGCCCGTCAGGGTGGGCGAGGCCCTGGTGCTCGACCTGCCTAACGTCCCCCGGCGTTCGTTGTCGGAATACGCCGCCGCTAACGCCACGGCATCATGACCACCGCCCCCCCGCCCCTGTCCGCCGAGCTCGAGGCCGGCCTGCGCCGCCTCAAGCTGTCCACGGTGCGCCGCCTCGCCCCCGAGCTGATGCTCACGGCCAAGACGCAACGCTGGTCACCCGAGGACTTCTTGGCCAGCCTCATCGAGGCCGAGGTCGCCTCCCGGGACGCCTCCAACGCCGCCGCCCGGTTGAGGGCAGCCAACTTCCCGGTCAAAAAGTCGTTGGAGGACTTCGACATTTCGGCATCTTCCATACCCCGTGCCACCCTCGACTACCTGGCCAGCTTGGAGTGGGTGAGGGCCAAAGAGAACCCGTGCTTCGTGGGCCCGCCCGGGACCGGGAAAAGTCACTGCCTGGTCGCCCTCGGCCACGCCGCCGTCGACGCCGGTTACAAGGTCCGCTACTTCGTCGCCGCCGAGCTGGTCGACTCGCTCTACCGGGGACTGGCCGACAACTCGGTGGGCCGGGTGATCGAGTCCATCCTGCGGGCGGACCTGGTCATCTGTGACGAGATTGGCTTCGCCCCGCTCGACGACACCGGGGCCCAGCTGCTGTTCCGTCTCGTCGCTGCCGCCTATGAACGCCGGTCGCTGGCCATCGCCAGCCATTGGCCGTTCGAGGACTGGGGCCACTTCCTGCCCAACGAGACTACGGCCGTCTCGTTGCTCGACCGGCTCATCCACCACAGCATCGTCGTGGTCACTGGCGGCGAGTCGTTCCGCATGCGGGAAGCCCGGCGGAGAGGAGGTGGCCCCAAGCCCAACTAGGTCCGAACACCCGACGGGGTGGGGACTTTTACCTGGCCACCAGCGTGGAACTTTAATTGGCCGTTGACACGCAGTGCGCGGGAGGCCGAGGTACCGGGCCGACCGACTCCGGATGGCGTAACACCCGCTGTCACGGAGGCCACGAGGAAGGCCTGCGGCGTACTCGTGGCGAGGCTGCAGGGGAAGAGCTGGGCACCACCCCCGTCCAACGGTCATTGGTGAACGTGGGAACCATCCCGGGGCTGCCCTCCCCACCGGCCAGCCAGGCCGGCGCCGGGCAAGCTCGTTGTCAGCTGTTGGCCCCTGGATGGGACGGAGTCCTCGTAGTAGTCCGAGGCCGGGAAAGCCGGCTACATGGCGAAGGAGGACAGCGAGTTCGCAGGTTCGGGACTGGAAAGCCAGGAGGACGCCGGTGAACATCGACGAGCCGTGGCCAGACGCCGATATGGCCTGGGTACGGGTACTGAAGATCCAGACCAAGCTGCACCAATGGGCTATCGACGAACCGGACCGCCGGTTCGATGACCTCTACAACCTCGTTTATGACCCGGCCGTGCTGGTT
>CAZNLF010000382.1:0-2243 GCA_964573595.1 uncultured Acidimicrobiaceae bacterium | reverse complement strand
TGGAAGCGGCGCTCGAGGGCGGCATCCTTCTCCAAGTGCTTGCGGTACTCGTCGATGGTGGTTGCCCCGATGGTCTGCAACTCCCCGCGGGCCAGCATCGGCTTGAGGATGGACGCGGCGTCGATGGCGCCCTCGGCGGCACCGGCACCCACCAGGGTGTGGAGCTCGTCGATGAACAGGACGATGTCGCCCCGGGTGCGGATCTCCTTCAGCACCTTCTTCAGGCGCTCCTCGAAATCACCACGGTAACGGCTGCCCGCCACCAGGGCCCCGAGGTCGAGGGTGTAGAGCTGCTTGCCGGTCAGTGTTTCCGGGACGTCGTCGGCGACGATGCGCTGGGCCAGGCCCTCGACGATCGCCGTCTTGCCGACGCCCGGCTCCCCGATGAGGACCGGGTTGTTCTTCGTGCGGCGCGACAGCACCTGCATGACCCGCTCAATCTCCTTCTCACGGCCGATGACCGGGTCGAGCTTGTGGTCGCGGGCCAGAGCCGTCAGGTTGCGGCCGAACTGGTCGAGGACCGGCGAGCCCGTCGGGGCGTCCGAAGACTGCGAGCCGGGTGCGCCGGCACCGACCGACTCCTTGCCCTGATAGCCCGAGAGCAGCTGGATGACCTGTTGACGGACCCGGGGGAGGTCGGCACCGAGGCTCTGGAGGACCTGGGCCGCCACGCCCTCGCCCTCACGGACCAGTCCGAGCAGCATGTGCTCGGTGCCGATGTAGCTGTGGCCGAGCTGGAGCGCCTCACGGAGGGACAGCTCGAGGACCTTCTTCGCCCGCGGTGTGAACGGGGGCGAGCCGGTCGGCGCGGTGCCGGCCAGTCCGATCGTCTCTTCGACCTTCTCCCGGACGGCCTCGAGGGAGACGCCCAGCGACTCGAGAGCCTTGGCCGCGACCCCTTCACCCTCGTGGATCAGTCCCAGGAGGATGTGCTCGGTCCCAATGAAGCTGTGGTTGAGCAGCCGCGCCTCTTCCTGCGCAAGCACAAGAACTCGACGAGCTCGGTCTGTAAATCGTTCGAACACTCCACCGCCTCCATCCGCGGTCAGTAACTAACCGAAGTCTACAGGTGACGGTGCGCCCCGCACCCGCACAGTTTCCCTATTTTGGATTCGCTTTTCTCAGTCATCGGCAACCTGGCCTATCGTCTGTAGGAAGTGAACGTCGTAGAGCTCCTCGGGCTTCCCGCACTCGAAGATCAATTGAGACGCCTCGAGCCCCTGCTCGTCGAGTCGGTGATCACCGGCGACGGCTTCCTCGACGAGGTGACCACCCACCTGCTGTCGGCCGGCGGGAAGCGACTGCGCCCGGTCCTCGCCCTGGCCACAGCCACTTCCGGGGTCCGCGATGCCTCCGAGGAGGACCTTTTGGGGGCGGTGGCGGTCGAGCTGGTGCACCTCGCCTCGCTCTACCACGACGACGTCATGGACGAGGCCACCGTGCGCCGGAACGTGGAGAGCGTCAACGCACGATTCGGGAACCTGGTGGCCATCGTCGCCGGGGACTTCCTGCTCGCCCGGTCGGCGGAGATCGCCGCCGGCCTCGGAACCGAGATCGCCGGTCTTCTGGCCGCCACGCTGGGCGAACTGTGCCGGGGCCAGGTGGCCGAGGTGCACGACGCGTTCCAGGTCGCCAGGACCGAGGACAGCTACTCGGACGCCATCGCCGGCAAGACGGCGTCCCTCATGGCGACCTCGTGTCGGATCGGGGCCCTGACCGGCGACCTCTCCCGTGACCAGGTGGACGCCTACACGACGTTCGGCCGCTATTTCGGGATGATCTTCCAGGTCCGCGACGACATCCTCGACGTGATCGGGACCGAGGCCGAGTTGGGCAAGCCCGCCGGACAGGACCTGGCCGAGGGCATCTACACCCTCCCGGTGCTGCTGGCCCTGGCCGACCCGGCGGTCGGTCCGGAGCTGCGCCCGCTGCTCGGCCAGCCCCTCGGCCATCCGGAGCGGGACAAGGCCCGATCGATCGTCGCCGAGTCGGGCGCCATCGCCCGATCGGTTACCGTCGCCCGCCGCTATGCGGGCCTGGCGGCGGACGCCGCGGTCTCGGGCCTCGCCACCGAGCTCGGCGACGGCTTCGCCAGCCTGGCCCACTCGCTGGTGGACGACCTCCCGGCCGAGTGATCGCCCGACCCGTCCCGTCGTGCCCGGTCCCTGGGCCGGTCCACCCGCCGTCGCCGACGCGGAAAGGCCGGCCGGGTGGCTACCCGACCGGCCGTCCGTCCACCACCT
>CAZNLF010000381.1:0-2243 GCA_964573595.1 uncultured Acidimicrobiaceae bacterium | reverse complement strand
TCCGCTCCGAGGTCCGCCGACTGGCGACGACGTCCGAACAGCTGCGACGCCAGACCGTGCCACTGGTGGCCGACGCCCACCGGGTGGTCGACCAGGCGGCCACCGAGATGGAGCGGGTCGGTGCCGTCCTCGACACCACCGAGTCGGTGGCCGCCACCGTGGACTCGGCGTCCCGCCTGGCCTATCGGGCCTTCGCCAATCCGGTGGTCAAGGTGCTGGCCGTGAGGGCCGGTGCCGCCACCGGGATCCGGCGGCTCACCTCCGGCAACGGGTCGGATCGGCGCAACGGATCCTCGGGGAACGGCAGGGTGGGTCACTAGCGATGCCCAAGCGAACGTTCTGGTTGGCCACCGGAGTGGTGATCGGTGCCGGCTCCTCCCTGTGGGCGGAGCGCAAGGTCCGTCGATCGGTGCAGCAGGCCGCGGCCAGGTTGCAACCCGACGCCGTGGTCATGGAGGTGGGCCGGTCGGCCCGCCAGGTCGCCGGCACTGCCGGCAGCCGGGTGCGCGACGCCGTCTCCACCGGTCGTGACGAGATGCTGCGGCGCGAGGAGGAGCTCTGGGCCGGGCTGGCCTCCCAGGGTGTGGAGCAGGTCCCACCGCCTTCCCCGTCGACGACGGCACCGACGGCACCCGCGGGGGCTGTCGACGCCCGTAGCCACCGTGGAGGGACCCGGACCCGGGTGCTGCGGAGGAAATCGCCTTCTCACCTGGGCAAGTAGTATCCGGGGTCGTGACTCCCGGCACGGCGCCCGACGCCGATCAGTTGCGTGACGCCTTCACCCGGTTCTTCATCGAACGCGGCCACAGTGCCGTGCCCTCGGCCAGCCTCATCCCCCACGACCCCTCGGTCCTGTTCACCATCGCCGGCATGGTGCCGTTCAAGCCGTTCTTCCTCGGCGACGAGGTACCCCCCTGGCCGCGGGCGACCTCGGTGCAGAAGTGCTTCCGGACCGTCGACATCGACATCGTGGGCACCACCCAACGGCACTGCACCTTCTTCGAGATGCTGGGCAACTTCAGCTTCGGCGACTACTTCAAGACCGACGCCATCCCGTTCGCCTGGGAGCTGGTGACCGAGGTCCTGGGCATCGACGGCGACCGGTTGTGGGTCACCGTCCACGACAGCGACGACGAGGCCGAGCAGATCTGGACCGACGGGGTCGGCGTGCCCGCGGCACGGGTCCAACGACTGGGCGACGACAACTTCTGGAAGATGGGGGACACCGGGCCGTGCGGCCCGAGCTCGGAGATCTTCTTCGACAAGGGGCCCGCCTACGGCGAGGACGGCGGGCCCGCCTTCGGTGGCTCCGAGCGGTTCGTGGAGATCTGGAACCTCGTGTTCATGCAGTACAACCGCAATACGGACGGTGCCACCGAGCCGCTCCCCCGGCCCAGCATCGACACCGGCGCCGGTCTCGAGAGGATCCTGCCCGTCCTCCAGGGCGTGGACTCGATCTTCGCCACCGACCTGTTCCTCCCCATGATCGAGACGGCCCAGTCGGTCACCGGCCACGCCTACGGGGACGACGAACAGGTCGACATCGGGTTGCGGATCCTGGCCGACCACGGCCGGGCCATGTCGATGCTGGTCGCCGACGGCGTGCTCCCCTCCAACGAGGGCCGGGGCTACGTACTGCGTCGGATCATCCGCCGGTCGGTGCGGCGCGCTCGGCAGCTGGGGGTGGACCGTCCCTTCACACCGGCGCTCGTCGATGCCGCCGTGGGGGTGCTGGGGTCGGCCTACCCGGCCATGGCCGAGCAGCACCGTCTGATCACCGACGTGGTCGTCCGGGAGGAGGAGGGCTTCTTGCGCACGCTGGCCACCGGTTCCACCATCCTCGAGGAGCAGCTGGCCTCGGGCGTGCACTCGGTCACCGGCGACGTGGCCTTCCGACTGCACGACACCTACGGCTTCCCGATCGAGCTGACCGTGGAGATCGCCGAGGAGGCCGGGGTGGCCGTCGACCTGGCCGGCTTCGAGGTCGCCATGGAGGTCCAGCGCTCCCAGGCCCGCGCCGCCGCCCGCGCCGGCCGGGCGGTCGCCGGTGAGGAGGCCTACCGCTCGGTGCTCGACACCGAAGGGCAGACCGTCTTCGTGGGCCAGCGACCCGACGGCTATTCGGCCCCGACCCGGGTGGTGGCCGTGCTGGCCGACCTCGACCCCGACCACGCCGGCCAGGCGGAGATCTTCCTCGACCGGACCCCCTTCTACGCCGAGAGTGGTGGCCAGGTCGGCGACAC
>CAZNLF010000380.1:0-2255 GCA_964573595.1 uncultured Acidimicrobiaceae bacterium | reverse complement strand
GATGAAGGCGGTGAGCGGAATCGGCTCGAGGGTGATGGCCAGACCGATGAGCAACAGGTCGATGATCATGGCCGGTCGAGCCCGGTCGGGTCGGGGTCAGTCATTGCTCTGGCGGAATTTCCGCACGAACACGACCACCAGGACGACGGCCATCACGGCGAAGACGATTGCTCCGAGGAAGTACATGTCTCTCCTGTCGATTCGATGAACTGGTCGCCGGCGGCTCGGTGGCTGCCCGAGGAGCTGGTGCCCGATCTCGGACCTCCCGGATCCCCCAGTTCGGCCGGCCGAACTCGGCCGGCCGAACCCTCCCTCGGCGTCTCGCCCGGGCGATGGATCTGGCCGGCCGGAGGTGCGCCGCCCGCTAGGCCAGGAGCTTCGCCTTCTGGGACTCGAACTCGGCGTCCGTGATGACGCCCTTCTGCTTGAGGTCCGCCAGCTTCGCCAGTTCCTCGGCCGAGCCGGAGCCTGCCGTCTCCTTGACGTAGTCGTCGAACGCCTGCTGCTGCTGCTGGGCCTGTTGGGCAGCCCGCTCGTGCATCTTTCCACCTCGGGCGATCAGGTAGACGAAGATGCCGAGGAAGGGCAGGACGATGACGAAGATGACCCAGATGGCCTTGGCGAACCCGCCCAGGTCGCGGCTCCGGAAGATGTCGGAGAACACGACGACGAGCAGCCAGAACCAGATGATGAACACGAAGAGGCCGAGCATCGTTCCGAACAGGTCGGCAAGTGGGTAGGTGTAAGCGAGCACGGAACATCTCCTTGTCGGTTGTCTGACTGGATCTCGGCACCCGACCGCCGGTCGAGGGCCGCCTGCTGGAGAGCATTCGCCTCCGTCGACGGTGGATGCCTGCCCCATGATCGAACCACAGATGCCGGCTCGGGGTCATCACCCTGCGGGGATGACTTCGAGATGGCCAGGGTGGGACGGGCCCGTCGGACGATCACCCTCATCGGATGATGACCTCATGTACCGGCTGTCGCACAATGGCTGGAGAACCGATCGGACTGCGTGCAGCCCACCGGCTGTCCCGGTTACGCCCGGTACCGACTCCGGTGGTGATGTCCGACCACGCCCCGTGCGATGCGGAGCGCGCCAGTGCGTAGGAGAGGCTTGCTTTGGGTCCAGAGAACTTCGAGATCGTGGTGAAGGGAAGGCTGAGTCCGACGCTGGTGGCGGCGATCGACGGCTTCGAGGTGAGCCACTGCGATCACGGCTTGACCCACCTGATCGGTTGGGTGCCCGACCAGGCGAGGCTCCACTGCACCCTCGAATTGCTCAGGGACCTCAACATCGAGCTGGCGTCGGTGAACCCGGTGGGGGGACCCGGGGTGATCCGCCATGAGCCCCGCGGGACGGAGGGGCACGGTGACGGGCGACCGGTCACGACCTGACGACGTCGATCGCCCGCGTTCTATCATCGGGCGATGGCCGATGATCCGACGACCGGCGCATGGCCGTGGCCCGACAACCTCGATGCGGTGGCCGCGGCGCCCCGGTTCCATGCCGTCCTGTTCGAGGACGAACGAGTCCGAGTGCTCGATGGGAGGGTCCCGCCGGGTGCGGTGGTGCCCGTGCACACCCATCGATGGGGTGGCGTCCTCTACATCCTCGGCGCCAGCGACTTCGTCCGCCGGGACCCGGACGGGCGCGTGCTGGTGGACACCCGGGTCTCTGGGACCGCTCCGCTCGCCGGGACCGCCTCGTGGGGTGTTCCGCTCACCCCGCACACCTTCGAGAACGTGGGCGCCAGCGAATTTCGGACCCTCACGGTCGAGATGAAGGATACCGACCCGGACCTGGCGGACTGACGTCAGGGCCTGATCGCGGGCGCCCGTGGCAAAGCCGGGCCACTCAGATCCTCAGCTGGTCGCCTGTTCCGCCTCGATGAGCTGGGAGACGGCATCGATCAGGGCCAGGTGGGTGAAGGCCTGGGGGAAGTTTCCGAGGTGCTCCCCGGTGGTGGCGTCGATCTCCTCGGCGTAGAGGTTCAGGGGGCCGGCGAAGGACAGCAGCTTCTTGCACAGGTCGCGGGCCCGTTCGGTCTCACCGATCATGGCCAGGGCGGACACCAGCCACCACGAGCAGATGGTGAAGGTGCCTTCCTTGCCCTCGAAGCCGGTGTCGGTGTTGTCCACCTTGTAGCGGAGCACCAGCCCGTCCTCGGTGAGTTCGTCGGCGATGGCCAGCACGGTCGCCTTCACCCGTTCGTCGTCGGGAGCCAGGAAGCCCATGATGGGGATGAGGAGCA
>CAZNLF010000379.1:554-2256 GCA_964573595.1 uncultured Acidimicrobiaceae bacterium | reverse complement strand
AGCACGAGGATCGGCGCCCGCTTGGCCATCGCCTGGGCGATGGCCACCCGCTGGCGCTGGCCCCCGGACAGCTTCAGCCCGCGCTCTCCCACGACGGTGTCGTACCCGTCCGGCAGTGCGTAGACGAACTCCTCCACGTGGGCGGCCCGGCCGACGGTGTGCACCAGCTGGTAGTCGACGTCGGTCGGCCCGGGGCCGTCGCCGCCTCCGGACCGGCCACCCGGCCCGGTCAGCCCGTAGCAGATGTTCTCGGCGATGGTCCGGTGGAGGAGCTGGGGTTCCTGGGGGACGAAGGAGACGGCGCGACGGAGCGAGGGGAGCGTCACGTCCCTGATGTCGCGTCCGGCCACCAGGATCCGGCCGCTGTCCACGTCCATGAAGCGGAGCAGCAGTTTGGACATGGTCGACTTCCCGGATCCGGATGGCCCCACCAGGGCGACGTGCTCCCCCGGCTCGACGCTGATCGTCAGACCGTCGAAGAGTCTCGCCCCCGGCCGGTAGCCGAAGCCCACGTCGACGAACTCGATGGTGGCCCTCTCGACCTCGAGTGGGCATGCCCCCGGGCGGTCGATGATCTCGACCTCGACGCCGGCGATGGCGGTGAACTTGGCGGCCCGCCCGAGCGAACGGGCGAAGGACCGGAGGTGCTCGAAGGACTGCTGCAGGCTGATGGCCACCTGGGCCGAGTAGTAGAGGATCAGGTAGAGCGCGGCAGTCGATGCCCAGTGGTGGACGGCCATGGTCGTCCCGGCGATCAGGGCGAGCAGCGTCCCGACGACGATCGAGCTCTCGAGCTCCAGCTGTGTGCGCATGAAGATGGACCGGGCCCGCAGGTCGGCACCGACCGACTGGTCCATGAGGCGCTCGACCCGGTTCCTCTCCCGAGCCTCGGTCGCGGCCGAGCGCACCGCCATGAGGTTGGTCACGGTGTCGGACACGACGCCGGTCGCCTGGGAGTAGTGGTTCTCGAACTGCTCTGACGCCGCTCGCACCAGGCGTAGCCGACGGACGATGACCACGACGAAGCCACTCACCATCACCAGCAGGGCGAGAGCGGCCGGCCACGCGAACGCGGCGAGCACGGCGATGGCCGACACGACCACGACGACCACCGGCAGCAGCCCCCACGAGGCGACGTCGACCATCTCGACGAAGGCCCACGAGAAGTTACCGAGGGAGGAGATGACCTCCCCCGCCGGGTGGTCCATGTGCCACCGGTAGCTGAGCGTGAGCAGATGGCGGTAGCCGTTGTTCACCCCCTGGGCGAAGGAGCGGACACAGGCTCCCCACTCGAGCCAGCCAGCGATCCGCCAGCAGCTCGTGGCGACGAGACCGGTGAGGCCGTAGACGAGCAGCAGCGGGCCGAAGGCATGCCACTCCCCCGCGCCGGCGTCGTGAGGAAGTGACGCGACCCGGCTCAAGATGGCGGCGAAGATGAGCGGGCAGGCGACGTCGGCCAAGAGGACGGCCAGCACCATGACCACCCAGGAGGTGATCAGCTGGCGCTTGTGCCCCTCGATCTGCTGCCAACAGAACGAGATGGTCTCCTGCGCGGAGGCGGAGGGGAATTGTGAGAGTTCAGGCATGGACGGCTTCCTTGCCGAGGGAGGTGCTTCGGCGACCGGCGCGGGATGCGGATTCCCACGGGGGGTGGCCCGGAGCTACCGATGAAGAGGGTCGTTGGCGGGCATCGTGGATGCCC
>CAZNLF010000379.1:0-544 GCA_964573595.1 uncultured Acidimicrobiaceae bacterium | reverse complement strand
CCGGCCGGGGCCGTTGGCCCCGTGCACGGCCTCAGCCGGGCAGGACTTGCCGGTACGAGGCCCGAGGACCGATCGCGTCGAGCCCGGGGAGCTGGGCATGGGGGCAGCGCGAGGTCGGGTGCATGCTCATGTCCGTCAACGCTGCTGCCATCATCCATCTGCTCCTGATCACCCGGCCGCTCGCGGCCGGCCCGATGTGGGCGACGACCATGCTATCGGAGGATCCGGTCCATGGCGGCGGGTTTGGGATGAAGCAACGGGAGAGGCCGATCGTGCCTGGTGGAGGCCCAGATCCGGACCGGTTCCGCCTCGGGTGAGGAGCCCCCGATTACCCATCGACGACCCGGGCCGGTACAGTGCGCGTCCTGGAAGCCGGAGAGCCTGCCTTCGCTCCCTTCCTCGAGGACCGGTGGTTCCCGGATCGCCACGGGGCGAGCGACAGGGGCCCACCCATCAGGAGAGACCGACGTAATCATCACCGATCACCGGACGTAAACACCCGCTAGCACACCCGGCTCTAGAAGCCAGGCCGTACCACCCTTCC
>CAZNLF010000378.1:0-2264 GCA_964573595.1 uncultured Acidimicrobiaceae bacterium | reverse complement strand
GGTGCCCGTGCCGGAGGTGCCCGTGCCGGAGGTGCCAGTCGTGCCCGTGCCCGACAAGCTCCGCGACGAGGCCGACCCGGCCGCGAAGGGCAGGAGGTACTTGGCCGGTGGCCCGACCGGGGGGACGACGACGAGCCCCTTCCAGCTTCCGTACTGCGGGTTGACGGACACGTCGGCGCGATGGGCGAAGGCGACGATCTCCTTGCTCACCCTGTCGACGTTGGCGGTGGTCTGCAACAGCTCGCGTCGCACCACCGAGGTGGCCGACGACAGGGGCTCGACCTGGACGCTGGTCACCTCGTAGATGAGCCACTGTCCCGTGTCGGGGTCCTGCACCGGGGTGATCGGGGCACCGGGGGTGACCGACTGCACCTGGAGATCCTCTTGGACCTGCGACAACGTGTAGTCGCAGCCGAGGGCGCCCCCGGCGGCCTTGGTCTGGGTGTCGAGCGAGTTGGCCTGGGCGACCGACGCGAAGGAGGCCCCGGCGTTGATCTGGGCCACGAACTGGTTGGCGTGGGCCTCGGTGTCGGTCACGATCCTGCTCACGCACGCCGTGGTGAACAGCGCCTGGTTGGCGTCGTAGAAGGTCTTGACCGCCGCCGGCGAGAGATCCGCCCCCCGGGCCAGGAGCTTCTCGTCGATCGCCTGATTGAGGACCTGGGCGCCGGCCACCGACGAGGGCAGCGCGCCCAGCAGCTGCTGGCCGGTGATGTTCTGGCCGGTGCCCAGCTGGCAGTAGGAGACGGTGCCGTCGGACTGGGCGCTCTGCACCTGCTGGCTGATCTCCCCGTCGAGGGTGGACTCGAAGTCGGACTTGGCCGTGGCCAGCTCCGACGATGCGACGCTGATCCCCTTGGACGCGGCGAACTGCTGGGCCAGGAGGTCGCCCACCTGGTTGTTGAGGACGGCGTTGACGAACGACATGGAGTAGGTGCCGGACCCGCCCGTCCCCTGGCCGTTCAAGGTCGTGAGGTTGGCGTTCTCCAGCTGGAGCAGGCAGCCGCCGGCGACGGTGGTCTCGAGGGCGTGCAGCTGGGTGTTGAGGCTGGCCACCGAGATGCTCGACCCCTCCGCTGACGCCGCGGTGGGCGTGACCTGGCACGCAGACACCAGGGCACCGGTTGCGATCACGGCGAGGGCGGCCACGGCCCCGGAGAGATGGCGCTTCACGGCGGCGATGCTACCGGCTGGCGGAAGGGGCCCGGCTGCGACCTACGCGGCGACGGCCGGCGGGACCAGCTCCTGGAGCAGCGCGACCAGCGCCGACGCGTACCCCTCCCCCGGTGCCGGTGGGGCCACGGGCAACAGCAGCCGGTGCTGGTCGGCCTGGTAGGTGGCGCCGGGGGCCAGCCGCTTGAGCCGGATCTCGGCCGAGGCGGCCAGGGTGACCGGTGACAGCTTCACGCTGGCCCGCTGGTTGGGGCCCCGGCCCATGCCGGTGCGGGGGACGGTGACGGTGAGGTCGGTGACGCCGAGGCGCAGGCACTCGACCCGGAGCCGGGCCACGTCCAAGAGGGCGGCGGCCGGCGCGGGCAGGGGGCCGAACCGGTCCTCCCACTCGGTGCGCACGTCGTCCACCTGCTCCTCGGTCCGCACGCCGGTGAGGCGCCGGTAGGCCTCGAGCCGGACGTCCTCCGCCGCCACGTAGCTGGCCGGCAGGTGCGCGGCGTCGGGGAGGTCGAGGGAGAGGTCGACCGGTTGGGGCCGGGGCTCACCCTTCAGCTCGGAGACGGCCTCGGACACCATCTGCACGTAGAGGTCGTAGCCGATCGCCGCGATGTGGCCCGACTGGTCCCGTCCGAGGAGATTGCCCGCCCCCCGGATCTGGAGGTCCCGCAGGGCGATCTTGAATCCGGAGCCGAGCTCGGTGTGGTCCCCGATGGTCCGCAGCCGCTCGTAGGCCTGTTCGGACAGCACCCGGTCCACCGGGTGGAACAGGTAGGCGTAGGCCCGCTGGCCGGCCCGTCCGACCCGGCCCCGCAGCTGGTGGAGCTGGCCGAGGCCGAGGAGGTCGGCCCGGTCGACCACCAGGGTGTTGACCGTGGGCATGTCGATCCCCGACTCGATGATCGTGGTGCACACCAGCACGTCGTAGCTCCCCTCCCAGAAGTCGAGCACGACCCTCTCCAGGGATCCCTCGTCCATCTGGCCGTGGGCCACGGCCACCCGCGCCTCGGGGGCCATGGTGCGCACGCGCTGGGCCACCGCGTCGATGTCCTGGACCCGGTTGTGGACGTAGAACACCTGGCCCTCGCGCAGCA
>CAZNLF010000377.1:0-2287 GCA_964573595.1 uncultured Acidimicrobiaceae bacterium | reverse complement strand
TCGAGGCCCCGGCCCGCGGCTTCCACTGGGGCATGGCCACCTTCCATCCGACCCTCCCCCGGGGCGCCCGGGTCAAGACCACCACCCGGGGGACGCTCCAGGAGATCCTGCTCGGCCCGGCCCACGAGAACGACGGCCGCATGAACCTGTTCGGGGCCCTGCGCACCGCCATGGCCACCTGCGGGTACGAGACGGTCAAGGAATTCCAGAAGGCCGAGGTGATGGTGGCACCCGCCCTCCAGACCGAGGGCAAGGACCTGCAGCGCTCGCAGGGTGTCGGCATGGGCCATTGAGCCCGGGCGACGACCGGGCTGGCGTGGCCGAGGACGGCCCGATACTGGTCGTCGACTTCGGCGCCCAGTACGCACAGCTGATCGCCCGACGGGTCCGAGAGGCGCACGTCTACTCGGAGATCGTGCCCCACACGTCAACCACCGCCGAGCTGGTGGCCCGCCGGCCGTCGGGGATCATCCTGTCGGGTGGCCCGAAGTCCGTGAACGAGACGCCGGCCCCGACGGTCGATCCGGGCATTTACGAGACCGGCGTCCCCATCCTCGGCATCTGCTACGGCGCCCAGCTGATCACCCAGCAGCTCGGCGGCCAGGTGGCCCGCACCGGCCGGGGTGAGTACGGAAGGACCACGTTGACCAGGACCGGGGACTCACCCCTGTTCGTCGACTGGCCGACCCGGGTCGAGGTGTGGATGAGCCACGGCGACGCCATCACGTCGGTGCCGGAGGGCTTCGCGGTGACGGCCGCCAGCCCCGACGCACCCGTCGCCGCCTTCCACGACGAGGAGCGGGCGATCTACGGGGTGCAGTTCCATCCCGAGGTGGTGCACACCGAGCGGGGCACGGACCTCTTCGAGCGGTTCCTCTACGACGTGTGCCACTGCCCGCCGTCGTGGACCCACAGCTCGATCATCGAGTCACAGGTCGAGGCGGTGCGGGCCCAGGTCGGCTCGTCGCCCGTGCTGTGCGCGCTGTCCGGCGGGGTCGACTCCGCGGTGGCTGCCGCCGTCGTGCACAAGGCCATCGGCGACCAGCTCACCTGTGTCTATGTGGACACCGGCCTGATGCGGGCCAACGAGAGCGAGCAGGTGGAGGACACGTTCCGCCGTCAGTTCCACATCGACCTGGTCCACGTGAAGGCGGCGGACCGGTTCTTCGACGCCCTGTCCGGCGTCACCGACCCGGAGGCCAAGCGCAAGATCATCGGTGAGCTGTTCATCCGCATCTTCGAGGAGGTCGCCCGCGACCTGGTCATCGAGAACCTCGGTGCCGACACGGACGCCGACGCCGCCGCCGGCGCCGACCACGCCGCCGGTGCGGACCGCGCGGGCCGGGGGCGGGAGGCCGCCGGCTATCTGGTCCAGGGCACCCTCTACCCCGACGTCATCGAGTCCGGCTCGGACTCGGCGGCGACCATCAAGTCCCACCACAACGTGGGTGGTCTCCCCGACGATCTGGCCTTCGACCTCGTCGAGCCCCTGCGGTTGCTGTTCAAGGACGAGGTCCGCGCCGTCGGCGAGGAGCTGGGGCTTCCCCACGAGATCGTGTGGCGCCAACCCTTCCCCGGGCCCGGGCTGGCGGTCCGCATCGTGGGCGAGGTGACGCCGGAGCGCGCCGACATCCTGCGGGCCGCCGACGCGATCGTGGTCGAAGAGGTCCGGCGCGCCGGGCTGTACCGCGACCTGTGGCAGAGCTTCGCCGTACTCCCCGCCGTCCGCACCGTGGGCGTGATGGGTGACGAGCGCACCTATGCGTACCCCATCGTGATCCGGGCGGTGACCAGTGACGACGCCATGACCGCTGACTGGGCGCGGCTGCCCTACGACTTGTTGGAACGGCTCTCCTCCCGGATCATCAACGAGGTCGAGGGCGTCAACCGGGTGGCGCTGGACATCACCTCCAAGCCCCCCGGCACCATCGAGTGGGAGTGACGGCGACGACAGGGGGTGGTGGCCCCGAGCTGGCGTCCGGTGACGGCAACGACGGTGGTGACGACCCCGGTCCGGGGCGCCGGTCCGAGTCGCCGGGCGACCGGGCCTTCCGACCGGTCGGGATCGACGACCTGGTCGCCGGGCTCACCCCGCCCCAGCGCGACGCGGTGGTCCACCGGGGCGGCCCGCTGCTCATCGTGGCCGGGGCCGGCTCCGGCAAGACGCGGGTGCTCACCCGTCGCATCGCCCACCTCATCGCAAGCCGGGACGCCGCCCCGTGGCAGATACTCGCCATCACCTTCACCAACAAGGCGGCCGACGAGATGCGCCGCCGGGTGGCCGACC
>CAZNLF010000376.1:0-2306 GCA_964573595.1 uncultured Acidimicrobiaceae bacterium | reverse complement strand
GTGCTGCGCACCCAGGCCAAGGTGCTGGGCCCGGTTCCGCTGCCCACCGAGAAGCACCGCTACACGGTGATCCGCTCGCCGCACAAGTACAAGGACAGCCGGGAGCACTTCGAGATGCGGGTGCACAAGCGCCTGGTGGACATCGTCGAGCACACCCCGAAGACGGTCGACTCGCTCCAGCGGCTCGACCTGCCGGCCGGCGTGGACATCGAGATCAAGATCCAGACCGTCTGACCGGAGAGGCCGGCCGATCGGGGTGTCCACCCCGTTGAAAGGCCGGTCGGGATGGTATATGGTCTTCAGTCGGCCCGGATCCGGGCCACAAATGTGAGAAGGACGTGTTCGAGCGCCCGCGGCAGGACGGCGGGGACCTCGGGCCAAATCAGGCGAGCGCTCCGCTCGGGTTATCCGAGCGGAGCGTCTGCGTGCGAACCGATGCGCTACGGGCACCGGTATCGCCAGCTGAGCAGAGGTGCGAAGTAGCGCCGTAGTAACCGTTCGGTGCCGACCGGCGTCGAACAGAGCGAAGAGTCGAGACGGAGAAGCTCCAGTGGCCACCAAGGCGATCGTGGGCGAAAAAGTGGGAATGACCCAGATCTGGGACGATCAGCACCGTGCGATACCGGTGACGATGGTGCGCGTGGCGCCGGTCCGGGTCGTGCAGGTCAAGAGCCCGGAGCGTGAGGGCTACTCGGCACTGCAGGTGACCTGGGGCCATCGCCGCTCTTCCACCCTGACCAAGCCCGAGCAGGGCCACTACGACAAGTCGGGGGTCGACCCCGGCCGTCGGCTCGTCGAGCTGCGGCTCGACGACGCCTCCGACTACGAGGTCGGCCAGCAGCTCACCGCCGACATCCTCCAGCCGGGCGAGCTGGTCGATGCCATCGCCATCTCCAAGGGCAAGGGCTTCGCCGGTGGCATGAAGCGCCACAACTTCAAGGGCCAGGGGGCCTCCCACGGCAACCACAAGAAGCACCGCTCCCCGGGATCGATCGGCGCCTGCGCCACCCCGTCCCGTGTGTTCAAGGGGACCCGCATGGCCGGCCGCATGGGTGGCCAGCAGGTGACCACGCTCAACCTCGAGATCGTCCAGGCCGACCCGGAGCGCGAGCTGATCCTGGTCAAAGGGGCGGTCCCCGGCCCGCGGGGCGGCATGGTGATCCTGCGTGACGCGGTGAAGGCGCCGCTGGTGAAGGGCGGCAAGGCGTCATGAGCCCCACCTCGTCCCCCGCTGAGGCCATCGATCTCGAGACGGCCAGCCCCTCGGAGATCCGTCGGTACCTGCGCCCCGCCCCCGAGCAGCGCAGCACGACCCGCCGATCGGCGGACGGCACCGATCTGGGCCAGGTGGACCTCGAGCCGTCGATCTTCGGCATCGAGCCCAACCTGGCCGTGCTCCACCAGGTGGTGACCGCCCAACTGGCCGCGGCCCGCGCCGGCACCCAGTCGACCAAGACGAGGTCGGAGGTCCGTGGCGGTGGGGCCAAGCCCTTCCGCCAGAAGGGGACCGGGCGGGCCCGTCAGGGATCCACCAGGTCGCCGCAGTGGATCGGGGGAGGGGTGGCCCTCGGGCCGAAGCCCCGTTCCTACGCCCAGAAGACCCCGAAGAAGATGATCCAGCTGGCGCTGCGCTCGGCCCTGTCGGACCGGGCGTCGGAGGGGCGCGTCGCCCTGATCGACCAGTGGACCTTCGAGATCCCGAGCACCAAGGCGGCGCTGGCCGCGCTGAGTGCCCTCGAGCTCTCCGGCCGGGTCCTCGTGGTGCTCGGCGAGGAGGACGGGTACGCCGACCGCTCCTTCGGGAACCTCCCCGAGATCCAGACCATCATCGCCGGCGAGCTCAACGCCTACGACGTCCTCGTCAACGACTGGGTGCTCTTCACTGACGAGACCCTGCCGGGGGCGACGGCCGACGTGGCCGGCGCAGCACCGGCGGCTTCGAAGGCCTCTGCAGCAGCCGAGGAGACCGCAGCCGACGACGCCGCACCGGCCGAGGACGCGGCGCCGGCCGACGACGCCGCCGGCGAGGAAGAAGGAGCCGGGTCATGAGGGATCCCCACAACGTGCTCATCCGCCCCGTGGTGTCGGAGAAGTCCTATTCGCTGATGGACAACAACGTCTACGTGTTCGTCGTGGACCCGTCGGCGACCAAGATCGACGTGCGCCACGCCGTCGAGCAGGCCTTCAACGTGCGGGTGGACAGCGTCAACACCCTCAACCGGAAGGGCAAGACCAAGCGCAACCGGAAGAGCAACTCCCTCGGCCACCGTCCCGACACCAAGCGGGCCATCGTCACCCTCCACGAG
>CAZNLF010000375.1:0-2313 GCA_964573595.1 uncultured Acidimicrobiaceae bacterium | reverse complement strand
TCGTCGGCATCAACCCCACCCGGCGGGGCGACGAGCTCGCCACCGACATCCGACGGACCGACTGCCAGCTGGTGGTGACCGACTTGGCCCAGCTGCCGCTGCTCGACGGGCTCGACCTCGGGACGGGGACCGACCGTTTGCTGGTCGTGGACAGCGACGACTACCGGCGCCGGCTGGCCCGGGCGGCGTCGGTGGCGCGGGCCCCGCACGAGCCGTCGCCGGACGACCTGTTCCTCCTGCTGTTCACCTCCGGCTCGACTGGCGGCCCGAAGGCCGTGCGGATGACCCAGGGCCGGGCGGCACGTGCCGCCTCCACCATGCCCTTCACCAGCGATGACGTCCTCTACTCGGCCATGCCCCTGTTCCACGGCAACGCCCTCTCGGCGGCCGTGCTGCCGGCCTTGGCGACCGGTGCGACCCTGGCCCTGCGACGGAAGTTCTCGGCGTCGAGCTTCCTGCCCGACGTCCGGGAGGTGGGGGCCACCTACTTCAACACGGTCGGCCGGGCGATCGCCCACATCAACGCCACGCCACCCACTGAGCACGACCGGGACCACCGGCTCCGCTTCGTGCTGGGCCCGGAGACGTCGGCACCCGACAAGGCCGAGTTCACCCGCCGTTTCGGCGTCCCCCTCTTCGAGGGGTACGGGTCGAGCGAGAACGCCATCGTGCTGCAGCCGGTCCCGGACGCACGGCCCGGAGCCCTCGGTCGATCACGGCCGGACGACGACGTCGTCGTGGTGGACCCGGTGAACGGGCAGGAGAGGTCCGTCGCTGTGTTCGACGAGCACGGTCGCCTCATCAATGCGTCGGACGCGATCGGCGAGCTCGTCGGTCGCCGGTCCCTCGGGAATTTCGAGGGCTACTACAACAACCCCGAAGCCGAGGCCGAACGCACCCGGAACGGGTGGTACTGGTCGGGTGACCTCGCCTACCGCGACGAAGACGGCACCTTCTACTTCGCCGGCCGCACCGGCGACTGGCTCCGCGTCGACAGCGAGAATTTCGCCGCTGCCCCCGTGGAACGGATCCTCGGTCGGTATCCCGGCGTCAGCGGGGTGGCGGTGTACCCCGTCCCCGACAGCCGCACCGGCGACCAGGTGATGGCCGCGCTGGAGCTGGAGCCGGACACCGCCTTCGACCCCGAGGGCTTCGCCGAATTCCTCGCGTCCCAGCCCGACCTCGGGACCAAGTGGGTGCCCCGCTACGTGAGAATCGTGAGGGCGCTGCCGGTGACGGCGACCGACAAGCCGAACAAGTTGCCCCTGCGGGCGGAGAAGTGGGCGACGTCCGACCCCGTCTGGCACCGGTCGGTCCGTGACCGGGCCTATTCGTTGATGACCGGTGCCGACGTCGCATCCCTCCGGGCCGAGTTCGACGAGACCGGGCGGACGGACCTCGTCGAGAACTGACCCCCAGCCGTTCCGAGGCCGTGCCCACCTCAAGCTATCGGCCGATTGTCACGATGGTTACTGCATGGTCCTCATGCATGCAACGGCGCGACAAGGCCTCGAGCACCGGTACGCAGCCGGGCGCGAGCCGGAGCGGGCCGCCCCGATCGTCGAGCGCCTCATGGCCGAGATCGACCACCTGAGCCGAGAGCGGGACAGCCTCCGCAAAGTGCTCATCGACGCCGGTTTCTCGCTCCGGGCGGAACGGATCGCCCGCTACGCCGAAGAGGTGTCGGGCCACTCTTGACCGGGCACCGCCCGGCTGGTTCGACCCGTCCGGTGACCAACGGAGTGGCGCGACATTAGGATCCCGGGGATGCCACCCCTGAAGAACCGCCTGCCCGCCATCGAAGGATGGTTCACGCTGGACGAGGCCGCCCCCGCCCTGCTCGGCAGCCGATGCACCACCTGTGGGAATTTCGCCTTCCCCAAGGAGACCTACTTCTGCCGCAACCCGGAGTGCCAGGGTCGCGAATTCGCCGAGACGGAACTGAGCCGGACCGGCACGGTCTGGTCGTACACCGACGCCTGCTACCAGCCGCCGAAGCCCTACGAGGCCACCGTCCCCTACGTACCCTTCGCCATCGCCGCCGTCGAGCTCGCCGCCGAACGGATGGTGGTCATGGGCCAGGTCGTTCCCGGGGTCGGTGTGGACGACCTGTCGGTCGGTGACGAGGTGGAGCTGGTGCTCGACACCCTCTACGAGGACGACGAGAACGAGTACCTGGTGTGGAAGTGGCGACCACGGTCGACCGCCGGCCGCGGGACCCGTCCCGACGGAAGGAGCCGGGCCGATGCCTGACGACAAGCGGATCGCCGTCCTCGGGGCCGGCATGCACCCCTGGGGCAAGTGGGGCCGGAA
>CAZNLF010000374.1:0-2317 GCA_964573595.1 uncultured Acidimicrobiaceae bacterium | reverse complement strand
TCGTCATCGAGCTGAACGCCGAGCCGCCGGCCGTGGCCGACATGGAGCGGGTGTTGGTGCTGGCCGACGAGGTCCTCCGCCACAAGGTGATCCGGCTGCCGGACAAGGTGGCGGGCCGCCGGGCCGCCGCTGCCGCCACGAGTGGGGAGGGCTGACATGGCCAACGGAAATGCAGTGACGCTGGTGGGCAACATCACCCGTGACCCCGAGCTCCGCTTCACCAACACCGGCCAGGCCACGGCGAGCTTCGGTCTCGCCGTCAACCGCCGGTGGCAGAACCGCCAGACCCAGGAGTGGGAGGAGGCCACCTCGTTCTTCGACGTGGTCTGCTGGAGGGAGATGGCCGAGAACGCCGCCGAGAGCCTGAGCCGTGGTTCACGGGTCATCGTGACCGGTCGCCTCGAGCAGCGCAGCTGGGAGACGCCCGACGGGGACAAGCGGTCGAAGGTGGAGGTCGTTGCCGACGAGGTCGGGCCGAGCATCCGCTGGGCCACCGCCCAGGTCACCAAGAACGAGCGCCGGGCACCCGGCGACGGTGGGGGTGCACCGGGCGGGGGCGGCCGGGCACAGGGACCGGCCGGAGGGGCCCCGGCCCCGGCCGCCGAACCGCAGGGGTACGGATACAGCGAGGAGCCTTTCTAGTCATGGCACGCAGCAACGATCGTGGAGGAACCACCCGGAGGGCCCCGAAGGACACGGGCCGCCGCATCAAGAAGAAGCCGTGCGCACTGTGCAAGGACCGCGTCGAGTGGGTCGACTACAAAGACGTCGGCATGCTCCGCAAGTACATGAGCGACCGCGGGAAGATCCGGGCCCGTCGGGTGTCCGGTAACTGCACCCAGCACCAGCGCGACGTGGCCATCGCCATCAAGACCGCCCGTGAGCTGGTCCTGCTTCCCTATACCCAGCGCACCACCACCGAGCGCCCCGGCGGGCGCGGAGGCGGACGCGGGCGCGAGGGCGGGTACGGCGGACAGGGCGGAGCCGGGCGGGGACGGCGAGACGAGGAGCGTTCGCTGTCTGCGGACGCCACGTCGAATGCCGTGGCCGACGACGCTCCCCGTGAAGCCGCCACCGAGGAGGTCGTCGAGGAGGTCGTCGAGGAGGTCGTCGAAGAGGTCCTCGAGGTCACCGGCACCGGTGACGGCACGTTGACCGAGCTCGTCGTGGACGAGGTCGTCGAAAAGGGCGGGGCCTGACATGAAGGTCCTGCTCCGCAGCGACATCGACGGTGTCGGCAAGCGTGGTGACATCATCGATGTCTCCGGGGGCTTCGCCCGCAACCACCTCCTGCCGGCAGGGAAGGCCATCCCGGCGTCCCCCGGCGTGGAGAACCAGGCAGCGGCCATGCGGCGGTCGAGGGACCTGCGTGACGCCCGCGACCGTGATTCCTCCGAGACGGTGGCCCGCACCCTGGTCGGGAACGTGATCACCATGCCGGCCCGGGCCACCGGCGAGCGGCTCTTCGGCTCGATCTCGGCGGCGGACATCGTCCGCCAGGTCGAGACCCTGACCGGCGCCGTGGTCGACCGCAAGGACCTCGTGCTCGATGAGCCGATCAAGACCATCGGCGAGCACAATGTCCGGGTCGAACTGGTCGGCGGCGTGGTGTTCGAGCTGACCGTGGACGTCGTCGCCGAAGGCTGACCGGTTTGGCTGTCGCCGAAGGCTGACCGGTTTGGCTGTCGCCGAAGGCTGACCGGCGGCGGTCGAACCCATTTGGCGGTCGAAGGCTGACCGGGCATCCACCGAACCGTCACACCTGCCGGTGATGATGTCGGCATGTCCTCCGGCGTCCCCATGCCAGCACTGTTTGTCCACGTTCCGTCCACACCCCGGGGCCCTGCTATCCCCAACAAGAGCTACTTACGTTCCACAGGCCGAGTCGGCAAAGGTTGACGAACCATGGTCCAAGCCTTTGAAGACACCCGCCCCCGGCGCCTCATGTCCCCGCTCGGGGGCGGTGGCGCCCAGGCCGGGCGGGTGCCACCCCACAACCTGGAGGCGGAGGAGTCGCTGCTCGGGGCCATGCTGCTGTCCCGTGACGCCATCGCCACCGCGATGGAGGTCTGCAAGCCGGAGGACTTCTACAAGTCCTCCCACGGCCACATCTTTTCGGCCATCACCTCACTGTTCAGCGAAGGTGAGCCCGCCGACTGGGTGACGGTGACCGAGGAGCTGCGGCGCCGGAACCTGCTCGAGAGCATCGGTGATCCCTCGGTCTTCGTCTCCCTGCAGGCCAACACCCCTTCCATCGGCAATGCCGAGTACTACGCCAAGATCATCGAGGAGCTGGCCCTGCTCCGGAGGCTGGTGT
>CAZNLF010000373.1:0-2324 GCA_964573595.1 uncultured Acidimicrobiaceae bacterium | reverse complement strand
CAACGTGCTGGTGAAGATCCCGGCCACCCCGGAGTGCGTCCCCTCCATCCGGCAGATGATCGGCGAGGGGCGGAGCATCAACGTGACGCTCATCTTCAGCATCACCCGCTACGACGAGGTCATCGACGCCTACCTGACCGGGCTGGAGACGCTGGCGGCATCCGGGGCCGACGACCTCTCCCACGTGGCGAGCGTGGCGTCGTTCTTCATCAGCCGGGTGGACACCGAAGTCGATCGGCGCCTGGAGACGGCGGCCGCGTCCACCTCGGACGGCGCCGCGCTCCTGGCGCTGCGTGGCCGGGCCGCCGTGGCGCAGGCCAAGCTGGCCTACCAGCTGTTCCAGGAGCGCTTCTCCGGGCCGCGGTGGGAGGCGTTGGCCGCCAAGGGGGCGCGGGTCCAGCGGCCACTGTGGGCCTCCACCTCGACGAAGAACCCGGCCTACCCGGATCTCGCCTACGTCGACACGCTGATCGGCCCCGACACGGTCAACACCATGCCGGACGGAACCGTCGCCGACTTCCTCGACCACGGCACGGTGGCCCGGACGGTCGACTCCGGCGTCGAGGAGGCCCGTTCCCTCGTCGCCTCGCTGGCCGAGGCCGGAATCGACATGGAGGATGTGGCCCAGGTGCTCGAGTCCGAGGGCGTGGCCTCCTTCGCCAAGTCGTTCGACGAGCTCGTGCAGTCCCTCACCGACAAGGCCAACGCGCTGACGGCGGAAACGTAGCCCTTGCCATCCCCACACCGACGGAACAGGAGCAGACCATGAGGATCGCCATGATCGGACTGGGCAAGATGGGCGCCAACATGACCCAGCGCCTACTCGAGCACGGGCACGAGGTCGTCGCCTTCGACCTCTCCGAGGACGCCCGCACCGCCGCGGCCACGCTCGGCGCCGACCCCGCGACGACCCTGGAGGAGGTGGCGGCCAAGCTGACCGCCCCACGGGTCGCCTGGGTCATGGTCCCGGCCGGCGCACCCACGAACTCGACGATCACGACCCTGGCCGGGCTGTTCGAGTCCGGGGACGTGATCATCGACGGCGGCAACTCCAACTACAAGGAGACCGCGCCCCTGGTCGAGCAGTTGGCGACCCGGGGCATCGCCCTCGTCGACGCCGGCACCTCGGGCGGCATCTGGGGCCTGAAGGAGGGCTACTGCCTCATGGTCGGCGGGACCAAGGAGGCGGTCGCCGTGGCCGAGCCGGTCTTCGTCGACCTGGCCCCCGACGGCGGCTACGCCCACGTGGGACCGCCGGGTGCCGGCCACTTCGTCAAGATGGTGCACAACGGCATCGAATACGGACTCATGCAGGCCTATGCCGAAGGGTTCGAGATCATGTCCGAGGCACCCGAGTTCGACCTCGACCTCCACCAGATCGCCGCCATCTGGCGCTACGGGTCGGTCGTGCGGAGCTGGCTGCTCGAGCTGGCCGAGCGGGCCCTGCGCCCCGAGTCGGGCTTCGAGCACATCGAGGGCGTCGTGGTCGACTCCGGCGAGGGGCGTTGGACCGTGGAGGAGGCCATCGACCGGGGAGTGTCGGCGCCGGTCATCTCCTCGGCGCTGTTCGCCCGCTTCGCGTCCCAGAAGAAAGATGCCTTCGGGCTCCGACTGGTGTCGGCGCTGCGCAACCAGTTCGGTGGCCATGCGTTCACGACGTCGGACGGCGCTCAGGGCGGCGAGACGTTCACCCCGAAATGAGCACCGACACGCAACCGGACGTCGACGCCCAGGCCCACGACGCGGACGGCTCGAGCAAGGCCCAGGGCGCACGACGCTCCCTGCCGCCCGTGCTGTCCAAGGCGCCGCCGGTGGCCATGGTCATCTTCGGTGCGTCGGGCGACCTGACCCACCGGAAGATCCTGCCCGCCCTGGCCCGCCTGGCCGACCGGGGCGTGCTCGACGACGGCTTCACGGTCATCGGTGTCGCCCGCACCGTGTGGACCGACGAGGAATTCCAGGCGCAGGTGGCCGAGTCGACGCCCGAGGGTGGCCCGAAGTGGAAGGCGCTGACCGACCGGTTCAAGTACATCGCCGGCGAGTACGACCACCCCGACACCTTCGCCCGGCTGAAGGAGCACCTCGACGAGGCTGACCGCGTGGACGGGACCGACGGCAACCGCCTCTACTACCTGGCCACGATCCCGAGCGTGTTCGGCCTGGTGGCCGGCGCCCTGGCCGAACACGCCTGCACCCGACCGGCGGAGGGTGGGTCGTTCGTCCGGGTGGTCGTCGAGAAGCCGTTCGGACGGGACCTGGCGTCGGCCGAGGCCCTCAACGAGCAGATGCACGCCGCCTTCGACGAGAGCCAGATCTACCGGATC
>CAZNLF010000372.1:0-2327 GCA_964573595.1 uncultured Acidimicrobiaceae bacterium | reverse complement strand
ATCGTCCGGGTGGTTCCCGACGTGCCGGCCATCCACCGGCGGTTCGACTATTCGGTGCCGGCCGCGTTGGAGGGAACGGTCCGGGTGGGAAGCCGGGTCCGCGTCGAACTGCACGGACGGCGGGTGGGCGCGTGGGTGGTCGAGGCGGACGTCCCGCCCACGGCGGGCGTCACCACCAAACCCCTGGCCTCCTCGAGCGGGGAAGGGCCGCCCCCCGGTGTGGTGTCGTTGGCCGAATGGGCGGCGTGGCGATGGGCCGGCCCCCTGTCGTCCTTCCTCGGGACGGCGTCGCCGGACCGTATGGTCAGAAAGGGCCCGGTGGGTGGTGGGCCGGTTGGCGATGGGCGCCCCGCCTCTCCAGGTGGGGGCTCCGTGGCGCTGGTCGACGAGGCCATCGGTGCCCCGGGCCCCCCTGCGGTGGTGCGGCTCGCCCCAGCGCTCGACGCCGGTCTCTTGGTGCTCGAGGCCATCCATCGCATCGGGTGGGCCGGCGTGCTCGTTCTGGCTCCCTCGCACGTGCGGGCCAACCAGATCGCCGCCCGGCTGAGGGAGGCGGGTGTCCCGGTGGCGTCGATGCCGGACGGGTGGGGTGAGGCGTCGACCGGGTCGTTCACGGTGGTGGGGACCCGGGCCGCGGCGTGGGCACCCGTGCCCCGCCTGTCCGGGGCCGTGGTGCTCGACTCCCACGACGAGGCGTACCGCGAGGAGCGGGCACCCTCGTGGTCGGCCGTGGACGTGGTCGTCGAGCGATGTCGTCGGGACGGCGCACCGACGATCCTCGTATCCGCCTGCCCTCCGGTGGCCCAGACCGAAGGAGCGCGACTGGTGGCGACCTCCCGGGCGGTCGAACGACGGGGTTGGCCGGTGGTGGAGGTGGTCGACCGCACCGGCGACGATCCTCGCACCGGACTGTTCTCCGAGCGTCTGGTACAGGCGTTGCACCGGGTGCTCGACCGGCCGGAGGGGAAGGTGGTCTGCATCCTCAACCGGACCGGCCGGATCCGGCTGCTGGCCTGTGCCCACTGCGGGGCCCTGGCCCGGTGCACGCGGTGCGGGGGTGCGGTGGTCCAGGACGTGGCCGCCGGCCGGCTCCGCTGCCGCCGGTGCGGGGAGGAACGTCCCGCCGTCTGCGCCGAGTGTGACTCGAGTCGGCTGAAGTCGCTGCGGGTGGGTGTCACCCGGGCCACGGAGGAGCTCGCGGCACTGACCGGGGTCGGTGCGGTGGAGGTCACGGGGTCGAGCGACCCCGGATCCGCCGTCGGGGCGCGGCTGGTGGTGGGGACCGAGGCCGCCCTGCATCGGGCGATGGGGGCCGACCTGGTCGCGTTCTTGGACATCGATCAGCATCTGCTGGCTCCCCGCTTCGGCGCCGGCGAGGAGACGCTCTCCCTGCTGGCCCGGTCCGCCCACCTCGTCGGGCCACGGGCCGGCGGTGGCCGCGTGCTGATCCAGACCCGGATCCCCGACCATGAGGTGCTGCGGGCGGCCGTGCACGCCGATCCGACACTGCTGTCCGCTCCCGAGCGGGCGCTGCGGGTGGAGCTCGGTCTTCCTCCGTTCGGGGCGGTCTCACTGCTCCGTGGCCCCGGCGCCGCCCCATTCGCCGAGGGACTGAAGGAGCAAGGCACGGTGACCGTCTCGTCGTTCGACCCGGAGCGATGGATGGTCCGGGCACCCGACCACACCGCCATGTCCGACGCTCTTGCCTCGGTGCCCCGCCCGGCTGCTCGACTCCGGATCGAGGTCGACACCGTCGACGTCTGAGCCCGGTGGCTGCGCCGGTCGATCGTCCTCGGCGGCGACGGTGGATGCGACGTTCGATCAACGCCGCGGCGGACTTCCCGCCCCAAGTCGGCATGACTGCCGCCATCGGGCCATAATGCAGCCCGGGCAGGTCACATCGAACGACGGAGGTGGACGGTGGCTGATGGCGATCCGGTAGAGGGCGTTCCGCACAAGGTGGTGGTCGGGACGGATGGCTCGGCGACGGCGAAGCGGGCGGTGGCCAAGGCGGCGGCATGGGCCAAGGCCGTCGACGCCGAGCTGGTGATCGTGTCCGCCTTCAACAACCGGGGGCCGGGTGGGGTCGCCGGCGCCGGGGTGGCGCTCGATTCGGGCTGGGTGGCCGCGTCGCATACCGTCGCCGAGACCTGTGCGAACGAGGCCGGTGAGGCGGCACGGGCGTCGGGGGTGACCAAGGTGAGCTCACAGGCCATCGCCGGTGATCCTGCGGAGGTCCTCATCAAGGTCACCGTGGACGAGGGTGCCGACCTGCTCGTGGTCGGGTCGAAGGGGATGCAGTCGACCGCCCGGTTCCTGCTCGGCCC
>CAZNLF010000371.1:0-2328 GCA_964573595.1 uncultured Acidimicrobiaceae bacterium | reverse complement strand
TGTTGGTGCAGGAACGGTGTACCGGCATTTCGCCACCAAGGAAGCCCTGTTCGAGGCCGTCGTCCTCGATCGAATCGGAGAGTTGATCGAGGAGGCTCGCGCGCGTTCAGTCGATCCGGATCCGGGCCGTGCGTTCTCGTCGTTCGTCGAGCTCTTGGCACGCGAAGGCGCACTGAAGCGTGACCTCGTCGAGACCCTTGGCTCCGATGGAATCCACCTGCAGCTCGGGGAGGCGCCGATCGTCCGAGTGCTCATTGACGTCCTGGGCGAACTACTGGGCCGCGCCCAGCGCGCCGGTGCTGTGCGAGGGGACATCGGCGTCAACGACGTCATGGCTCTCTTGACAGGGGCCGCTTATGCGATTTGCCACTCACGTTCGGATGACGAGCAGACCCGTCGACTTCTTGCGATCATGCACGACGGCCTGCGGGCCGACCGCACCGGTGAAGCTGTGTAGCCAGCAGCGTCACGCCAAGTCGAGATCGGGGGATTGGCAATCGCTTCCGGTAGCACATCGGGGTCGGTGTACCTCTCGGCCACTCGGGGATCGCTTCGCCGGGCCGTCCACGCTTTCAGGCAGTCGGCGTGGTCCTGATCCTGCGCTGAGCCTGTCCCAGACCACCGGGTCCGCACGCACCCTCGGCTGCGGGCAAACGTGGACCTCAGACGGACCGACAGGAGTGTGCGGGTGGAATCTCCAGGACGCTCTCGCCGATACATCGATCGACACAACCACGCTATCTCGACGGACGCATCGAACTTGTGGCCGAAGACATCGACTTCACGCGCGACGGTGACGATCCCCTACGAGGATCTCCAGCGGTTCGACGGCAGCTCGTCCGGTGCCGGCTGTCCGTCGACGAGGTCGTCCCCACCAGATCCGACGCCGGTTGAACTCATCAGACGCGGGCCCACATCGCCCGCTCGGAGGCGTCATCGACCGGGGTGTTGCCTCTCAGGCGCTCATTGCCCTCTGTCGGCACGTTCGGGGCCCGTGGAAATGGCCGGACCAGCGAGCCATCTTCGGTGGAATCCGAGATTCTCCCAAGAAGCAGAGCCGGTTCTGCCAGCGAATGGTTGCCGTCACGGATCGACGGGTTTAGCAGCAATGAGACTGGCTTGCGGCCTCTGCTCCCGACCCTGCGCCGCCCGCAACAGTTGCGCCTGTACGACGAAACCTGCCCCCCTAGACCTTCCAGACCGAGAGTCGAGGTGACAGATGGACTTCGTGGTTGATGGCTGTGGTCATGCTGCTTGGTTCCTCTTGTGCTTGTCGAGGATCTCGTGAGGTGTGCGCCCCGCCATGTAGTCGCCGTGGTTGCGTCGCTTCCGATGGTAGGTGAGCAGCCAGGCATCGGCTTCGGCCTGGAGCTGGCGGATCGAGGTGAAGCGCCGGCGATGGAAGGCCGGTCGCCAGCACTCCTCCAAGATGGTGCCGTGGAAGCGTTCGCAGACGGCGTTGTGGTTGGGCGACCGCGCCGGGATGCGCTCGTGACGGAGGCCCTTTTCCACCAGGTGGGCCCGGAAGGCGGTGGCCGTGTACTCGGGGCCGTTATCGCTAAGCACGGCCCGGACGGTGACCCCGTGGCGCCGGTAGTGGCGCAGCAACTGGTCGATGAAGCGGGCGGTGTGGGCCCCGGTGACCGGGCCGAGGACTATGGCCACGAATGCCCAACGGGTGAACACGTCGATGGCGGTGAGCTGGTACACCTTGCCCACGCCCTTCAGGTTCCCGACGTAGAAGCTGTCCAGGCAGACCAGCTCGCCGGGACCTCCCGTGGCCAGGCAGAACCCGAAGGGGTCCTCTCCCCGGGCCGCCTCGGTGAGCAGTCCGGTGGTGGCCGCCGTGATGGCCGCCGCCCTGGCCAGCCGCTCGCGCTTCCTGCCCAGGCCGTGGGTGATCAGCACCTTCTGGACGGTCGATTTGGCGATCGAGAAGCCCTGGTCGCCGAGGCGGTCCGCGTACTGGCGACAGCCGATGGTGGGCTCCAAGACAGCCAGGGTCAACAGGCGCTCGACCACGTGGGTGGGGGTGGCCTGGGGCATCTGGGGCGCCCGTCGCTCCTTCGGCATCAGGGCGGCCAGTCCGTAGGCGTCAGCCCGCTTCTTCCACGAGTAGTACCGGGTCCGGGAGATGCCGAAGACCCGACAGGTCTCGGCCACGTTCCCGGTGCGCTGGGCGTGTTCCAACACGGCGATGCGTCGCTGGTAGATGATCTCTGCTGGGGTCACGGTGATGGGCTCCTTGGCTCTGTGATGGGAACCACAGAGTTCATCGCCGTGCCCTACCTCAGGGTGGATGTGCAACCTCATCCCTCGGTCCGCAAG
>CAZNLF010000370.1:0-2350 GCA_964573595.1 uncultured Acidimicrobiaceae bacterium | reverse complement strand
GCCGGGCGGCGGGCCGGTTTGGGTGGGCGGGGAGCGGGGCCGCTAATGCTGGGCGAAGTCCCGGTCACCCTGAGCGATGGTGTGGCCCGCCGCGCTGACGGCACCATCGCCGGCGGGGCATCGACTCTCCTGGACGGCCTCCGGCACTTGTGCTCCCTTTCGATCGGTCTCCCTCGGGCCTTGGCTGCTGTAACCGAAGTTCCTGCCCGCCTCCTAGGCCGGACAGACGTCGGCCACCTACGCCCGGGCCAGCCCGCCGACGTGGTCGTCCTCGACGACCGTCTCGAGGTACGAGACGTGTTGATCGCCGGCCGGCCGATCGACAGGGGGTGGAGCGCGCCCGGCTCATGAGCCCGTCGCCGCCCATTCGGGGGCCTTCAGGGGCACGCACGAAGGCCAGTTGTTTTTTGGAATTTTGTCAACATAAGCGGCTCTCCTGGGGATTGTGTGGGTGGTCTGGGATGATCTCGAGGTGCAAATGGACGAGTTAGGCGAGCTGTTGGGAGGCTTAGACGCTGGCCCGGCAGTGGCGTTAGAAGCCCTGAGGCGGCTGCAGGCGTTGGTGGACGAGGAGCGCTTGAGCCAGATCGGACGAGCCCGCGTCGCCGGGATGTCTTGGCAAGCCATCGGCGCCGCGCTCGGGGTCACCCGCCAGTCCGTGCATAGGCGCTTTGCCTGGCTGGTCTAAGGTTCGGCCGCTAAGACCGGCTCACCAGGGAAGGTCCACCATGATGCCGGCACAGCACAGGTAGATCATGGCGGTGAGGGCCCGCACGCTGTGGTGGCCGTAACCGCGGTGGTTGATCATGCGGATTTTGGAGTTGGTGCCCTCCAGGGCGGAGTTGGACAGTTCGAGCTCGACGGCGGCCAGGATGCCGTCGCGGTGGGCGCGGACCATCCGGGCGGCTTTGACCATGGGAGCGATCCGGCAGCGCGCCGCCCGGGCCAACCAGCGGTCCAGGTAGGCTGCCGCCTGCGCCGGGGCCCCCAGCCGGTAAAGGTGGCGGAAGTCCTCTTTTAGCTGCTGGGCCCGCCAGCAGGCGTGCCCGGCTTGGCGGTGGCGCTCCAAGATGGCGGCCTGTGCGGCGGTCAGCTTGGACGGTTCTTTCAGCATGGCCCAGTGCAGGTCGGTGGCTTCGGCCTTGGTCATGACCAGGCCCTGGCGGTTCAGCTTGGACCAGCGCACGGTGTCGGTGACGGCCTTGTTCAACATCTTGACCACATGGAAGGGGTCCCAGCAGATGCGGGCGGCCGTATGGGCCACCGTGGCGGCGGCATAGGCCCGGCCCATGTCCATCGACACTGCCTCCAAAGCGGCGCAACGCTCGGGGCCGAGCCGGCGGTAAAAAGCCCCGAGGGCTTCGGCGTCCTTGCCCTCGGCCACCCAGATGACGTCGCCTTTGGCCTGGTCGACTACCACGGTTACATAGCGGTGACCGCTGGACCAGGAGATCTCGTCCACCCCGATGCGCTCCAGGGCTTCGAAGCGGTCCTCGCTCAGGTCCTCGGCCACCACCCGGGCGGCGATGGCGGTGACCGTGGCCCAGTCGCAGCGCCAGAACCGGGCCACGGCACTGCGGTCGGCCCGCTGGCACCACCACGCCACCACATCGTCAAAGGCCCGGGTGTGGCGGGCTCCTGGCCTGGCCCAGTCCACCACCTCGGTGACCACCCGGCGGCAGCGCCGACAGCTCAGCCGGCGGATATGGGCCGACAAGAAGACCTTCACCCCGGCCACGTCGAGGTGCCGCCAACGGCGCAGGGAACGGTCATAGCTCGACGTGGTCGACCACCCGCACCGGCACTGCAGCCGGCGGCGCTTGGCCCGCACGGACAGGACTACCGCGCCTGGCTCGAAGGTGACTTGGCTGACCTGGGCACCAAGCGGGGCCACGATCTTGTTGAATGCAGTTGTGGCGCGCACGGCCGTCCACCTCGTAGCTCGGTTGGCGTAGGAACCACCGAAACTACGGGCGTGGGCCCGGGCGCGCCACACCTCGGCCACCAGCTGGCCCGAGTGCCGAACGCCTGCTCCCCAGCTTGGGGCCCGCCACCCAGGCGCCTTGGCCAGGGTGCCCCCGGTCTATGCCGCCTGCTACAAGCCAACCTTGGGCCACCAGCCTGACGGCACCCTTCTTGGCCAGGCCAAACAGCTGCGGCGCCGGCTTGAGGTACCCACGGGAACCCCAGGAGAGCCGCAATAGCTGACGTTTTCCGAAAAAACAATATGCCACTGCTCGCAGGCGACGGCTGGCGCCGCTTGTCCGCTATAGTGGGGGATATGCTCATCCAGAGTATAAGCGCTCCGGCCGATGCCGATGCCGGCCCCGGCCCCGGCCCCGGCGACGAC
>CAZNLF010000369.1:0-2368 GCA_964573595.1 uncultured Acidimicrobiaceae bacterium | reverse complement strand
TCGGGGGCTCGACCGACAACAACCTGTTGAACCTCATCTTCGGCTACAACGGCTTCGGCCGCCTCACCGGCAACGAGACGGGCAGTGTGGGTGGCGGCGTCGGGGTCGGCGGGGCCAACGCGTGGGGACCCGTCGGATGGGACCGACTGTTCCTGAAGGAGATGGGAGGCCAGATCTCGTGGCTCATCCCCGGGGCGCTCATCGGGCTCGCCGCCGTCCTGTGTCTCACCTGGCGCGCTCCCCGGACCGACCGCGTCCGGTCCGCCTTCCTGCTCTTCGGCGGGTGGCTCCTGCTGACCGGGGCGGTCTTCAGCTTCGCCCACGGCATCATCCACCCGTACTACACCGTCGCACTCGCCCCGGCGATCGGTGCCCTGGTGGGCATGGGTGCCTCGACGCTGTGGGCCCGCCGGCGCCAGGTCCTCCCCCGATTGGCCCTGGCTGCGGCCATCGGCGCCTCCATCGCCTGGGCATTCGTCATCCTCGGATGGAGCCCGACCTGGTACCCCTTCCTGCGCTGGGTCATCCTCGTGGTGGGGATCCTCGCCGCACTGGCCATCGCCCTGGTGCCCCGGGCGCGGGGGCTGCTGGCCGCCGGGATCGCCAGTCTCGGGATCGCCTCGGTCATCGCCGCGCCGGCTGCCTACTCGCTGCAGACGGCGAGCACGTCCCACTCGGGGGCCATCCCCTCCGCGGGGCCGGCGGTGCAGGGCGGTGGAGGGTTCGGTGGCGGAGGCTTCGGAGGCGGGGGCGGCCGGTTCGGCTTTGCCCGCAACGGCATCACCCTGCCCCCCGGCTTCACCCTCCCCAACGGGGCCCGGATCAGGAACGGGCTCCACATCCCCGGCAGCTTCTTCCGGCCGGGCGGGGCGGGTGCCGGACTCTTCGGTGGTGGTCGCCCGCCGGGCGCCGCCGGCGGGTTCGGTGGCGGCGGTGGACGATTCGGGGGCGGCCGATTCGGGGGCGGTGGTGGTGCAGCCGGAGGGCTCCTCGACGGGTCCGTCCCCGGTAAGCAGCTGACCGCACTGCTCGGTGCCGACGCCACCCACTATTCGTGGGTGGCCGCCACCACCGGCTCCAACTCGGCCTCCGGTTACCAGCTGGCCACGGGTGACCCGGTGATGGCCATCGGGGGCTTCAACGGCACCGACCCGGCGCCCACACTGGCCCAGTTCGAGCAGTACGTGGCCGAGGGGAGGGTCCACTACTACATCAGTGGCGGTGGGTTCGGTGGCGGTCAGGGCGCCAACGGCCGCTCGGACGCGTCCCAGATCTCCAGCTGGGTCACGTCCCACTTCACCGCCGAGACCGTCGACGGCGTGACGATCTACGACCTCACGTCCCCGTAGGGTCGACCGGCGCGCCGACCAGATCCGTGCGGCCGAACGAGCGAGCGTGACCGGGTGCGTCGGCCCCACCCCGGCTGGGCCATGATGGACGGGGCGGTCCAGCCGCCCGAGGCCCGAACGCTACCGAGGAGGTCGCAGTGGCGATCAACGTGACGCCGATACCCGGCTTGGACCCGCAGATCAACGACATCCGCCGGCGCACCGCCGATTTCATCAACGCCGAGATCCTCCCCAACGAGGACGTCCTCTGGAGCGGCCGGAGGAGCGGCGAGCTGAGCGAGGACGACCGGGAGACGGCCCGGCGCAGGAGCATCGAGCTGCGGGAGAAGGTCAAGGCCAAGGTGAACGAGGCGGGCCTGTGGGCCCCGCACCTTCCCACGGAGTACGGGGGGATGGGGCTCGACTTCCTCAGTCTGGCCTACATGTACGAGATCCTCGCCTACGCCATCGGGGCCTCGACGCTGTTCGGCATCGCCGCCCCCAATTCGGGCAATGCCAGCATCCTCGTCAAGTACGGGACCGAGGAGCAGAAGCAGAAGTGGTTGCTGCCGCTCATCGACGGGACCCTGGAGTCCGGCTTCTCGATGACCGAGCCCGATCACGCGGGCTCGGACCCTCGCTCGATCGAGACCGAGGCCGTCCGCGACGGCGACCACTGGGTCATCAACGGCCACAAGTGGTTCACCTCCAACGGCATAGACGCCAACTTCTTCATCGTCATGTGCCGGGCCAACGACCCGACCGGCGAGCTGGGATCGCCCGGCCGCATGACCCAGATCATCGTGCCCGCCGACACCGCGGGCGTGAACATCATCCGGGGCATCGGCATCTTCGGGCACTCGACCTCGGACCACTGTGAGATCAGGTACGAGAACGTGCGGGTCCCCATCGAGAACACCCTCGGCCTGGTCGGCCAGGGGCACCAGGCCGCCCAGGACCGGCTCGGGGCCGGTCGCGTCTACCACTGCATGAACTCGGTGGGCCAGATGTGGCGGGCCTTCGACCTGATGGTCGAGCGC
>CAZNLF010000368.1:0-2383 GCA_964573595.1 uncultured Acidimicrobiaceae bacterium | reverse complement strand
ATGTCGTGCTCGTGCATGAAGCAGTCGTAGTGGCGGATCCGCATGAACCGGCCGTAGGTCTCGTCCCGGCCCGCCGGCGTCCACGAAGGCGCGTCGAAGTCGGCTTGGTCCATGGCGTCCAACGCCTTCAGTCTGGCCCCGATGACCTGGTCGAACCGGGCCAGCATCTCCTCGCCGGACAGGCTGCGGACCGACTCGACCCAGACCTCGTTGGACTCGGCGATGGCGTTCGCCATGTGGTCGAGGTGGGAGATGTCGGCCGAGGGGGTCTCCTCGCCGGTCAGCATGGCCTCGGTCCCGATGACATGGCCGAGGACGTCGTGCACCGTCCAACCGGGCAGGCAGGTGGGCGTGGCCCACTGCTCGGCCGTCAGCACGGCGCACAGGGACCTGATGGCGGCGAACTCGTGGCGGAGGAGATCCACGGTGCTCTGCTGGTCGACGATCGTGGGCATGAGGGCCACCGTAGCGGCCGGGCCACGGGACGGCCGGGGCCCCAACCGCTCAACCCGACGGGGTGAGCGGCCGATACCACCGGAACAGGACGAGCGCGGGCGGCACTATCGACATGAGACAGAACGCATGGAAGATCGTGATGGGTGGCGGGTTCTGCGCCATCATCGGGTATTTCGCGCTCTCCGGGCCGTCCAGTCGGGAGTCCGTCTATCGGGCGGTCGGCCTGCTGTCGGCGGCCTGCGCCCTCGTCGCCGTCCGGTGGGGGCGTCGCGTGGACCGGCCGGGGTGGGCGATGCTGGCGATCGGGACGGCCCTGTTCACCGTGGGCGAGTCCGACCACACCACCGACAGCCTGGTCCTGCACCGGATCGTCGGCGCCCCGACGATCGGTGACGCACTGTGCTTGGGCGCCTACCTCTTCGTGCTGGCCGGCGTCCTCCGCCTCGCCCGCAAGCCCCACCAGCCGACGCCACGCGAGGACTATGCCGATGCCGCCATCATCGCCATGGGCACACTCGCCCTCCTCTGGCAGTTCCTCATCGTCTCCTACGTCGACATGGGCTCCCCCACCTCCCTCGAGAGGGGGGTGATCCTGGCCTACCCCCTCATGGACGTCGCCCTCGTCTTCGTGGTGGTCCATGCCCTGATCTTCGCCAACTGGGACCGCCCCTTCTGCCGGCTGCTCGCCGCCTCGCTGGCCGCCATGTTCGTCGGCACCTTCGGCGTGGACCTCGTCGTCCTGCACACCGGCTACGTCTCGAGGAGCCCGGTTCTCGCCCTCTTCCTGATCGGGTACGTCCTCATCGCCGGCGCGGCACTCCATCCGTCGGTCTCCGACGAGGTGACGGTCGCGCCCAGGCCCGCCCCGAGCGTCTACCGGGGCGAGGCGAGCGGCCAGAACCGGGTCCCGGTCGTGGCGTTCGCCGGATTCGTGGCGCCCACGATCCTGTTGGTGGCCAGCTGCCTCGGTGCCCGGGTGAACGTGGTCGTCATGTCCGCCCTGTCGGTGGCCATCTTCGCCCTCATCTATCTCCGGATGATGTGGCTCATCGGTCAGATCACCGGGCAGAACCGCGAGATCGAGCTGCACGCCCACGCGCTCGAGGCGTCCCACCATCAACGTGACGCCCTCGAGTTCGACCTCCGGCACCTGGCCTTCCACGACGAGCTCACCGGACTGGCCAATCGGGCGCTGCTCCACGACCGGGTGGAGCACGCTCTGGCCGCCGCCCCCCGCACCGGACGATCGGTGGCCCTGTGCTTCGGCGACCTCGACGGCTTCAAGACGGTGAACGACACGCTCGGGCACCACGTGGGTGACAGCGTGCTGGTCCGGGCCAGCCGGCTGCTGTCGTCCATCGTTCGCCCGGGCGACACCGTGGCCCGGCTCGGGGGCGACGAGTTCGCCGTCCTGATGGTCGACGTCGAACGGCCCGAGGCGGCGATCGAATTCGCCCACCGGGTGGTGGCCGTCCTGCGCGACGCCCCGGACTTCGAGGGAACCCAGGTCGGTCTGTCGATCAGCGTGGGCGTCGCGTTCGGCGAGCCCGGCAAGACCACCGAGCAGCTGCTGACCGAGGCGGACTCGGCGATGTACGAGGCCAAGGAGAGCGGCAAGAACTGCGTCGAGGTGTTCCGTTCGTCCATGCGGTCACGGATGCTCGAGCGGCTCGACATGACCAACGGGTTCCGTTGGGCCCTCGGCCGGTCCGAGTTCTTCCTCGAGTACCAGCCGATCATCTCGTTGTCCGACGACCGGGTCCGGGGCGTCGAGGCCCTGGTCCGATGGAGCCATCCGAGCCTCGGGGAGGTGGAGCCGCTCCGCTTCATCCCGATCGCCGAGGAGACCGGCTTCATCGTTCCTCTCGGACGCTGGGTGCTCATCGAGGCGTGCGAGCAGCTGGCCGCCTGGGACAACGGTGGGGAG
>CAZNLF010000367.1:0-2385 GCA_964573595.1 uncultured Acidimicrobiaceae bacterium | reverse complement strand
GCGCCCGTCGGCGATCACGTCGAGGGTGGTGACGGTCTTGGCCAGGATGCCCGGGTTCCACGATCCGGCGTCGACGACGGCGATCCCGAGCTGTAGGCGCGAGGTGAGGGAGGCCAGCGCGCCGAGCAGGGTCGTGGCCTCGAGCGGTGGGTACTCCCCTCCGGCGGTGAGTTGCCGGTCGGAAGGGGGGTCCACCACCCACAGGGATCCGAAGCCCGACGCCTCGGCGGCGGCGGCCAGGCCGGTCACCTGGTCCACCCGGAGATGGGGTGGGATCTCCCGACAGCTCGGCAGCGCGACGCCGAAGGCGGTCATGGTTGCACCGTAGTGGTCGGGTGACGCACGACGAACTGCACGGTTCCGCAGTGCCGCGGTGCCGCGGTGCGTGCCCTGGTGCTAGGCGTCCCGGCGGGCGAGCACCCAGGCGCCGATGGCGACCACCACCACGGTATACAGGGTGAGGGTCGCCACCGCCGCCCACGGCGTCATGAGCACCCCGGCGAAGTCGGTCTTCCGGGTGGTGACCACGATCATGGCCAGGCCCAGATTCGAGGGCAGGAACTTTTCGATCGGGTTGCTGATGCTGGACGGCAGGACCTGGATGATCAGTGGGATCACCAAGAGCACCCCGACGAACATCGAGATGGCCGCGGCCGTGTGCCGCAGGATGAAGCCGAACCCGAAGGCGATGAGCGTGAGCAGCGTCAGGTAGATGCCGCAGAGGAAGACGGCTCGGGCGGCACCCGCATCGGTGATGCCCACCATCGGGATCTTCGAGCTGTTCACCTGGGTCAGGATCGTGCTGCCGGCGGGCAGGATCCGTGCCCCGTGGGCGGCGAGCACCGCCTGGCCGACGAAGAAGGAGACGAACGCCGTCACTTCGGTGACGACGAGGACGACCGAAGCCACCACGATTCCCTTGGCCGCGAGCACGGACATCCGGCGGGGGACGGTGGCCAGCGTGGTGCGGATGGACCCGGTGGCGTACTCGGAGGTGACGATGAGCGCACCGAGCACCCCGACGACGAACTGCGAGATGAACTCACCGGTCTGGGAGAAGCGGACCGGGTCGAACTGGGCACGGTCGGCGAACCCGAGTGTCGCCCACCGCCCGGCCTCGATGTTGGAGACCAACGCCGAGAGGCCGACCCCCGCGATCACGATCACGACGAGGGAGATCCAGGTCGAGCGCACCGAACGCAATTTGGTCCATTCGGACGGGATGCCCAGCCGCACGCCGGCCCGTCCGTGGACGGTCGGGGACAGCGGCGCCGTGGTCGAGGTCATCGGGTCACCCCTGATCTCGTGCTGCCGTGGTAGTCCACAGCATCCGACGTGAGCTCCATGAAGACCTCCTCCAGGCTGGCCTGGACCGGGCTCAGCTCGTGCAACGCGATGCCGGCACGTTGGGCCAGATCGCCGATCCGGGCCGGGGTGGCCCCGGTGACCAGGAGGCTGCCGTCCTCGTTGTGGGCCACCGATGCACCGCCGCCGCTGATGGCATCGGCCAGCCTTCCGGCCTCGGGGGAGCGGACCCGCACGGTGGCCTCGGTGTTGGAGTTGATGAAGTCCTGGACGGTGGTGTCGGCGATGAGCCGGCCGCGTCCGATGACGACGAGGTCAGTGGCGGTCAGCGCCATCTCGGTCATCAGATGGCTCGACACGAAGATGGTGCGTCCCTCCCCGGCCAGCGACTTGAGCAACGTCCGCACCCACAGGATCCCCTCGGGATCGAGCCCGTTGATCGGCTCGTCGAACAGCAGCACCTCGGGGTCGCCCAGGAGCGCCGAGGCGATGCCCAGTCGCTGGCTCATGCCGAGGGAGAACTTCCCTACCCGACGCTGCGCAACGGCGGTGAGGCCGACCTGGTCGAGGACCTCGTCGACCCGGGAACGGGGGATGGCGTTCGTCTGGGCCAGGCTCAGGAGATGGTTGCGGGCGGATCGGCCCGGGTGCACGGCCGTGGCCTCCAAGAGCGCGCCCACTTCGCGCAGGGGCCACGGAAGCTCATGGTAGGGGCGGCCGTCGATGGTCACCGACCCACCGTCGGGCCGGTCGAGGCCCATGACCATCCGCATGGTCGTCGACTTGCCCGACCCGTTCGGCCCGAGGAACCCGGTCACCACCCCGGCGCGCACGTCGAAGCTGAGGTCGTCGACGGCGGTGGTCCGGCCGTAGTGCTTGGAGAGGCGAACGGCCCGGATCATCGACGGCCGCAGTGGGACTGCATGGCTGGACCGTACCAGCGGCCGCCGCCCGCCCGATCCCGGTCACGCGACCCGGCTACCCGGTTCGCCGGCGGGACCGGGGAGCCTCACGCCTCCGCGAGTCCGAGCACCCTGAGCGCGTTGGTCCGCAGGAACTTGGGCCAGACCTCCTCCCTCA
>CAZNLF010000366.1:0-2397 GCA_964573595.1 uncultured Acidimicrobiaceae bacterium | reverse complement strand
GCCATGATGAAGATGAACATGAAGAACGGGAGCACGAAGTTGATGCCGTCCTGGCCACCGATCAGCTCGAACACCAGCACCGCCAGCCCCAGTGAGGCGAGGTACGACAGGCCCACGCTGATCACCAGGTAGATCGGGGCGATCAGGCTCCGCAGCACGATGGCCAGGAGCAGCGCCAGCACCAACATCACGATCGGGATGATCCTGAACAGGTCGTTCTGCGAGATGGACCCGACGTCGGCGGCAACCGGGGCGTTGCCGTTGACACCGCTGGCCGTCGCCCCGATCGAGTGCGCCACCTCGGTGACGGCGGCGCGCACCGCGGGGATGGCGGAGGCGGCGGCCGTGCTCTCCGACGGCCCGGCGCGCAGGGACGTCTGGAATTGGATGGTCCGTCCGTCGGCGCTGATGTACTGGGCGGATCCCTGGTAGGCGTGATAGGCGGCCACCGGCAGGGCCACCCCGGTGGGAGCGACCGACGGGAGCTGGGCGGCCGGTCCGAGGCCGGCCAGCTGGGTGTGCGCCTCGGCGAGCTCGGCGGCGCTGACCGGCTGTCCGCTCGGATCCAGTGCCCCCAGGACCGAGGAGAAGACGCCGGACCTGGACAGCTCCTGGCCGGCCGTGGCCAGCAGCTGGGGCTGGTCCCACACCGACGCCGGGAGCCGGAAGAGGACCGAGGTCGGATCGGCCACCGCCGCGGGGTAGTCGGCGGTCAGTGTCGCCTGGCCCATCCCCGAGTCCGAGGTCGCCGGCGCCGGCGGGTCGTTGAAGCCGGACGGCGCGTACGCCAGCATCGACACGGCGAGACCCCCGAAGATGACCAGGCCGACGATCAGGGTGAGGACCGGCCGGCCGACCACTCTCGCGGCGATGCGCCCCCACGTCCCTCCCCGGTGGACGCCGGCCCGGGGGATCCGCGGCCAGAACACGCTGCGGCCCAGCACCGCCAGCAGCGCGGGGAGCAGGGTCAGGTTGGCCAGCAGGGCGACGGCGATGCCGATGGCGAGCGCCGGCCCGAGCCCCTGGTAGAGCCCGAAGGTGGCCACCACGACGGTGGCCAGTGCCCCGATGACAGTGAGCCCGGAGAAGGTGATCGACTCGCCGACCTTGCACAGCGAGAAGGCGACGGCCTCGTCCACCCCTTTACCCCTCCGCAGCTCCTCGCGCACCCGGAAGATCAGGAAGAGGCCGTAGTCGGTGCCCGCGCCGAGCAGCACCACCACCAACAAGATGGGCGTGAGATCGGACACCTGGACCCCGATGTGGCTGGACAGGGCGATGACCGGCCCGGCGGCGATGAGCGCCACCGCCGACGGCAGCAGGGCGACCACCGGCGCCAGCAGGGCCCGGAAGGTGAGGAACAGGAGCGCCACGATGAACAGGACGGACAGCAGCTCGGTGAGCGTCTGGGTGTGGCTGTTCTGGTTCTGCTGGTCCACGGACTGGGCCATCGAGCCGGTGAGGTGCATGCCCAGCCCCGTCGGTGCGCCCGACGTGGTGAAGGTGGACCGCAGGCCGGCCACGACGGCCGCCCTCTCCTTGGCCGTGGCGTCGGAGTCCACATTCGCCTCGATCAACGCGGTGCGGGCCCGGCCGTTGGCCGACTCCCCCTCGTCGACCACCGCGGCCACCTTGGGAATCGACCGCATCGCCTGCTCGGCGCGCATGATCGCCTCGTTGTCGGCCGAGGAGAGCAAGCCGTGCTGGACGGCGGCGACATAGATCGTGTCCGAGGTGGTGGACGAGCTGAAGGGTGCGGCCAGCCTGGCCGCCTGCACGCTCGGCGCACTGGACGGCAGGAACTGCGAGTTGCTGTTCTTCTCGACGCTGGACAATGACGGGAGCGCCATGGTGAGCACCACGGTCACCACGATCCAGCCGGCGATGATCAACCAGCGGAAGCGTACGGTGAACCGTCCTAGGGCGGCGAACAAGCGGTAGTCCTCCTGGCGTAGGCGGGCCCGCGACAACGGCCACCGGCGAGAGCCGGCGGGCACTCCACGGCCCGCCTTCCGGCGCCGGGCACATTGGCCACCGGAACGTGGCTGGACCCTTTGCGGTCAGCCTAGGTCTGGGGGACCCCCCTCCATAGGGCCGAATGGCCCGGAGCGGCCCATTTTTAGGAAGTTCTCATGTGCTGGTCGGTGTGGCCGAGGGGAGCCGCCGGGGCATGGGCACCGCGGTCTCCGGCCACCGGCGCCGGCTCACCCGGGCCAATTTGTGGAGCAGCGCGATGGCCCCGGGGTCGTCGTCGCCCGGCCTGGTCTCGACCGCTCCGTCGGCGATCATCCCCTCGAGGAGCTCCCGTCCGGTCTCGGTCCGGACGATGGTCAGGGTCCAGTCGTTGAAGGCCCCGATGCCTCCGGTCGAGATGTCGGCATGCTCGGCGGCGAAGTC
>CAZNLF010000365.1:0-2403 GCA_964573595.1 uncultured Acidimicrobiaceae bacterium | reverse complement strand
CAACAACGACGCGCGCGCTTGCCAGTGGATCAAGGTTGCCTTCATCCCCGATTATGACAGCCGGGTTTCCATTGAGTGTCGCCTCGGTCGGTGATGAATGTTGGATTGATCCGGCCAGCACATTGGACCACTGGACCGAGAGACCTACGGTGGCGGCCTTTACGGGCTCTTCGGATCTGAGGGGGGAATGGGGTCCACGTCTTTGGGTGGGGGTGCTGTCAGCGTGACAGCGTGAAACTCCGGGAGCGTTTGAAGTCGACGGTGGTCCAGGACCCTGCTCGGATCGCCGAGATTCTGGTGGGCTTGCCGAACGTGGACGTGTTGGGCGTCGATGACAGTGGGCCGGTCCTGGACGTTCATGTGGAGTGCCAACGGGCCCGGCCGGGCTGTCCGGCTTGTGGAGTGATGGCCCACCTGAAGGATCAGCGCCCGGTGAGCCTGGTAGATCTTCCGTGTTTCGGGAAACCGACCCGGCTGGTGTGGCACAAGCGGCGCTGGAAATGCCCCGACGGGGACTGCCCGAACGGGACCTGGACCGAGGAGGATCCCCGCATCGCCGCTTCTCGGTTGGCCATGACGGATCGGGGTGGGCGGTGGGTGACCGAGCAGGTCGGGCGGTGCGCTCGCAGCATCAACGAGATCGCTATCGAGTTGGGTTGTGACTGGCACACCGTCAACGACGCGGTCATCGCCTATGGCGAAGCGCTGGTCGATCATCCCGACCGGTTCGGGCTGGTCGAGGCGGTCGGACTCGACGAGGTGTTGATGGTCCGTGTCGGGCCTTTCCATCGCCAGGAGTTCTCCACCCAGATCGTCGATGTCGGCGCCGGCCAGCTCCTCGATGTCGTCCCGGGACGCTCCGGGGCACAGCCCATGGCCTGGCTGGCCCGCCAAGGGCCCACATGGCGCCTCGGGGTCCGTCACGCCACGCTGGATCTGTCGGGCCCGTATCGGCGGGTGTTCAACGTGATGTTGCCCGACGCCGTATTGGTGGCGGACCCGTTTCACGTTGTGAAGCTGGCCAACACCAAGCTCGACGAGTGCCGACGGCGGGTCCAGAACGAGACCGTCGGACATCGGGGACGCAAGAGCGATCCGTTGTATCGAGCCCGGAGACTGTTAACCAGAGCCACCGAACGTCTCTCCATCGAGGGCCGGGAGAAGCTGACCGGCCTGTTGCGTGCGGGGGATCCCCGCCACGAGGTGGCCACCATGTGGGAAGCCAAAGAAGCCGTCCGCGAGCTCTACAGCCACGCCGATGCCGACGTGGCCCTGGCCTGGGTCACCCAGCTCGGCGGTGACCTCCAAGACCCCGACTGTCCCATCGAGGCCCGCTCGCTGGGCCGCACCCTGATCCGCTGGCGTCACGAGATCGCCGCCTGGCACCACTCTCACGTGTCGAACGGGCCGACCGAAGCGGTCAATAACCTGATCAAGCGGGTCAAGCGGGCCGCGTTCGGCTTCAGGTCGTTTCGGAATTATCGGGTCAGGTCGCTGCTATACGCCGGCAAACCGGACTGGTCACTGCTGGCCGCCATCACACCCCACTAGCCCCGACTCACCCCTCGAGCGGGAATCGCCTCCACCCATCGCCCAGCCGGACAGCCCGATTCTTGGCACTCCCATTCGCGCAGACGCCACTGAACCACCGACGTTCGACCGAAGGCCTCCCCGACAACACCACTCACCGACTCGGTGCCCGACAGCGTGGCCGGCCCTCCGCACAATGAGCAACGGGCCTCGTCAACAGGGGTCTCAAGATCCACCCGCACGCCCGACGCGTCCTCGACCACGTCCAACACCCGCGCCTGCGGATACCCGACCATCATCGCCACCATACGACCCGAATCAGTCTCCACCCCCCCAGGCTAGAAGACCCGCCATCAGACCCCCGTCAGATCCGAAGCGCCGGAAATGGCCGTCAGCCGAGAGGCAGTCGGAGGGGGTCGTAGTAGTGATCGAGGGTCGGGACAACACAACCCGACCGGAGCGAAGGGCCCCTGCTTCATCGGTGCATGTCGTTGTCGAGGAGGAGACCGGGTGAGTGCCGTATCGGCTAGATCTGTCCGCCAGACCGATGGTCTGGAAGCGTCCAGAGCCCTTCAACGTGTGCTGTATCGCAGTGCCAAGCAGAACCGAAGCCGTCGTTTCCACGCCGTGTATGCCCATGTCGCCCGCAGCGACGTGTTGAGGCGGGCGTGGGAAGACGTTCGTGCGAACCGGGGGGCTCCGGGTGTCGATGGGGTGACTATCGACATGGTGGAGGACTCCGGGGTGAGCCCGTTTCTCGACGAGCTCGCCGTGGCGATCCGGACCAGGACGTATCGGCCGGCACCGCTGCGGAGGGTGTACATCCCAAAGGCAGGGGAGACGGCGCTGAATGCGTCGAGGCCTCTGTCGATT
>CAZNLF010000364.1:0-2416 GCA_964573595.1 uncultured Acidimicrobiaceae bacterium | reverse complement strand
GGACCGAGACGCGCTGGGAATCACCCGGTCGGGGCATGTGGCGAAGACCTGGGCGACATCGTCGGGAGTCGCTCCCTGCGTGCCGACGCCGGGAGCCAGAAAGAGCCCGTGCGCCGCCACGAGGTCGAGCTCCGGGCTCAGGTGGGTCGGGCCGACGACGGCTCCGACCGGTCCGATCTCACCCGGCGCCAGCCGCGCGTTCAGCTCCCCGATGGCAGCCAGCAGATCCACTTCCACCGTACGTCCGGCTTCGACGCCGGGCCCGACCCGGACCATGGCGGACTGGATCGCACGACCTTCGGGATTGGACGAGCGGGTCACCACGAGCAAGCAGCTCCCGGCCTCGTGCGCCCGGGAGACGAATGTGCCCATGGCACCCAGACCGAGATAGGGATGCACCGTGAGGGCGTCGGCGCCGACGGGGGCGTCGGGGCCGAGGTAGGCCTCGGCGTAGGCATCGTTGGTGCTACCGACGTCACCTCGTTTTGCATCGACGATCACCAGGAGGCCGGCGCTCTGGGCCTCGGAGACCAGGCGCTGGAGCGTTCGGAAACCCTGCCAACCGTGCCGCTCGAAGAATGCGGCCTGGAGTTTGACGAGGCCGACCGTCCCTGCGGCCGCCTCGAGCACGATCTCGGCGAAGCGGTCGAGCCCGTCCGGTGTGTCCCCCACACCCCAGGCATCCAGAATCGCACCGGAGGGATCGAGGCCCCACGCCAAAGGGCCCAGCCGCGACCGCACGCCGGCAAAGCGGGTGGCGAACGGGTCAGCCATGTCGCCAGTATGGCCGAGTCCGTGGTGGAGCGAACGGAAGATGCTCGAGTGGGCCGGTCCACCTATCCTCTGTCGATGGCTTGGACCTTCCGGACCGGTCAGGTGGCAGATGTCGAGTCCGTCCTGCAGCTCTGGGCGGAGGCCGGGGCCGAACCCAGCCACACCGATGATGTGGAGAGCCTGGGAAAGCTCATCGCTCACGACCCATCGGCACTCATCGTCGCCCGGGACGGCGACCGTATCGTCGGCTCTGTCATCGCCGCCTGGGACGGGTGGAGAGGGTCGGTCTACCGGCTGGTCGTCGCCACCTCGCACCGCCGGCGTGGGTTGGGTCGGCAGTTGCTCGAGAGGGCGGAGTCCCGACTTGCTGCAGCAGGGGCAGACCGGTGCCAGGCGATCGTGGTCGATTCCGAGCCGGTGGCGAACGGCTTCTGGCAGGCGAGCGAGTGGGAACAACAGATCCATCGGAGCCGATTCGTCCGGGGATGATGACTGGTCGGGCGAAGCCGGTCCCGTGGCTGGCTCGTGTCGATCGTGGTGTCGTACCCGGCGACGAAGCGCTACCTCATCCGAATCCTCGGATGCATCCGGTAAGCCCAATGTTCGGGATGAACCACCGCGCACGACTCGACTTGATGGCCGCGCGCCATGACGGTGAGAACGTAGCCGTGAGTCTCGCGGTGTGCGGATACCGGACCGGCTCGGGTGCTTCCACGCCGTGACCGGCGAACTGATCGCAACAATGCAGTCGGCTGGATTGTCGGGACGCCGATCGACAAAACGGACCTGACGCTGCAGACGGTGAAACCCTCCTCACTCTCAGTCCCCAGTTGTCTGGATTGCGGGCTGAAACGACAGAAGAGGGAGCGCAATCCGCTGACAGGTGTGAAACTGACATGGTGCCAATCAGGAATCGAGCACAACCGGCATTCCAGCCGCGGTGGCACGGAGTATTCACCTGTGCGCCGACTCCTCAGGCACGAACGCACCCGATTTGGCACCCAATCACCAGCTAGGTGGCCAGATGCGCAAGGATATTTGCAGTAGTTGAGGAGAAGCTGCCGTGTTCGGCGGCTCCGCTCTATCGAAGGCGGACGAATCGTGAAGAAGAAAATGGGTAAGAAAGGTTCCAAGGAGTGGCCCCGTCGGGCCCTGATTGCCGAGGCCATCCTCGATGAGCGCGACCGACTTCTCAAAGAGAAAGACGCGGTGATCCGCGCCAAGGACGAGACCATCATCGCCCAGGCAGCGGAGATCGCAACCCTGCGCGAGCAAGTGGAATGGCTCGAGGAGCGCCAGCAGTACCTCGACGGCGCAGTGGACGAGGTCGCCGAATTCTCCGTCGTGGAGTCGACTCCTGCGGACACGGCAGCATTCGACGTTGGCCCGTTGCCCACCGCGGTGCCGTCAGGTTCGGGAGAGGGGGCCAACGGAACGTTGCTCGTCGTCGAGCCCGCCGTCGTTTCGGAGACCGCGCCAGTCCAACCGATCGTCTCCGAACCCGTCGCCGTCCAACCGGTCGCACCGGTCCAACCCCCTCCGCCGCCGGTCGCGCCCGAGCCCGTCGCCGTCCAACCGGTCGCACCAGTCCAACCCCCTCCGCCGCCGGTCGCGCCCGAGCCCGTCGCCGTCCAACCGGTCG
>CAZNLF010000363.1:0-2419 GCA_964573595.1 uncultured Acidimicrobiaceae bacterium | reverse complement strand
GCCGACCGCATCGTCGTGGTCGACGAGGGACGGGTCATCGAGGTCGGCACGCACGACGAGCTGGTGGCGCGGGGCGGCCGCTACGCCGAGATGTACTCGACCTGGGTGCGCCAGTCCGATCTCTCCGAGCACGCCCCGGCGGAGCGATCGGCCTGAGCGGATGCAGCGTCGACCGGGTGTCGGACGTGGGCACCACAACAGCAATGTGAGTGCCGGGTGGAGGACCGAAGCCGCTCGAAGGCTTCGTGACTGCGGCGAGGAAGGAGATCCACTGCCATGAGGATCGGTGTCGTGCTCCCCCAGACGGAGATCGGGCCGGACGTCGGCGGGGTCCGCGCCTATGCACAGGGGGTGGAGGCCCTCGGCTACCGCCACGTCGTCGCCTACGACCACGTGGTCGGGGCGGACCCGGCCGTGCACGTGGGCTGGGAGGGCCCCTACGACATCGACACCCAATTCCACGAGCCCTTCGTCCTGTTCGGCTACCTGGCGGCCTGCACGTCGCTGGAGCTCGTGACCGGCATCACCATCCTCCCCCAGCGACCGACCGCCCTGGTGGCCAAGCAGGCCGCAGAGGTCGACCTGCTCACCGGCGGCAACTTCCGCCTCGGCGTCGGCATCGGGTGGAACGCCGTCGAGTACGAGGTCCTCGGCCAGGACTTCTCTCGCCGGGGACGCCGGATCGAAGAGCAGGTGGCTCTGCTGCGGCAGCTGTGGACCACCCGGTCGGTGACGGTCGCCGGGCACTTCGACCGGTGGAACGGCGTCGGCATCGCCCCGTTACCGATCCAGCGCCCGATCCCGGTCTGGTTCGGTGGTGCCTCGTCGCGGGCCTACGCCCGGATGGGCCGACTGGCCGACGGCTGGTTCCCCATGATCCAGCCCGGCCCGAAGCTGGACGAGGCCAGGGCGATCATCGACGGGGCGGCCCGAGAGGCCGGACGCGACCCTGCGGCCATCGGCATGGAGGGACGGGTCGACTGGCGGGGCGACGCCGCCGACCTCGCCGAACGGGTCGGGAGGTGGCGGGACGTGGGTGCCACCCATCTCTCGATCAACACGATGCGTGCCGGGCTCGCGACCGTCGACGACCACCTCGGCGCCCTGGCTCGGGCCTCGGAGGCCCTCCAGCTGCGCTGACAGCGCGGACCTGGTGACGGCCCGGCTCTCCACCCGGTCGGAGGCCACCGGCCTCGCCGGACCGAAGGACGGCGAACGTCGGTTCTGAACGTCGACAGTGAGCGTTGACAGTCGGCGTTGACAGCGAACGTGTGTCGTGCCAAAACTTGACCCGGGGCCGGAACGATGGATCAAGGGGAGGCGAGGCCCATGGGCGCCAAGATCTACCAGCTTCCGGTGGACAAGACCGGCTGGCAGACGGCGGACGGGACCGGGACGGCGAAATTCACCTGGGACTACGACACCGGCCGACAGAAGCTGCTGACGCTCTACGACAAGGGCAAGAAGAAGCAGTGGGACGCCAACGAGCGGATCGACTGGACCCATGACCCGGACCCGGAGAACCCGCTGCTCACCCCGGACGAGCTGGTGCCCATCTTCGGTTCGCCGGTGTGGGACAAGCTCAACGAGGACGAGCGTGGGAACGTCCGGCGCAACATGGTGGCGTGGCAGTTCAGCCAGTTCCTCCACGGCGAGCAGGGTGCCCTGATCTGCACGGCCAAGATCGTGCAGACCGTCCCCGACATCGACTCGAAGTACTACGCGGCGACCCAGGTGATGGACGAGGCCCGGCATGTCGAGAGCTACTCGCGCTACCTCGACAAGATCGAGACCGCCTACCCGATCAACGAGCACCTCCAGTCACTGCTGGACGACGTGCTCAGCGACTCGCGATGGGACATGACCTACCTGGGCATGCAGATACTGATCGAGGGACTGGCCCTGGCCGCCTTCGGACTGATCCGCAACACCGCGGGCGACCCGCTGGGCAAGGCGGTCAACGCCTACGTCATGCAGGACGAGGCGCGCCACGTGATGTTCGGGCGGCTGGCCCTGCGCGACTACTACCCACAACTCACCCAGGCCGAGCGAGACGAGCGCGAGGAGTTCTGCGCCGATGCCTGCTACCGCATGCGCGACCGGTTCCTCGCCGACGAGCTCTGGGAGCGGCTCGGCTACGACTCCGAGTCGTGCATCGAGTTCGTCGCCCAGAGCGAGAGCCAGGTGATCTTCCGGAGCCTGCTGTTCACCCGGATCGTCCCCACGCTGAAGGACATCGGCCTGTGGGGACCGACGATGCGCCAGACCTTCGCCGACATGGGGGTCATCGGCTACGAGACGACCGATCTGGACCAGGTGATGGCCGAGGACGAGCTGGTGGCCGATCAGATCGACGCCGACCGTCGCGCCATCGACGAGGCGATCGCGGCCGGGTCGTCGACCTCCGGGGCCTGAGCCG
>CAZNLF010000362.1:0-2442 GCA_964573595.1 uncultured Acidimicrobiaceae bacterium | reverse complement strand
GACCCCTGGGTACGTGCGCCACGTCCAGCCGTTCGTCTCTGCGAAGAGTCGAAGGATTACCCATGCCGCCCGTTTGTTGCCATCGAGTAGCGGGTGGTTCTTGGCCGGCTTTATGTCGTCAGTTTGTCCGGAAGCCGTCGTGTTGGGTCAGCTCGAAGCAGGTTTCAGCCCGTGAGGCAGCCGGGATCAGTTCCGGCGGGGGGCCCACTTCCACCGGCGTACGGCGACGATCGCCCCGACCACACCCCACAGCGCCACGACGAGCAGGTCGTGCCACGCCCAGGGTGACGCACCCTTTTGCAGGTCGAAGGGAGCGAACACCGCCGAGATGAAGTGGCGGACGGGAAAGTAGGACGAGAACTGCGCGAGCCCGGATCCGGGTTTGAGTGGAAACCACAGTCCCGACAGGAACAGGAGCACGAAGAACACGATGCTGACGACCGGGCCGGCCGCGTCCTGATTCGGGATGAGCGTGCTCATGGCCAGGCCGAGCGCGCTGAAGCTGATCATCCCGACGACGACGGCCACCAGGAAAGCACCGACATCGCTGGGAGGGTGGACGCCGAATCCGATCCGGCCGACGGCAAGAAGGACGACGACCTGGATGGCAGCGATGATCATGGAGCTCAAGACGATCGCGACGAGCAGCGCCCAGGTGGGCAGCGGGCTGAGCCGCAGTCTCTTGAGCAATCCCATCTCACGTCGGTTGACAAGGGTGATGGCCAAGATGTTGAAGCAGGCCGCCATCACGCCGTAGGCCACGAATCCGGGGACGTAGTACTGGATCAGCTTGATGTTGCCGTAGTACGAGATCCTTGAGTTCCCGGCCGAAGCGCCCAGGAGGATGAGGAACACGAGCGAGAACCCGATGGTGAACGCGGCACCGATCGGGTTGAGCCAGAACGAGAGTTGTTCGTAGTGGACCTGGCGGCCCACCAACTTGAGGTCCCTCGTTCCTTCGAACCCTCCAACGGTAGGGGTCGCGCTCATTGCTCGTCCCGGGTCAATCGGAGATAGACATCCTCCAGGGTGACCCGCGCCACCGCCAGCCCGGGCAGCCTCAGCTTCCGTTCGAGTGCCCACCCGCTGAGTGCGTGCAGAACCGTCAGCTCATCTTCGGTGTGGATCTCGACCACCCCTTCGGACCACCCATCGATCGGCACGGGGAGTTCACCGACCTCGACGCCGTCGGGGAGGCCGAAGCGGATCGTCACCGCACCCAGGTCCCGTCCCCCGAGGGATGACGGGGTCCCGGTCGCCACGATCTCGGCCTTGGAGAGCACCGCCACCCGGTCGGCCAGGGCCTCGACTTCGTCCATGTAGTGGGTGGTCAACAGCACCGTGGTCCCTTCGGCAGCCAGTTTACGGATGAGCTCCCAGGTCGCCCGGCGACCTGACGGGTCGAGTCCCGTCGTGGGCTCGTCGAGAAAGAGCAATTCGGGGTTGCCCACGATACCGAGGCCCACGTCCAACCGGCGTTGCTGTCCGCCCGAAAGGGTCTTTATCCGGGCATCGGACTTTTCGGTCAGTCCGACCAGGGCAATCACCTCGTCGATCGCACGTGGCGACGGGTAGTACCCGGCATTGCGGGTCAGCACCTGGCGCACCGAGTAGAAGGGTTCCACCGCCAGCTCCTGGAGGACGACGCCCATCCGTGACCGGAGCCACAGCTGGGTCTGCTTCTTCGCCGGGTCGACGCCCAGGACATCGACCCGTCCGGCCGTACGGTAGCGGAAGCCCTCGAGTATCTCGATGGTGGTCGTCTTGCCGGCACCGTTCGGGCCCAGGAGAGCGAAGACCTCACCCTTCTCGACCTCGAAGCTGACATCACCCACCGCCACCTTGTCGCCGTAGCGCTTGGACAGATTGTGGACACTGATGGCGGTCACCGGGCCCCTCCCCGTGCACCGCCGGTCACGGAATCCGGGCGGGCCCCGACTGCCCATGGTTCCCTACGATTCGACGCTGGCATGGTGTAACCGATTCCCCCGCTGACGAGTGCTCACGAGCGACCCTACCCCTACCCATCGGATCGGACCTTTGACTGTTCTCATCAGATCGGACGTTGAAACGCTCTGGTTCTCATCGGACGGACGTCAAAACGTTCTGATTCTCATCGGACGGACGTTAAAGAGTTCTGATTCTCACCGGACGGAGTACCTGCATACGTCCCTGGACGAGAAGCGCACGACCTACGCCACGATCCAGCAGTACTTCAGCGTCGGGCTCGGCATCGGGCCCGACGGCCAAGGCGCTCTGCGCCGGGCGCCCATCCTCTGAGAGGGCTGCTCCATCCACTCGCCCGCCCCGGGCACCGATGGCCCGGGCATCCCCACCCGACCCGACCGGGGACGTCCGGTGGCCGTCCACTCGGGCCTCGCAGCCACCCGGAGCGGTTACCAGCTGGAGAGCACGGCAAAGACGACGAGGCTCGCCACGATG
>CAZNLF010000361.1:0-2451 GCA_964573595.1 uncultured Acidimicrobiaceae bacterium | reverse complement strand
AGGTAGTCCACCACGGCGTCGAGCATGGGCTGGACGCCCTTGTTCTTGAAGGCCGACCCGCACAGGATGGGCACCGCATGGCTCCCGAGGGTCACCGTCCGGATGGCCCGCTGGAGGTCCTCGGCCGTGATCTCCTCGTCGCCCAGGTACTTCTCCATGATGATGTCGTCGTGGTTGGAGATCACGTCGATGAGCTGGTGGTGCGCCTCTTCGGCCAGCTCTTTCATGTCGGCGGGGATCTCCTCTTCGGTCCACTCCTCGCCCATGCCGTCGTCCCAGACCAGGGCGCGCATGTGCACGAGGTCGACGACACCCCGGAAGCCGCCCTCGGACCCGATCGGCAGCTGCACCACGGCGACGACCGCGTCGAGGCGGTCCTTGATCATCTCGACGCACTGGTCGAAGTTGGCGCCGGTGCGGTCCATCTTGTTGACGAAGCAGATCCGCGGGACCTCGTACTTGTTGGCCTGGCGCCACACCGTCTCGGTCTGGGGCTCGACGCCGGCCACCGCGTCGAAGACCGCCACCGCGCCGTCGAGCACCCGCAGCGAGCGCTCGACCTCGACGGTGAAGTCGACGTGGCCGGGCGTGTCGATGATGTTGATGACCGTGTCCCGCCACATGCAGGTGGTGGCGGCGGAGGTGATGGTGATGCCGCGCTCCTGCTCCTGGACCATCCAGTCCATGGTGGCCGCGCCCTCGTGGACCTCGCCGATCTTGTAGTTCTTCCCCGTGTAGTAGAGGATCCTCTCGGTGGTCGTGGTCTTGCCCGCGTCGATATGGGCCATGATCCCGATGTTGCGGGTCTTGGCAAGGGGATGGTGGCGGGTGCTCGCTTCAGCCATGGTTGATCAGCTCTCGGGTAGTGCTCGTACGTGGTGCTCGCTGCCAGAGTAAAGGCCGGACCGGCCATCTCCTACCAGCGGTAGTGGGCGAAGGCCTTGTTGGACTCGGCCATCTTGTGGAGGTCCTCGCGGCGCTTGGCGGCAGCCCCGATCCCGTTGGCCGCGTCACGGATCTCGTTGGAGAGACGCTCGGCCATCGTCTTCTCCCGGCGCTGCTGGGAGTAGCCGACCAGCCACCGGATGGACAGCGTGGTGGCCCGACGGGGGCGCACCTCGACCGGCACCTGGTAGGTGGCACCGCCGACCCTCCGGCTCCGGACCTCGAGCTCGGGACGGGTGTTCTCGACGGCCTTCTTCAAGACGGCCACCGGGTCGTTGCCCGACTTCTCCGCCACGTCGGACAGGGCGTCGTAGACGATGCGCTCGGCCAGGGTGCGCTTGCCCCGGCTCAGCACCCGGTTGACCACCTGGGTGACCAGCACCGAGTGGTAGACGGGGTCGGGCATGAGCTCACGACGGACGGCAGGACCTTTGCGGGGCACGTCAGGACTCCTTCTTGGCGCCGTAGCGGCTACGGGCCTGGTTCCGCTCGCGGACGCCGGATGCGTCCAGCGTCCCCCGGATCACCTTGTACCGGACACCGGGCAGGTCCTTCACACGGCCCCCGCGCACCAGCACGATCGAGTGCTCCTGGAGGTTGTGACCCTCACCGGGGATGTAGGCGGTCACCTCCAGGCCACTGGTCAGCCGCACCCTGGCCACCTTGCGGAGGGCGGAGTTCGGCTTCTTCGGGGTGTGGGTGTAGACGCGCGTGCAGACGCCCCGGCGCTGGGGTGCGCCCCGGAGGGCCGGGGTCTTCGACTTCGTCGGCTTGGTGGCTCGGCCCTTGCGGACGAGCTGGGAGATCGTGGGCACGCGTTACCTCTAGGTCGTGGACTGCGGGGATGCTGCGGGACGGACTGATTGCTGCTCAGAGCTACTGCAGGGGAACTCGCTGGCGGCCAGGACTGAGCCTCAGGCACGCGCGACCCCAGGATCCCAATGCTATGGCATGGGCACCCGGCGGGCAAGCGCGGGCCGCCCTGCGCCCCGGTCGGCATCGGGAGAACCGGTCGGTCGTGGGCCCCCGAAAGAGGCCCGCGACGTCCCGGCGGTGATCATGCCCCGGCTTCGAGGGAACCCGGCTCGGTCGTCGGCGCCTCGGGGGAGCCGAGCCCGGACGTGTCGCCCAGCTCCTCGGCACCGGGGATCGTGCCCAGCCAGCTGGCGTCGATCTCCGAGCTGAACGTCCCGAGCGAGGCGTCGCCACCGGTGTCCCGCAGCCAGGCGGCCAGGTCCTCGGTGCCGGCGTCCCCCTCCGAGCCCAGGGCCCAGAACGGCATCGCCTCGGCGCCGGGCATGTCGAGCTTGATGTCGCGGTAGCGCTCCATGCCCGATCCGGCGGGGATCAGCTTGCCGATGATGATGTTCTCCTTCAGGCCGAAGAGCTGGTCCGACTTGCCCTCGATGGCCGCCTCGGTGAGCACCCGGGTGGTCTCCTGGAACGAGGCCGCCGACAGCCAGCTCTCGGTGGCCAGCGAGGCCTTGGTGATCCCCATCAGCTCGG
>CAZNLF010000360.1:0-2453 GCA_964573595.1 uncultured Acidimicrobiaceae bacterium | reverse complement strand
CTCCGCCTCGGGATCGAAGTACTCGACCCGGTCGGCCAGCTCCGGGTTGACCGCACCGACGTAGTCACGCACCTGCTCGTAGAGGGCGACGTCGTCGATGACCACCGCCCGGTACTCGCGGTTCAGCTCCTCGCGGATGACCCGCACGGCGATGGCCGGCTCCCGGTACAGCAAGGCAGGGCCCTGGCCCTTGGTGGCCTCGCCGGCGATGGTCTCCCACTGCTCGACCAGGCGCTGCACGTCGTTGCCGAGCTCCTCGGCACTGGCCCCGGCGGCGGCCGTGCGGACGATCAGACCGTGGCCCGGCGGCCGCACCGCGTCGACGATCTTTCGGAGCCGCTTGCGTTCGCCGTCCTCCAGCCGTTTGGAGATCCCGTAGGCGCTGCTGTTGGGCACCAGCACCACGAACCGGCCGGGGAGGGACACCTCCTGGGTGAGCCGGGCCCCCTTGGCCCCGATCGGGTTCTTCGTGACCTGGCACAGGATGGTCTGGCCGGGTCGGAGCAGCTGCTCGATCCTCGGTTGGCCGGAGGATCCCGACTCGATGTCGTCGGTGTCGTAGCGGACGTCGCCGTGGTAGAGGACGGCGTTCTTGGGCGTGCCGATGTCGATGAAGGCGGCCTCCATGCCCGGGAGCACGTTCTGCACGCGACCCCGGTAGATGTTGCCGTCGATCTGGGTCGCGTCGTCCGATGCCCTCGAGATGTAGTGCTCGACGAGCGTCCGCCCCTCGAGCAGGGCGATCTGGGTCATCTCCGGTCGGACGTGGACGCAGATCATGTAGCGACCGACCGCCTTGCCCCGCCGCTCCCTGCCGCCCCTCCGTCCTTCCGTCCGGCCGGGCCCGGACCGGGGTGAGCCACCGGTGGCGGAGCCGGCACCCGGTACCTTGGCGCCGGCGGGCGCGGTGGCCGTGCCCGTCCCCGTCGAGGCCGCGGTGGCGCCCGCACCTCCGTCGACCGTCGTCGGTTGTTGGCGCTGGCGTCCCCCGCCGGAGCGACCCTGGTTGCCCTTCCCGGGGGCATTGCGCGGTTGACGCTCCTTCGGCTCCCCTCCCCCGCCGACGACGGGAACCGGCGGCGCCGTCGGACGTGCCGGACGCGTGTCACCGATCTTCGGGCGCTCGGAGGCCGCGGCCGGGCCGGACACCGACCCGGGTGTCACCGGCCCTTCGGGTCGGGCCTCGCCGGCCCCCTTCGGGGAGCTGGCGACGCCGTCCTCTGTGCCGCTGGGCCCGGTGGGCCCGGTGGGCCCGGTGGACGCGGTGGGCCCGTTGGGTCCGGTGGGCCCTTCACCGCCGGGAGCCCCGTCAGCAACGGAGGCCCCTTCGGCGCCGGAGTCGGAGGCGGTGGCGGCGCCGGTGCGGCTCCTGCCGCGGCCACCACGCGTCCCGCGGCGTCGTCGGTTCTGCCCGCCCCCACCGTTGGGACCCCGTGACCCCTGTACGCCGTCGCCGGCACTATCACCGTCGTCGGGACGGTTATCGGACGGAGCGGACGGACCGACTCCGTGATGGCCTTCAGTGACGACCTGCTCGGGGGCGACGGTCGAGGAGCCGGGCGAATCGCCCGGGACCCCCACCGGCTGCCCGGTTGTTGCGTCTGACATCGAAATCCCTTCCAAAATTACTCATGAGGCACGCTCGAGGGCGTACCCGGCGCGGTCGGTCCCCGTCGGCTCCCCTCGACGTACGAGGGGCTCCTTCCGGATGCCGTCGCGCTCGATCCACTGTTGCGTTCTGCACGCCCGGTCGAGGACCGGGGTTCCCACTGGGTCGTCACCTGTCGTGACGGTTCCTACCGAGGACCCCCCGGGGGGTGGTCCGGAAACTGCGACGAGGCCCCGCGCCAGCTCGGCGGGGCGCACGCCACGGGGTTGTGTCGCCAACTCGGCCACCAGGCCGACGGTCCGGTCCGCCGGCGCCGGCCCGGGCTCGTCCGAGACGGCAAGGGCCAGCACGGAGGGCCGGAGGTCGTCGTGCTCCTCCCTGCCCTTGCGCTCCCGCACGATGGGGACGACCGATGCGGCCAGGAGCGACCCTACCCGCTGTTCGAGCTCGGTCCGGGTGACCCCGGTGAAGCGCATCTCCCACGAGCACGAAGTGACCTGCTGTTGGAGCGAGCCCTCGCCCTTCTCGAAGAGGGATGCCCGTTCGACCTCGATGCCGGCCGGCAGCAGCCCGGTGAGGTGGGCCGGCAGCGAGGAGATGTCGATTGCTGCTGTCTCCGGCCGGTGGTCGTCGAGGACCACGTCGAGATACTCGGCCAGGGACTCGCAGCCGGTGGGGAGGGCCAGCCCGAAGCTGAGCTGGGGACGCGGCGAGAAGCCCTCGGTGTAGGCCAGGGGCAGGGCGGCACGCCGGAGCGCCCGCTCCCACATCCGGGCGACGTCCCGCTGGCTGGTGAAGCGGATCTTGCCGAGCTTGGAGAACCGGAACCGGATGCGCATCTCAG
>CAZNLF010000359.1:0-2455 GCA_964573595.1 uncultured Acidimicrobiaceae bacterium | reverse complement strand
CGGGTGCCTGACGGGGCCGGTGCGGCGGGCCAGGCTCCCGATCGCCCGCCGTGACGCTACCGATTGTGGCGGCGCGTGGCGAAATCCCCTGTTCACAGAGGTGGGGGGCGGAACAGACCCGAGGGGTGCAGGTGCGCCTCAGCCCCGGAGCGCAGACTCTCCGTCCCCTTGGTCCTCCCGCCTGTCGAGCTCCTGGCCCAGCCACTCGCCGATGGCCGGGAGGGGGGCGCCGGGGGTGAACACCTCGGCCACCCCCAGTTCCTTGAGAACCGGGATGTCGGCCGCCGGAATGATGCCGCCGACCAGCACGAGGACGTCCCCCCTACCCTGCTCCTTCAGCCCCTCCACCACGCGGGGCACCAGCGTCAGATGCGCACCGGACAGGAGGGACAGCCCGACGGCGTCGGCATCCTCTTGCACCACCGCCTGGACGACCTGTTCGGCTGTCTGGTGGAGTCCCGTGTAGATGACCTCGAAACCGGCGTCGCGCAGGGCCCGGGCGATCACCTTGGCCCCGCGATCGTGGCCGTCGAGGCCCGGCTTGGCGACAACCACTCGGTACGGGCGTTTCACGGAGGGAGATACTAAGCGCTACCGGGCCGCCGGGATCAATCGGCCGCCCAACGGGACGGCCGCGACGGTACCCGGGACGACGGGCGCGGGTGGGCGCGCCCGTCGTCCAACGCTGTTCCATACTCCACTGACGTGGTATTTTCGAGTGGCGCCCACGGCAACCGACCATCATGGAGAGGACGCCTTGAGCACTCCGGCCGAAGCTGTGGACAGACCAGATCCTCCATCGGGAAACCGAACGCCGCACTCGAGCCACTCCTTGGCCGTGGCCCTGATCCGCCTGGCACGACCCCGCCAGTGGATCAAGAACCTGCTGGTCTTCGTCGCACCGGCGGCCGCGGGGGTACTGCTCCACGGGGGCGTGCTCTGGCGGGCGGTGGCCGCCTTCGCCATTTTCTGCCTCGCCGCCTCGGGCACCTACTTCCTCAACGACGCCATCGACGCCGAGCAGGACCGGGCCCACCCGAGCAAGCACCGCAGGCCGGTGGCCTCCGGGCAGGTCCCGGTGGCGCTCGCGGTGTCCGTCGGCATCGGGTTGCTGGTGGTGGCGACGGCGCTGGGCGGCCTCCTTGCCGGTTGGGACCTCGCCCTCGTGATGGGTCTCTACGGTGCCATCAACGTCTCCTACTCCCTCGGCCTCCGCAACGAGCCCATCCTCGACCTCGCCGCCGTCAGCGCCGGCTTCGTCCTGCGGGCGGTGGCCGGCGGGTTGGCCGTCGGCGTGGTGCTGTCCGACTGGTTCCTCATCGTCACGTCCTTCGGCTCGCTGCTCATCGTCAGCGGCAAGCGCTCCGGGGAGAAGCAGTTGCTGGACGACCACGAGGCCGACGACGAGGCCGTCCGCCAGACCCTCGGCCTGTACACCCCGGCCTTCCTCCGCACCGTTCGTACCCTGACGGCGGCGGTGACGGTGACGGCCTACTGCCTGTGGGCGTTCGAGCGGGCCGGGGAGCTCCACCCGGGCCACCACCCGATCTGGTTCCAGCTCACCATCATCCCCTTCACCATTGCCCTGCTCCATGTCATGCGCCTCCTCGACTCGGGCGACGGCGCCGCTCCCGAAGAGCTCGCCCTCCGGGATCGCCGGCTGCAGATCTACGGACTGAGCTGGATCGTCCTGTTCGCCATCGGGATCTACAGCTGATGGACCCGCCCCGGGGCAGGCGGTCGCTGCTCACCGGTTGGGGACGCACGGCCCCCTCGTCCTCGGACGTGGTCCACGCCGTGCACCCCGACGTCGTGGTGTCGACCATGGCCGACATCGCCGCCACCACCGGCGATCCTGGCGCCGCCGCGGACCGGGGCCTGATCGCCCGTGGCCTCGGGCGCAGCTACGGTGACGCCGCCCAGAACGCCGGTGGCGTCGTCCTCGACGCCACCTGGTTGGACGCGGTCCAACACGCCGACCTGCACGACGGCCTGGTCACCGTCGGTGCCGGGACGAGCCTGCAGACGCTGATGGAGCGGTTCGTCCCCCTCGGCTGGTTCGTGCCCGTCACCCCGGGCACGAGGCTGGTGACGGTAGGTGGCGCGATCGCCGCCGACATCCACGGCAAGAACCACCACGTCGACGGGAGCTTCTGCAGCCATGTGACGACGTTCACCCTGGTCAGCCCCACCGGCACGTTCCAGGTGTCGCCGGCGTCCGACCCCGACCTGTTCTGGGCGACGGCCGGGGGGATGGGGCTCACCGGGGTGATCACCGACGCCACCATCCAGATGATCCCCGTCGAGACCAGCTACATGCTCGTCGACACCGAGCGGGCCCCCGACCTCGACGCGGTGATGGACAAGATGCTCACCGGCGACGCCGCCTACCGGTACTCCGTGGCCTGGATCGACTGCCAGTCGACCGGGAGCCGCCTCGGCCGTTCGGTGCTGA
>CAZNLF010000358.1:0-2482 GCA_964573595.1 uncultured Acidimicrobiaceae bacterium | reverse complement strand
GGTGGTGGACCCGTCGGGCTCCAGGGGGCCGGTCACGGACGGGTCCCCGCGGGGTCGGTGGACAGCACCGGCGCCGCTTCGGCTCCTGGTGGGCCGTCCCCCGCCGACCCGGCTCCTGGCGGCCCGTTTCCTGTCGGCCCGTTCCCTGTCGGCCCGTCGGCCGGGTCGCCCGCCGCTACCTCTCGACTGCGCCGGCGGATCGGCCACGGCCACCGACCCCCGGCGGTGCGGCGGGCGAGGAGCAGTGCGACCGCCAGCAGCCAGACGACGAAGGTGTAGAGCCAGGACAGGGGCACCAGTGCCCCCCCGCCGAAGCGAAGGGTGCTCAGCCCGGGCGAGTTGACGCGGTAGCTGCCGGCCCAGCCGAACGAGGGTGTGCTCGGCACGGTGGCACCGTCGGCGGCGACCAGGCTCCACCGCCCGGCCGGGGCCAGGGCGGTGAGCACGGTGCCCACCGGCACCGAGCCGCGGTAGGAGCGCGAGGCGGCGGCGCCGGGCAGCACGGGGACCGCCCCGGGCACGATGGCCGATCCGGGGGTGCCGGCCAGGGCTCCGGGATCACCGGCGGCGTTGGCCACCGGCTTGCTGCCGGGCACGACCGACCGCTCCGGGATCCACGAGGTGTTGGCGTAGACGGTGATCCCCGAGCCCGAGACGACGGGGTCGAGGTCGAGCTGGTCGGCGAGCGCGGGGGCGAGTCCGGCGGGGACCGGGTACTCCTCGGGGCTCTGCTCGCCGCTGATCTCGGGGGCGAGCGAGGTCAACAGGACGACGTAGCGCACCCCGGCCGGTGCCAGCATCCTCCCCAGCTGGTTGGTGCCGCCGTCGATCGCCGCGTCGACGGACGAGGCCAGCCCGGCCGCGGGGCCCGGGCTCGCCGCGCTCCAGAGCCACCTGGTGTCCGGGGAGCCGTCCTCGGACGTGGCGTAGGCCAGGCCGTTGCCGGCGGTCCACGACCCCTGGTTCAGCGACCGCGGGTCTCCGAGCCACAGCACTCGGAACGCCCCCGAGGCCGCCTTGGCCGGCATCCACGACACCGACTGGCTGAAGTCGTTGACCGGAAGGTCCCAGCGGCCCGGCAGTGCCGAGACCAGCGTGGGGAGGGAGCCCACCACCGCCATGACCGACGCCAGGACCACCACGACCTGCCGCCACCCGAACTGGACGGCACGCAGATCCTCTTCGAACGCGGCGATGCCCAGTCCGATCGAGGCGGCGACCGCCACTGCGGCCGGTCCCAAGAGCACCAACGGGTCGATGGCCAGACTGCCGGTCCACCCCCGGCCGCTGGCCCAGGCGAGGACCCAGATGACCAGGGCGATGGACCAGAAGCGGACCGCCCAGCGAAACCGCACCCCACGGGCCAGCACCAGGGGCACCACGGCGGCGATGGCGAACCCCCAGGCCAGCGGCGAGGCGCCGACCGGGCCGACGGCGAGGCGAAGCAGCGATCCCCACGTCGCCCCCTGCGACGCCGGGATGGGCACGCCGAAGACCGACACCGCCCCCCCGCCGGCCCACGCCACGCCGATCACCCACGGCAGGCAGAGGGCGACGGCGACCGCGGTCGAGCCGAGTGCCAGCCAGAGGGCGCCGGCGGTGGACCGCCAGTCGCTGCCGATGGCGGAGGACAGGAGGAGGGCGAGCGCCGCCACCACAACCGCGATGGCCGCGGCGGGGACGAACGACACGAGCACCGCCTCGATCAGCCCGAGCGCCAACGCCGCCCGGAGGTGGGGATGCCCGCCCCGGCCGGCGGTCGGTGGACGGTAGGGGGCGGTACCGGTGGCCCGGAACAGCCGGGCCAGCACCCACGGCGACCCGGCGTACACCACCAGGGCCCCCCACCTCCCGAGGGCGATGGCATCGTACGGCAGGGCCATGGCCAGGTAGGCGAGGCCGGTCACCAGCGAGGCGCGCTGGGAGCCGAAGGGCCGCAGGAGCCGCGCCGCTCCCCACGCCCCGATGGGGACGCAGGCGAAGACCAGCAGCTTCTGGGTCAGGCCCATCGCACCCAACAGCACGGTCCCGACCAGCCCGGACAGCGCCAGCGCCGGTGTCGCCGGCGCCGTGGTGCCCACCCCCGAGGGGTGCCAACCGCCGAGGAACTGCGACCAGGTCGGGAGCCACCCGGCGAAGGGAGCGAACTGGCCCACGGCCGGGAGGCGTCCGCCGATGATGTCGCGGGACCCGATCAGCACGATCACCGCGGCGACGACCCAGGCCACGGTCCGGACCTGCCCGCTGACCCTGCCGCGCACCGCGGCGGCCGGGGCCTCCTCGTCCTCGTCTCCGGCGCCGTCACCCGGCTCGGCCGGGCCCTCGTCACCGGCCAGCTGGTCGTCGTGCGCTCCGTGGAACCCGTAGAGGAAGACTCGGCGGCCGTAGGTCGACAGCCGGGCACTCCCACCGACCTGGAGGAGCCTGATCTCCTTGTCGGGCAGGCGGCGGTGGGCCTTCAGCACCTTCCGCTGGCCCCTGA
>CAZNLF010000357.1:0-2485 GCA_964573595.1 uncultured Acidimicrobiaceae bacterium | reverse complement strand
CGACGAGGAGGCTCCGGCTCGCAGCGCACTCCTCGGACGTGGGTCGACCGCCGCCGCCCCAGAACGTCCTCAGAAAGTCGAGGTCCTCCCATATCGGCCCCCTGGGACGCGGATCGGTCTGATACCTCGGCGTGATCCACCAGTGCAGGTGGGGAACCCCGTTCCCGAGCGACTCGATGTTCATCTTCAGTGGTGTGAACACCTCGTTGGCCGCTGCGGCAACCTCGGCCATTTCGGCGAGATGGAGCCCGCGGACGGCGATCTCCAGGTCGAACACCTCGCGAACGCACCGCTTGGCGACGAAGAACAAGCTGCCCTTGAAATACTGGTTGGGAGAGAGACGCACGTAGCCGGTCTGCAGCCGGGCAACCAGCCACGGGTCGGTGCCGTCCTCGGAGGCTTCGTTCTCCTTGCAGATCGAGCAGTCCGTCACGCTGCTCAGTATGGCGGATCTGCGGCCACCTGTCCCCGACCGGGGGCTCCGTCACGAACCGAAGGGCCGAGGTGGAACCACGAGGCGGTTTCGGCCCCGGCTGTTAGCGCAGCTCGGACCGCGGTCGCACCGCGATCGTGACGCGTGACGTCGCGCAGAGGCGGCTCTGGTCGTCGCGCATCTCTACATCCCAGACCCAACTGGTCCGACCCCTGTGGATCGCGACGGCAGCACCGTGGACCGAGCCTTCGGTGATCGGCCGCAGAAAGCTCGTGTTGTTCGCCATGCCGAGCGCAGCACCGCCTGCGTCGAACACGCCTCGGGCCGTCCCGGTCGAAGCGAGCGTCTCCGCGATGGCCGCGTAAACACCGCCGTGGATCATTCCCAGTGGTTGGCACACCTGAGGACGCACCGGAAGATGGCCTGAGCACCGATCGATCTCGGCATCTTCGTGGACGACTAACCCGATCGTTGCGTCGAATGCTGACTCCAGAGGGACCCGGAGCTTGTATGAATCAGACTCGGCCATGGTACCGACGCTACTCCGCGCCCTGCGGCTTGCGGAGCGCCCCCGAGGCGCGCCGGGACAGCGTGCGGAACGCCCCCGAGGCGTGCCGAGAGGGATCCGGCCGGCTTGCCATCCCGGCTTCCGCGACAGCTCGGAACCGTTCCCGATAGCCTCTCACGGGTCATTGCCGACCACGATGGCCGCCTCGCCGTCAGCTGGCCGAGCCGGACGATCTGACGAGAAGTCGGGTGGGACGGACCAGGCCATCGATGATCGAAGCGGACACCACTACCGACGACCGCCCTGGGGACTGAGATGAAGATTGCCATTGTCGGAACTGGTGCCATGGGATCGGTGTATGCCGGCCTCCTCGGCAAGGCCGGACACGAGGTGTGGGCAATCGACACGCGCCGGGAGCACACCGAGGCGATCGCCAGCTCCGGGCTGACCGTGTCGGGTGCCAGCGGCACCTACGTCGTCGACAGCCTCCACGTCGGCCGGTCTCCCCTTGACGCCGGCCCCTGTGACCTGTGGGTGATCGCCACGAAGGCGGCGGCCGTCGAAGAGGTGGCAGTGCGGATAGCGCCACTGCTCCGGTCCGGAGACACCGTCATGGCCTTCCAGAACGGGCTGGGCGCCGGTGAGCGCGTCGCCCGCCATATCCCCCAGGAGCACATCCTGATCGGGATCGCCGAGGGATTCGGCTCATCGGTCCCCGAACCGGGCCACGTGCACCACGAGGGCATGCGACTGATCCGCATCGGCGAGATGCATGGTGGCATGACGGATCGGGTGGAGCGGATCGAGCACACGTGGCGCGATGCCGGTTTCAACGTCCGGGCCTTCGCCGATGCAACGCTCATGATCTGGGAGAAGTTCCTCTGCAACGTCACGCTAAGTGCTCCCTGCGCGGCATTCGATGTGACCGTGGGCGAGTTGATGTCCGATGCCGGGGCCTGGAAGGTGGCCCTCGGCTGCACAGGCGAGGCCTACCGACTCGCCCTGGCCAAGGGGGTCAGGTTCTCGTTCGACGACCCGTTGCGATACGTGTCCGACTTCGCCGCAACGATTCCGAATGCCAGCCCTTCGATGCGCCTCGACCACCTCGCCCGACGACCCTCGGAGATAGACGTCATCAACGGACAGGTCGTCGACCTGTGCCACGCCCTCGGGCTCGACGCGCCGTACAACGAGACCCTCTGTGCCATCCTGCGCCACCGCGAGTCCCTGTTCACGTAGTCGTGGCCGGCCGACAGGAATCCCTCGGTTGTGGGCTTCGGCTGTGCTCCACCGCCCCCTACGGAGACGCCTCCGACTGCGCGGTCCGCAGCTCGCGCTTCAGGACCTTGCCGGACGGATTGCGGGGCAACGCCTCGATGAAGGTGACGGCCTTGGGGACCTTGAACCGCGCCAGCTGGGCCCGGCAATGGTCGAGGAGCACGTCCTCCCCCGCATCCGCCCCCGGGCGCAGCACCACGAACGCCACGGGAACCTCGCCCCATCGCTCGTCGGGGCGGCCGATCACGGCCACCTCGAGCACCGCT
>CAZNLF010000356.1:0-2496 GCA_964573595.1 uncultured Acidimicrobiaceae bacterium | reverse complement strand
CCGAGCCGGACCGCCTCGGCGGCCAGCTCCTCGGGATGGCTGGCGCCGTCGAGGAAGGAGAAGTTGGAGTGGGTGTGCAGCTCGGCGTAGGCCATGGCGGGGACCCGTCCGGTCATCCGTAGGTGGCTTCGACCCACCACTGGCCCCGTTCGGCCATCAGGAGGTGGGCGGCCGCCCCGACCACCGTCTGCAGGCGTGCGCTCCTCCGGCGGGACCTCGACCACCACCGCTCGTCCGACGGCCACGGCCCGGCCCACGAGGTCACCGCCGACCACGGGCCGTGCTCCACCGACAGGCGGTCCGGTACGGCGGTGAGGAGGCCCCGGGCGGACACCGACACCGGCCGGCCGTCGGCGTCGGCCAGTTCGGCGGCCAGGGGGGCCGGGTGCACCACGGCCGGCGCCGGCGGGGGTATGTGGCCCGGCCACGGCGCCCCGGTGTCCCGGTCCTCGTGTCGCTCCCGGGCGTTCCAGGTGACGAAGCGGGCCCGCTGGGCCGGGCCGCGCCCTCCCTGCAGATGGGCGGTCACCACGCCGTCCGACCCGATCAGCTCCTGCACGGTGGCGAGGGCCCGGGCCGCCCGGGCATCGGCGTCGCTCACCCCGCCCCAGAATCCCGCCGCACCGGCCGACGGCCCGGTGCGGCCGCTCCGCTGCTCCTCGATCCGTCTGGCGATGCCCGGCAGGCGGAGCTCGTCGAGATCGCCGCTCCGACCGCCGGCCACCCGGTGGCAGAGGATGCCGTCGGCCCCGAACCGCCCGAGCACGTGCGTTTCGGGGAGGGCGGCGAAGTCGCCCAGGGTGCGGATGCCCAACCGGCCCAACAGCTCGGTCAGTTCCGGCCGACCGAGGATCCCCACCGGAAAGGGGGCGAGGAAGTCCGGCGTCCCCTCTTTCGGGACGATCAGGTCGCCTCGGGCGGCGAGCACCGCGGCGAACAGCCCGTCGGCCACTCCGACCTCGACGGTGGTGATGCCGGAGGTGGCCTCGGTGACCAACCGGACCAGAGGCCCTTCACCGCCGAAGTAGCGGGCCGGCCCACGGGCGGGGAGCGAGCAGACGCCCGGGCGGACGGCGGTGACCCACGGGCAGTAGGCCTCCATCTCCCCGATCACCCGGACGAGCAGCCGGAGCGACGACCCGCCCTCGTCCTCGTCGAGGAGGTCGGGGCAGCGCACGACGAGGAGGCGGTTCACGAAGACACCGCCGGGGCACCCGGGCCGCCTCCCGGGTTGCCGTCGGCCATCGCCCCCGTGGCGGAGGGCAGCCAGAGGTGGCGGTGCAGCGGACGCGCCGCCGACCGGCGCCCGGTGGCGGTGACCGTCATCCGGCGCCGTTCCAGGTAGCCCGCCCCACCGGCCCCGGTGCCCTCCCAGCGCATGTCGCTGACACCCAGCTGCAGGTCGGGACACTCGGGCCATCCCGACCGCCCGGGGACCACCACCAGCACCGAGCGGCGCTCCCTGGCCCTCGCCACCAATCGACGGGCCATGGCCCGTCGGGGGGGGAAGGGGGGACAGAGCACCACCAGGTCGACGCCGTCGATCACCGCCGCGGTGACCTCGGCCCAGGCGGCACCCGGTCGGGGGACCACGGCCAGCCGGCCGAGTTCGACGCCGATGTCGTGGGCGGCGACCGCCCCCAGGCCGACGAGCCCGATGAGCCCGCACCACGAGCCGGCTCCCGACGCTGCGGCCACGAGGGCCAGGGCCAGGCTGATGTCGCCGCCGCCGCCAATGCCGCCGCCCCCGACCGGGCCGCCGCCACCGGCCAGGCCGCTGACCGTGATGGTGCTGCCCCGACGCAGGGCGCCGTCGGGGAGCAGGCCAGCCAGGGGCGGGAGTACCGGGAGGAGGCGGGTCTGGCTCGACGAGACAGGGCGGGTGCGCTCGGCCAGCAGGGCCAGGGACTCGACGTCCCGGCCTCTGCCCGGGCCGCCGGCACCCCATGGCGAGGACGGCCGTTCAGTGGGTGCTACGAACATATGTTCGTAGCGTAACGCCCCGGATCCGGGAGGGCCAGCGGGGCATGCGGACACCGGGGACGGTGCCCCTGTGCCCGCTGTCTGCTCGCTAACATGGGGTCACCAGAGAGAGGAGGTGGTCCAACTGAGCAGTCAACGTTTTGGGACCCTGGAGGTGGCTGGCCGCTGAGTCGGCTTGCTGTACCGCCTGGCGAATCCCAGCCAGACACCCACCGGGCCACCTAGCCGGACCCAGGTCCCATCCGGCGCCTCACGGGAAACCCGGTGCACTCAATCAGCATCTACCGCTGCAGGGCGTCTCCCCGGAGGCGCCCTGCAGCGCGCTCGGCCGCAGACGCTCAGGGACGCATGGTCGTCTCGTCGACGTCGAGAGCCGCCCGCACGCCACCGGCCACCCGCTCGGTGACCTTCCGCCGGGAGACCAGCTGGTCGAGCTCGGTGCGCTCCGCGGCGATGACCAGTCTGCGGAGCTCGAGTTCCGCGTCGAGCTCGCCGACGGAGCCGGCGGGGTCG
>CAZNLF010000355.1:0-2507 GCA_964573595.1 uncultured Acidimicrobiaceae bacterium | reverse complement strand
CGCCACAGGAACATCCGCTGCTGGCTCGCCCGACGCTCCCGGCGCTTCGGGCTGAGGGCCAACGCGATGCGGTCGACCGCCAGCACGAGGAGACCGATGACCAACAGGGCAGCGAAGACTCCGAGGGCGATGACCCCCACGAAGACCACGGTCACGACGACCGCCACCAGGACGACCACGGCGACGAGCGTGCTCAGGCATCCAAGTCCAGCTCCCGGACGGCTGCCACTGGCCATGCAGCCAATCATCCCACTGCTGGGTCGACCGCGACATCCGGTCCGACCCGCACATTCGCCCCTGTCGGACGAGAGGGCCACTCCCGGCGCAATGACCGTCGCGGCCGGCCCCCACATCACCCCCCGCCATCGACCGGAGCGGTGGGCCGCTGGGGGTGGTGTCGCCGTTGTCCGCTGACCGGCCCGGGTGGATCGCCCCCGTCCAGCCCTGGGCTCCCGTTCATCCCCTCACCGGAGCTGGACCCTCACTTTCGCCTGCTCCTCCGGTAAGCGGGTCACCCGCTGTATTTGCGGGCGCAACCAACCGCTACAATGGGGGAGGTCAGGCCCGTCGAACCGGGATCCGCCGCCCAGTTCCGGGCCTGGCCCTTTCGCAGCAGCCGTCCGGGGATGCGGACCGGTCACCTGGCAAGAAGAAATTCCTTGCGGCAACCGGTGGTGCCCCAAGTACCGTCGTCCAAGGAGCTGGACCCGTCGAGCATGGTGCCGCCACTGCGCTCCGGGTCTGGCGCCTTTGGCGCTGTCTGCCGAGCCCGGGCCTTCAGAGCGCCGGAATGTCGCAGGACCGGAGCATCACGGACCGGACCGTCAGGGGAGCACATCACCGGACGGGGCCGTCACCAGACCGAACTGTGACGGAACGGAAGCGTGACGTCTCCCAACCGGGCGGGGGGCGGGGCAGCGGATGGAGGGGGGCGACAACCCCGCTCCACAAGCCCGGCGGCTCCCTATCGGCAGGTCGGTCGGGCAACTTTAGGGAATTCTCGGAATTTCTCGGGATTTGTTGGAATGGGCCGCGGAGGCCCGGGCCCAGGGGCCGGCACCGGAGGGAACGGAACCGGTCGGGCGCGCCGATCTACGCTGCGCAGATGGCCATCCGTAGGCACAGTGGGTTCGATCACGTCACGATCGCCGTTGCCGACCTCGAAGGAGCCAGAACCTTCTTCTGTCTCCTCGGTTTCGAGGAGACCGCGGCGACCGTCGTCTCCGGTGAGGAGATGTCCCGCTACATGGGCATCCCCGACTGGGAGGCCGATCACGTCACCCTCACCCTGTCCGGTGCCGCGACCCACCAAGAGGTGCAGCTCCTCCGCTTCCACCATCCGGCGGTGGCCGATGACCCCGATGAGTCGAACCTGGCCCGGCCGGGGTTCAACCACGTCTGCTTCAGCGTCGACGACCTCGACGCGACGCTCGGACGGCTGGAGGCCGCCGGGGTCCGGATCCGCAACGAGATCATGGAGTTCCACGACCGGCGACTGGTCTTCCTCGTCGGACCGGGGAACGTGACCATCGAGCTCGCGGAGTGGACGACGGCCGAGGCCTGAGGGGATCCACGTGCCGATCCTGCCCCCCGACCACGACTACGCCCATCCGGTCGAATCCGACGCCGCCTGGAGCGAGTCGTACTACTTCAACGCCTATGACCCGGGGACCGACAGCGGGCTCTTCACCCGGATCGGCATCCGGCCCAACGAGGGGACGATGGATGTGGGGCTGTCGGTCTGGCTCCCCGGTGGGGAGCTGGCCGAGTACCGCCACGTGGTCGACCAGCACGAGATGGTGGGCTCACCTCTGGTGGTGGGTGGCGTGCGGTATGAGCTGCTCGATGCCATGACGAGTTGGCGCATCGTGGCCGATGTCGTTGCCGCAGCCCGGTCCTGCCATCCGTCGGACGGTGGGACGCACCCCGTCCACCTGGGCGTGGACGTCCGGTTCGATGCGGTCACCCCGGCCGTCGGAACCGACGGGCAGCAGTCCGGAAGGCCCCGTAGCGATCAGGCGGCGGCGGCGACCGCCACGACCGGCAAGGGCCACCTGGAGCAAGCCGGCCGGTGGACGGGCTCGCTCACCGTCGACGGTGCCGCCCACCGGTGGGACGGCGCTCTGGGCAACCGCGACCGTTCGTGGGGTCCCCGCCGCTGGGGCGGGCCCCCGATGTGGCGGTGGTTCAGCATCAACCTCGGCGGGACCATCCACTTCGGCGGCATCCGCCTCGGCACGGCGGCCGGCGACCTGCACCGGGGGTGGGTCTCCGAGGACGGCCGGGTGACCAGCATCAAGGAGTGGCGACTGCGGACCGAGCTCGCGGAGGACGGCCTCACCCAGAGGATCGTGCATGCCGAGGCCGTGGACAAGCAGGGCCGCGTCCACCACCTGACGGGTGAGGTGCTGCGGGTGGCGGACATCGGGAGGTCGGGCGGCACGGTGGTCAACGAGGGGCTGACCCGCTGGACCTACCGAGGCGAGGACGGCCGAACGGCGGTGGGG
>CAZNLF010000354.1:0-2519 GCA_964573595.1 uncultured Acidimicrobiaceae bacterium | reverse complement strand
CACCCTGGTACATCCCGTGCTTCCACTCGGGCTCGAGCCCGTAGCCGCTGCCCAGCAGCAGGGGGAACGCCAGCTGCGTCTCCACCTCGATCTCGGCCGACCTGCGGCCGTGGGCGCCGTAGTAGGTGAGTTTCGCCCCGGTCACCGATCGCGTGCCCGGAGCGAACCGGAGCGAGTGCTCCGGGCGTCCCAGCCACTCCGGCTCCCGCCCCGACCCCAAGGGGAACACGCGGTGGGCGTCCTGCATGATCCGCTCGCCACTCGGGCGTTCCTGAATGATGGTCACCACCGCGTGGTCCTCGAAGCGGACCGGTGCGTAGATCCAGAAGAACCCGCCCTCGGTGTCGGTGGCCCGGATGCCCGGCGGCTCCGGCTCACCCACCGGGCGCACGCCCCACGACCGGTCACGCGATCCCCAGAACCTGTCGGGGGTCAGCGCCAGCTCTCGGCTCCCGACCCTGAGGGTCCCTTCCCACGACCCGACCTGGGCGAACCTGGTCGAGTCGAAGGTCACCCGGGTGAACTGGCGATCGAAGTGCCTGGCCTCGAGGTGCGCCTCGGAGAATCCCTGGTAGACAGCATCGAGCTCGATGCCCCACTCGTTGGGCTCCACGATCACCCGCACCCGTTCGAGCCCTTGTTGCACCTCGATGCGGATCGGACCGACCGACGCGTCCATCCGGTCGGCCCCGAGCGTGCGCGAGGATCGGACCACACGGTGGTCGCCCCCCCACAAGACCGAGACGAAGGCATCGGCCACGGAAAGGTTGGGGTACTGCCCCAGCCCGATCACCGCGAAGAGCTCGTCGTCGCTCCCGTGCACCCCTTCCGCCCCATGGACATTGAAGTAGTAGCGGTCGTAGAAGTTCCGGTCCGAGGTCCCGACGAAGCGCATGGGCTCCGAGATCTGGTGAACCGGATAGTCGTCAAGGGGGGAGAGCATCTGATGGTCCTCGCAGACTCGGGGTGGCTGGCTCGATCGGCGACGTACCAGCGGCTGGTGGTCGCCAGGGGAGCGTAGCCACCTTCGAGGTGACGGGGCGTCAGATTCCCGATCCGGCTACAATCCGAGCGTCGTCGCGGGTCGGCCGACCCGTTTCCCGTGGGGCGGGCGGGCGATCGGACGCCACTTCGAGCCAGGGATTCGATCCAGGGAGGCACCATGAAGTCATACGACCGTCTGTTCATCGGGGGCGAGTGGGTCGAGCCGTCGTCGTCGGCGGTATTCGATGTCGTGTCGCCCACGACCGAGGAGCTCGTCGGTCGGGTGCCGGAGGCCCAGAACGCCGACGTCGACCGCGCCGTGGCCGCGGCGCGGGAGGCCTTCGACCACGGGCCGTGGCCACGGATGGCACCCTCCGAGCGGGCTGCGGTGCTGACCAAGGTGGCCGACGCCATCCGCAACGACATGCAGGGAATCTCCGAGCTGATCTCCAACGAGATGGGATCCCCGATCTCCTGGGGGACCATGGCCCAGGTCCTCGCCCCGACCATGATCCTCGACTACTACGCCGGCCTGGGCAGCACCTTCGCCTTCGAGTCGGTAAAGGACGGCCTGTTGGGACCGGTCATGGTGTCGAAGGAGCCGGTGGGCGTGGTGGCGGCGATCACCCCATGGAACGTGCCCCTCTTCCTCGCGTGCGCCAAGCTGTCGCCCGCCCTGCTCTCGGGCAGCACCGTCGTGTTCAAGCCGGCGCCGGAGACGCCGCTCGACGCCAACGTGCTCGCGGACATCTTCGCGGAGGCCGGCCTGCCCAAGGGCGTGCTCAGCGTGGTGCCGGCCGGGCGTGAGGTCGGCGAGCACCTGGTCAACCATCCGGGTGTCGACAAGGTGTCATTCACCGGGTCCACGGTGGCCGGCCGAAAGATCGGCGCGGCCTGCGGGGCGAACCTCAAGCGGGTGAGCCTCGAGCTGGGCGGCAAGTCCGCCGCCATCCTGCTCGACGACGCAGACCTCGCGCAGTCGATACCGCTGATGCTTCCCAATGCCATCATGAACAACGGCGAGGCCTGCATCTCCCTGACCCGCATCCTGGCTCCCCGGGATCGCTACAGCGAGGTGACGGAGGCGTTGGTCGAGCAGGTGAGGGCCATGAAGGTCGGTGACGCACTCGACCCGGCCACCGAGGTCGGCCCCCTGGTGGCCGAGCGTCAGCGCGTCCGGGTGGAGGGCTACATCCGGATCGGGCAGGAGGAGGGGGCGAAGGTCGCGGTGGGCGGTGGGCGTCCCCAGGGATTGGACAAGGGATGGTTCGTCGAGCCCACCGTGTTCGTCGACGTGGACAACAGCATGCGCATCGCCCGCGAGGAGATCTTCGGGCCGGTCCTCTCGGTGATCCCCTACGACGACGACGCCGATGCGGTGCGCATCGCCAACGACTCCGACTACGGGCTGTGCGGCGCGGTGTTCAGCGGGGACAACGACCGAGGTGTGGCCGTGGCGCGTCAGGTGCGGACCGGGACGTACATGGTCAACTCCAACATCCCCATCGACTTCTCGTCCCCCTTCGGCGGGTACA
>CAZNLF010000353.1:0-2531 GCA_964573595.1 uncultured Acidimicrobiaceae bacterium | reverse complement strand
ACGACCAGATCAAGGAGCAGCTGCGGCTGACCATCGAGACGATCAAGGAGCGCCAAGAGGGCGAGCTGATCAACAACGCCGACTACGGCATGCTGGCGAATATCGCTCCCGAGCAGGCCATCACCACCCTGACGGGTCCCCCCACCCCTGACGACCTGGACCACCTCCTCACCAAGGTCTGGAAGGAGCCGGCCTTCTTCCTCGCCCATCCCCTGGCCATCGCGGCGTTCGGACGCGAGTGCACGAGCCGGGGCGTGCCACCTCCGACCATCAGCCTCTTCGGCTCGCAGTTCCTGACCTGGAGGGGCGTGCCGCTCATCCCCACGGACAAGATCGCCGTCGAGGCGAACAAGACCAAGATCCTGCTGCTCCGGACCGGCGAGAAGCGCCAAGGGGTGGTCGGGCTCTTCCAGCCCGGGCTCACCGGCGAGCAGGGCCCAGGGCTCTCGGTCCGCTTCATGGGGATCAGCAGGAGCGCGATCGCCTCCTACCTCATCTCCCTGTACTGCTCGCTCGCCGTCCTGACCGACGACGCCATCGCCGTCCTCGACGGCGTCGTGGTCGACCGGTTCACCGACTACGCGACCAAGTACCGCAAGTAGGCGACGGTGACCGCTGACCTGCCGTTCTCCGACGGCGGGGCCGACGACACGGGTGGAACCGAGACGGGGATCGACCTTCGCCGGTTGGCCAGCCTGGCGAACGACCTCTTTAGGTCCGTGCCCGGTCGCGACCTCGAGGAACCTCTCCCCACGGGTCGAGCCGCCCTCGGCCGGGTGGACAGTCCGATCGGCTTCACGCCGCCGCCCCACAACCTCGTGCCACAGTCCGTCGTCGACCTCCCGAATCCGCCGGTCTCCGTGCCGGTGATCTCCGAGGTGGACCAGCACGTCTGGGCGGCACCGACCCGCCATCACGACCCCGGTGCCGGCCTCACGAACCCCCCGGCCCGGCCGTCGTCGATTCCGGCGGGGACCCCCGATGGCGCCTTCGAGGGCAGCGGCCTGCCGCCGGGAAGCATCCCCGCTCCCCCGGCAGCCCCGACCACACCTTCGATCCCCAACCAGCCGGCCTCGGCCCCCGATGCCTACTACTTCCTGGCGGAGGCGACCTCCGCGCTGGGCACACCGGGCGTGGTCGGTGCCCCACCCGTGCCAGAGGCGCCGAGCACCGGGGGCCCACTGCAGGACCTCCTGATCGCGCTGCCCGAGGACCTCCAGGTCGCTCCGCCGGCCACCGGGCATCCCGAGCGCTACTACCTGCCCGACTCCGGATCCCCGACGCCCGACCCCCGGCCGATCTTCGACGTCACCACGATCCGACGGGACTTCCCGATCCTGTCGGAGCGGATCAACGGACGCCAGATCACCTGGCTGGACAATGCCGCCACCACGCAGAAGCCGCGCTCGGTGATCGACCGGCTCTCGTACTTCTACGAGCACGAGAACTCCAACATCCACCGCGCCGCGCACGACCTGGCCGCTCGGGCGACCGACGCCTACGAAAAGGCCCGCACGACGGTGGCGAGGTTCCTCGGAGCGGACTCGCCGGATGACATCGTCTTCGTCCGTGGCACCACGGAAGGCATCAACCTGATCGCGCAGAGCTGGGGCGACCACAGCATCCACGAAGGCGACGAGATCATCATCTCCCACCTCGAGCACCACGCCAACATCGTGCCCTGGCAGCAACTCGTGGCGCGGACCGGAGCGGTGCTGAAGGTGATCCCCGTGGACGGGGACGGCCAGCTCCTCCTCGACGGGTACCAGCGGCTCCTCAGCGACCGCACGAAGCTCGTCTCGGTGACCCACGTGTCGAATGCGCTCGGGACGGTCACGCCGATCGCCGAGGTGATCGCCATGGCCCACCAGGTCGGGGCCTGCGCACTGGTCGACGGCGCCCAGTCGATCTCGCACATGAGGGTCGACGTCCAAGCGCTGGACGCCGACTTCTTCGTCTTCTCCGGGCACAAGATCTACGGTCCGACCGGCATCGGCGCCGTCTACGCCAAGAAGGCCATCCTCGAGGCGATGCCGCCGTGGCAGACGGGCGGCAACATGATCACCGACGTCACGCTCGAGCGGTCGCTGTTCCAGGACCCGCCCGGCAAGTTCGAGGCCGGCACCGGGAACATCGCCGACGCCGTCGGCCTCGACGCCGCGCTCGAGTACGTCGAACGCCTCGGGATCGAGAACATCAACCGATACGAGCACGAGTTGTTGACCTACGCAACCCGATCGCTTCTCGAGGTTCCCGGGCTCCACCTGATCGGCACGGCACCGGACAAGGCCAGCGTACTCTCGTTCGTCCTCGACGGCTACGCACCGGCCGAGGTCGGCGAGGCGCTGAGCGACGAGGGGATCGCCGTCCGCTCCGGCAACCACTGCGCCCAACCGATCCTCCGGCGCTTCGGCCTGGAGGCGACGGTCCGGCCGTCGCTGTGCTTCTACAACACGACCGACGAGGTCGACCACCTGGCCCGGGTGCTGCACCGCCTGGCGGCAACCTCGGGCGCACCCCGCCGGTAGCGG
>CAZNLF010000352.1:0-2549 GCA_964573595.1 uncultured Acidimicrobiaceae bacterium | reverse complement strand
ACATGATCGAGTACGACAACCGCCACCTGTGGATGAAGCTCAAGACGATCAAGGGGTCCCACTTCGCCAACTACCGCGAGGCGTGGGACGCCAACCAGCTGATCTGCGAGGGGAAGATCCTGCCGCCCCTGTCCGCCGTCTACACGCTGGAGGACGTCGGGGATGCCGCCTACCAGGTGCACAAGAACCTGCACGAGGGCAAGATCGGCGTGCTCTGCCTGGCCCCCGAGGAGGGCCTGGGCATCGATGACCCCGAGTTCCGCGCCAAGGTGGGCGAGGACCGCATCACCTTGTTCCGGAGGCACGGGGCATGACCGAGCCGTTGCTGACGGAGATCGACCACGTGGCCATCGCCGTCCCCGACCTCGACGCCGCCATCACCTACTACGCCGACACGTTCGGTGCCACGGTGGACCACCGCGAGCGGGTCGACTCCGACGGGGTGGAAGAGGCGCTGTTGAAGGTGGCGGACAGCTACATCCAGCTGCTCACCCCCACCAGCGAGGACTCACCGGTGGCCAAGTACCTGGAGAAGAAGGGCCCCGGCCTCCATCACGTCGGGTACCGGGTGGCCGACTGCGCCGCCGCGCTGCAGTCGGTCAAGGACCACGGTGGCCAGGTCATCGACCAGGCCCCCCGGCCGGGCTCGAGGGGGACCACGGTGGCATTCGTCCATCCGAAGGGCGCGCTCGGGACGCTGATCGAACTCGTCGAAGAGTAGGCCCGCCCCATGGACACCGCAGGCGCTCTGCCTGACGGCCACCCCGACGGACCCGGGGTCACCACCGGCCCGTCGGCCGATCCGCCGGCGATCGGGGTCCCGAGCATCCCGCCCGCCGCCGAGCGGAGCCCGACACCGACCGCCGTCCCGTCGATCCTGACGGCCCGACCGGTACCGGTCGTGCCCCTCGGGAACGCCCAGGTCCCGCCTCCGCCGGCGCCCCTGCCGGAGCTCCGTTCGCCCGTCGTCCGGCACGAGGGGGGCGGGCCGGGGTTCCCGCCCGGTGTCGGCGACCAGTTGCGGTCCTACGTCTATCTGCTCGTCGACCCCCGCACGGAGACGGTGCTCTACGTCGGCCGCGGGCGGGGGGACCGCTGCTACCGCCATGTCCACGCCGCCGGCGCCGCGACCGCCGCCGCGCCGGGCCCCGGTGGTGCCAAGGGTCAGAAATTCCCCGTGCTCGACGAGATCCGCGACGTCGAGTCGTCCGGACGGGAGGTGCGCATCGACATCCTCAGTTACGGGTTGAAGGGATCGGAGGCGTCCCTGGTGGCCCGGGCGACCCGTGAGGCGCTGGGCCTGGCGGCCGGTGGCGGCCGGACGGCCCGAAGGCTGGAGGTCTCGGAGGTCTCCGCCCTCCTGGCCGAGCCGGCCAGGTTCAAACGCTCCCACCAGGTCGTGCTGCTACGGGTGGGGGACCGCGGCGCCGACGCGTCCTACGAGGTCGCCCGGCACAACTGGCGGATCGGACGGCGGTGGGTGGACGTCGGGTCCCCCGGGTCGCCGAAGTGGGCGGTCGTCGTCGCCGGCGAGCTGGTGGCCGGGGTGTACCGGATCGACCGTTGGGAGCCGACGCCGGTGGCCGACTGGTCGCCGCGAGGTCGTCCGTCCGGCCGGTACTCCTTCGTCGGGGAGAGCGCCCCCGACCTCGAGGAGCGGTACCGGTACCGGAACGTGGCCGCCTACCTCGGCGCCGGGCCACCGGGTCAGGTGACCTACGTGTGGTGCGGGCCCCACTGGGTCGCCCCGACCGGCTGAGGGCGCACCCCGCACTACCGGTGCCGTGCCGGTCCGTCCGGGGTGGTGGCCGGCTCCCGGATCCGAGCACCACCGGCCGTTCCGGTAGCCTCGGTACCCATGGATCACCCGATGACCCAACGCCTCGAGGAATTGGCCGAGCGACGCGCCCAGGCCCGGAACGCCGGTTCGCCGAGGGCGGTGGAGAAGCACCACGCCAAGGGCAAGATGACCGCCCGGGAGCGCATCGACTACCTGCTCGACGACGGCTCGTTCCAGGAGCTGGACATGCTCGCCCGGCACCGGGCCCACGGGATGGGCCTCGAGGAGAACCGTCCCTACACCGACGGGGTGATCACCGGGTTCGGCACCGTCGAGGGTCGCCGGGTGTGTGTCTTCAGCCAGGACTTCACCGTGTTCGGCGGCGCCCTGGGTGAGGTCTTCGCGGAGAAGATCCACAAGGTGATGGACCTCGCGTCCTCCATCGGGGTGCCGATGATCGGCCTCAACGACGGGGCCGGGGCGCGCATCCAAGAGGGCGTGGTCTCCCTCCACTCCTACGGCGGCATCTTCCACCGGAATGCCCAGGCGTCCGGGGTGATCCCCCAGATCAGCGTGATCCTCGGGCCCTGTGCCGGCGGGGCCGTCTACAGCCCGGCCATGACCGACTTCATCTTCATGGTCCAAGGGACCAGCCACATGTTCATCACCGGACCCGACGTCGTGAAGACGGTGACTGGCGAGGACGTGACGTTGGAGGAGCTGGGCGGCGCCATGAGCCACGCCACCAAGTCGGGGGTCGCCGCCTTCG
>CAZNLF010000351.1:0-2558 GCA_964573595.1 uncultured Acidimicrobiaceae bacterium | reverse complement strand
CCGCCTCGTGCCAGCCCACGTCGATCTTGAGGGCGATGGCCGAGGGCACCGGGTCCGGGCCGGTCATGCTCCACCCGCCACCGAGGACGTACAGCTTGCCGTCCGAGACCTGGGCGGCATCACAGAGCATCATCGTCACTCGCACGAAAGGTGAGGTTACCGGCTGGAAGGAGGGCAACGACGCAGAATCTGGCCCGGCCGGGTGGCCGGTGGCCGTCGGCCAGGGAGGCCGGGCGGTCCGGCCGGTAACCTGAGCCGATGGAGCTGCGTGGCCTGAGGGACGATGTCTACCGCCGCCCACTGGCCACCGCCCTCGATCGGCTGGGGATCGGACCGGGCTGGCGTTGCGTCGACGTCGGTGCCGGCGGGGGCGACGTCACGGTGGCGCTGGCGGAGATCGTGGGCCGGGACGGCCGGGTCTACGCGGTGGACAGCGACCCGACGGCGCGCGACGAGGTCGCCGAGGCGGCGGCGGCCCACAGCCAGGTGCTGGCCATCACCCAGGCCGGCGAGGACCTGCGGTTGCCGGAACAGGTCGACCTGGCCTTCTGCCGGTTCCTGTTGCTGCATGTGGTCGACCCCTCCGTCGTGCTGTCCCGGATGGCGGCCGCCGTGCGCCCGGGCGGCTGGGTGGTGGCCCAGGAACCCATCACCACGGCCGGCCGCATCGACGGTGGACCGTTCTCCATGCCGTCCGCCCGACACCCCGACGTCGGCGCCCTCCTGCCGTCGCTGGCCCGCGACGCCGGCCTGGTCACCGTGGACGCCTGGGCCGAGGCGCCGGCCGGGGCGGGGCCGGGACCCGTCGCCGACTACCTGAAGCTGCTGACCGGGGTGGACCCGGGCGCCGACCCGGTGGTGCTGCCCCCGCTCGTCACCGTCGTGGCCCAGGTCCCCTCCCCGTGACCCCTCCTCCGTCCCGCCACCCCTTCGCTGTCCCGCCACCCCTTCGCTGTCCCGGGCCTGCTCCCCGATCGGGGCAGGGCCGCCCGTTCCCTCCCTGCTGACGCTTCGGTAACCTTGGGAAGTGACCACCGCCAGCCTCCCCGACCCTGATCTCGCCGCCGCCGCCGCCGCCGTGGCGGTGGCCCAGTCGGTCGTCGACTCGGGCATCGCCGCGCTCGCAGCCGCCGGAGGACCGGACGAGGCCGAGGTGCTGGCCTACGACATCGCCCATGCCGCCGCAGCCGTGCGGGCCGCCGAGGCGAGCCTGAGCTACGGCTCCCACGGCGACCTCGAGGCCCGCATCGCCTGTGCCTTCGCCGCCGACGCCATTGCCGACCTCGCCACCAGGACGATCGGCCGATCCGCCGAATGGGCGGTGGCCCCGGACTGGATGGCCCCGGCCGAGGGCTTCGTGTCCACCTTCCGGGACCCGACGTTTCTGTCGTCGTTGGCCGACGAGCAGGGCGACCGCCACCTCGACGCCGATTTCGAGCTGGTGCGCGAGACGTTCCACCGGTTCGCCGAGGAGCAGATCCGCCCCCGGGCCGAGCACATCCACCGGGCCAACACGGACATCCCCGAGGAGATCATCTCGGGAATGGCCGAGATGGGCGGCTTCGGAATGTCCGTCCCCGAGGAGTACGGAGGCTTCGCCACCGGAGGTGAGGCCGACTACATGGGCATGGTGGTGGCCACCGAGGAGCTCTCGTGGGGGTCGCTCGGTGCCGGCGGCTCGCTGATCACCCGACCCGAGATCCTCACCCGTGCCCTCGTCCACGGGGGCACAGAGGACCAGAAGCAGGTCTGGCTGCCCAAGCTGGCCACCGCCGAGGTCATGGGAGCGGTGGCCGTGACCGAGCCCGACTTCGGTTCGGACGTGGCCGGCGTGGTCACGTCCGCCACACGAACCGATGGCGGCTGGTTGATCAACGGGGTGAAGACGTGGTGCACCTTCGCCGCCCGCGCCGACGTGCTGATGCTGCTGGCCCGGACCGACCCCGACCGGACGAAGGCCCATCGTGGTCTCTCACTCTTCCTGGTGGAGAAGCCACGGGCCGAGGGACACGGGTTCGAGTTCACCCAGGCGGCCGGGTCCGGTGGGCGGCCGGCCGACTCGGCGGGGAGGATGGAGGGCCGCGCCATCGACACCCTCGGCTACCGGGGCATGCACTCCTACGAGGTGGCCTTCGAGCGCTGGTTCGTTCCCGAGGCCAACCTGGTCGGCGGCGAGGACGGGCTGGGCAAGGGCTTCTATCTCCAGATGCAGGGGTTCGAGAACGGGCGCCTGCAGACGGCGGCGCGGGCCATCGGCGTGATGCAGGCCTCGTACGAGGCCGCGCTCGACTACGCGCTGAACCGGGTGGTGTTCGGGTCGCCGATCGTCGAGTACCAGCTGACCCGGGCCAAACTCGCCCGCATGGCCGTGCTGATCCAGGTGACCCGCCAGTTCTCCTATGAGGTCGCCCGGCTGATGTCCAAGGGCGAGGGGAGCCTGGAGGCCTCGATGATCAAGGCCTACGTGTGCCGGGCCGCCGAATGGGTGACCCGCGAGGCGATGCAGATCCACGGGGGCATGGGGTACGCGGAGGAGTTCCCGGTCAGCCGCTACTTCG
>CAZNLF010000350.1:0-2575 GCA_964573595.1 uncultured Acidimicrobiaceae bacterium | reverse complement strand
CGTAGAAGACGTGCTTCTCGTCCCAGGGGACGGCCACGCCCCAGTCGATGGAGGTGCGGGTGATCGAGATGTCACGGAGCCCACCCCGGATGAAGCTGAGCGCCTCGTTGCGCTTGGACTCGGGGACGACGGCGTCCGGGTTCGCCTCGTACCACTCGACGAGCCGCTCCTCGAAGGCGCTGAGCCGGAAGAAGTAGTTCTCCTCCTCGAGCAGGTCGACCGGCGTCCGGTGGACGGGGCAGAGGGTCCCGTCGATCAGCTCGTCCTCGGAGTAGTACTGCTCGCAGGACACGCAGTAGAGGCCGCGGTAGGTGTCCTTGACGATCCACCCGTTCTCGTAGACCCGGGTGAGGAACTGCTGGACGGCGCGCTGGTGCCGGGGCTCGCTGGTCCGGATGAAGTCGTCGTTGGCGATGTCGAGGTCGGCCCAGGCCGAGGCGAACCGGGGGGCCAGTTGGTCGGTCCACTCCTCGGGCGTGACGCCGTGCTCCTCGGCGGCCCGCGCCACCTTCTGGCCGTGCTCGTCGGTCCCGGTCAGGAAGAAGACGTCGTCACCGATCAACCGGTGCCACCGCGCCAGGGCGTCGGCGTTGACCGTCGTGTAGGCGTGGCCCACGTGCGGTGCGTCGTTGACGTAGTAGATCGGCGTGGTGATGTAGTAGCGGGACACTGCCCGGTAGCGTACCGACCGGGGGGTGCCTCGACGACCCACCGAGGATTCCTGCCCGCGGGCGGACCGGAGGACGCACCGACATGAACCAACCACCAGCCTCCGCTCCCCGCCGGCTCGACGGGGATCCACCGGCGGCGGACGGCGCTGGACACGGCCGGCCCGACGGCCCGACCGACGCTCCCCAAGACAGCCCAACCGACTCCCGGCCCGACGGCCCAGCCGACCCCCGGGACGCGGACCCGGTCGATCCCTGGCCCGACGGTCCAACCGGCCTCCGCCAGAGGGTGGCCGTCTACGCCATCGTCGGACAGGGACCACCGGATGGGGAGCGGGTGCTGCTGGTCCGGGCCGCCAGCTATCTGACCGTGGCGGGACGGTGGTTCCTGCCGGGCGGCGGCATCGACCACGGCGAGGACCCCGTCGCCGCCCTGCGACGTGAGTGCCGGGAGGAGACCGGGCTCGAGGTGGAGGTCGGCCCCCTCCGGGGCGTCCTCTCCGACCTGACCACCCTGCCCGACGGGAGCAGCCTGCACACCGTCCGCATCATCTACGCCATCACCACCTTCGACGGCGAACTCCACCACGAGACCGACGGATCGACGGACCTGGCCCGCTGGGTGGACCTCGAGGAGGCACTCGGCCTTCCGTTGATGCCCTATGTGCGCCGGGCCCTGACCGAGCTCCGCTGAGCCATCAGGGCCGGGGCGTGATGCTCACCAGTTGGCGACGTGGCACCCACCGCGACCGGTCTTCTCGGTGAAGCGCTGGTGGTACTCCTCGGCCGGCCAGAAGGTGGTTGCCGGCGTCACCTCGGTGACGATCGGGCGCTTGAACCGGGCCTGGTACTCGTCCAGCGAAGCGCGGGCCGCCTTCGCCTGGGCGTCGTCGTGGACGAACACCGCCGAGCGGTACTGGGTGCCGCGGTCGGGTCCCTGGCGGTTGAGGGTGGTGGGGTCGTGGTGCCTCCAGAACTCCTCCAGCAGATGGTCGAACGAGACCCGGTCGGGGTCGAAGGTCACGAGCACCCCCTCGGCATGGCCGGTGGAACCGCTGCAGACCTGCTCGTAGGTGGGGCGGTCGACGTTGCCACCCTCGTAGCCGGAGATGGCGTCGACCACCCCGGGAATGGCCCGGAAGAACTCCTCCACCCCCCAGAAGCAGCCGGCGGCGAACGCCGCCCGGTCCAAGCCCTCGGGAATGTCGTCCGGGGCGATCCCCGGTGCCTGGGTCTTGTCCATCTCGCTCCGTCCGAACATACCGACTCCTCTCGATCCCGCTCCAGCGCCCAAACCGTGGGCCACGTCTCCCCCTCGCACCCTGCTGCGCCACGCCGGACTCCCTGGTGGCCCGCCCGGTACAACCCCCGGACCGGTCACGTCATTCCGGACGTCGTCTCCGGTCCTGTCGCGGTGGCGTCCGGGTCCCGCCCGGCCAGGGCGAGGTCGTAGACCCTGCGGCGGGGAACGCCGAAGGCCTTCGCCACCTCGTCGACGGCCCCCCGTGTCCGCTCCCCGGACGACAGGCGCTCGGAGACCGCGGCGGCGAGCACCTCGTCGTCCACGGTCGCCTCGACCGCCTCGGGGACACCCCCGAGCACCAGTGCCACCTCACCCCTGACCCTGGCGGCCGTCGCCCAGAGCTCGGCATCGTCGAGCGTCCCCCTCCAGATCTCCTCGTGGATCTTGGTCAACTCACGGGCCACGGCCACCGGCCGCTCGCCGCCGCACGCCCGGGCCAGGTCACCGAGCGTCGCGGCGACCCTCCCGGGCGCCTCGAACACGACGGTGGTCCGTGGCTCAGAGGCGATGGCGGCCAGACGTTGCCGTCGTTGCTTGCCGGCCCGGGGCAGGAACCCCTCGAACACGAACCGGTCGGTGGGCAGGCCGCTCGCCACCAGGGCGG
>CAZNLF010000349.1:0-2580 GCA_964573595.1 uncultured Acidimicrobiaceae bacterium | reverse complement strand
GTTCGGCGCCCTTGCCGCGGTCCAGGACAAGGCGTCGGCGTTCCGCACCCTGGCCGGCCTCGGCATCCCGCAGCCGCCCGGCGCCGTCGGGCCGCGGGGCTGGGACCGCTTCCCCGCCTTTGTGAAGGAGCCGATCGGCACCGCGTCGGGTGGCGTGCGCCGGGTCGAGTCGGCCGCCGACCTGATCGTGGCCGAGGCCGACTCGGCCGATCTGGTCGTGCAGGCCGCGGTGGAGGGACCGCTCGCCATGTGCCAGGCCGTCTTCGACCGGGGATCCATGGTCGCGTTCCACGCCAACCTCCGTGTCGGCGAGGGGGCCAACGGCGGGGCGAGCCGGAAGCGCAGCGTCGAGCTGGCAGAGGCCCGATCGTGGATGGCCGTGTTGGGGTCCGGCCTCGGGTGGCACGGCGCGCTCTCGGCCGATGTCATCGTCGGTCCGAGCGGCCCGCAGTTCATCGACATCAACCCCCGGCTCGTCGAGCCGAACAACGCCTGGTACTCCGGGGTCGACCTGGTCGGGGCGATGGTCGGCATCGCCGTCGGTGACCCCGTCACCGTGCAGGATCCGGGTCGCCCCGACGTCGCCACCCACCAGACGCTCCTCGCCGTGCTCGGTGTGGCCCAGCAGGGCCGGGGGCGTCGGCGGTGGCCAGGGAACTGGTGGATGCGTGCCGGCACCGCGGCGACTACTCGGACAGCGTCGAGGAGCTGACCCCCGTCCACCGTGACCCCCTCGCTGCGACCCCACTCGCCTTGGCCTCGGTGGCCACGCTCGCCCGTCCGTCCTCGTGGACCTGGTTCACCGACGCCAGTGTGCAGAACTACGCCCTGACCGCGTCGGCATGGGACGAGGTGCGTCGGCACGCCGAGGAGGGCTGACGCACCTCGTCCCGTCCGGGCCGGCTCAGGTCTCGGGTGGGACGAAGATCTGCTGGAGGATCCCGTCGATGCCCGAACCGTGCAGCGTCATCCCGCCGTCGACGACGATGTTCTGGCCGGTGATGAACCGGGCCAGGTCGGAACAGAGGAAGACGACGACGTCGGCGATGTCCTCGGGCTCGCCGATCCGCCCGAGCGGCGTGGTCCGCTCGAAGCGCTCCCGCTCGTGCGGCAGGAACTGCATGAGGGGTTCGGTCAGCGCGGTCAGGATCATCCCGGGTGCCACCGAGTTGACCCGGATGCGCGGACCGTACTCGAGTGCGGCCGACGCGGTGATGGCGGCCACACCCGCCTTGGCCGCCGAGTACGGAGCCTCACCGGCGGCCGGCCGGGTACCGCTGATCGACGCCGTCGAGACGACGCTCCCCGTACCCGCGCTGCGCAGGTGGGGGATGGCGGCCCGGAAGCCCAGGTAGACGCCGGTGAGATTGACGGCCACCAGGCGGTTCCACTCGTCGGGGTCCCATTCGTGGAGCGGGGACACACTGCCGATGCCGGCGTTGTTGTAGAGGATGCTGAGCCCGCCCATGGCTGCGGCCGCGCCGTCGACCGCGTCGCGCAGGCCGTCGGGGTCGGTGACGTCGGCTACGAAGGCGTGGCCGCCGATCTCGCCGGCGACCTCGGAGGCGGCATCGCCGTTCAGGTCGATGACCGACACCGTGGCGCCCTCCTCGGACATCCGCCGCGCCGTGGCCCGCCCGATGCCCGAGGCCCCGCCGGTGATCACGGCCCGTTGTCCGTCGAGCAGTCCCATCGTCGTCCCGTCCTCTCCGGCCGCGTCAGGGACGGGCCACGCTCGGTGCGCCCCCGAGGAGCTCCCGGAGCGCGGGTCGGTTCAGCTTGCCCAGCACGCTGATGGGCAGGTCGTCGGCGAAGACCACGAACTCGGGTGCCTTGTAGGTGGCCAGGTGGGCGGCGCAGTAGCCGACCAGGTCCTCGGCGGACACGGGTTCGGACGCGACGACCACCGCACCTACCCGCTCGCCGAGCTCCGGGTCGGGCACGCCGACCACACCCACGTCCAGGACCAGCGGATGGGAGCGGAGCACCTCTTCCACCTCGACGGGACCGAACTTCTCGCCGCCCCGGTTGATCGTGTCGGAGATCCGGCCCGACAAGAAGAGGTAGCCCTCGTCGTCCTGGTGGCCGATGTCGCCGGTGTGGAGCCAGTCGGTCGTGGTGTTCTGTTTCGCCCGGACCAGGAATTCGCCGACCTCCCCGGTGCCCACCGTCGCCCCCGACTCCGGGTCGGCGATGGTGACCTCCACGCCGGCGAGCGGCCGGCCCACCGATCCGAACCGGTCGCCCCGGCGGTGGTCGTCCGGCGTCAGCGCGGCGTAGGCCCCCAACGTCTCCGTCTGGCCGAACGTGTTGGAGAAGTCGACCCACGGGAGGGCGGCGACCGCCCGCTGGACGAGATCCACGGGTGCCGCCGCAGCGCCGTAGCTGAGCGCCTTGAGCGAGCTCAGGTCCGTGTTCGGGAACCGGGGATGGTCGAGTATCCGGCGGAGCATGGTCGGCACCACGAACGTCTGGGTTACCCGCCGGCCCTCCACCAGCGCCAGCCATTCGCCGGCGTCGAACCGGGGCATCATGACCATCTGCTTGCCCTGGTGCAAGGAGATGAACAGGCCGAGGGTG
>CAZNLF010000348.1:0-2598 GCA_964573595.1 uncultured Acidimicrobiaceae bacterium | reverse complement strand
TGGCCGCCGCCGTCTCGCTGGCCGAAGAGCGGTTCGGCGGCCTCGACGCCATGGTGGCGGTCGCCGGGGTCATCGCCGGCGGCGTCCCGCTGTGGGAGATGCCGGCCGACCAACTCGGCGCGGTCCTGGACGTGGACCTCGGAGGGCCGATCACCGCCGCCCGCGTCGGCATCCCCGCGCTGCTACGCCGACCGGTGCCCCGGCACGGGCGATTCCTGGCCGTCGCCTCCGCCGCCGCCACCCGGGGGCTCCCACTGCTCGCCGCCTACGGGGCCGCCAAGGCCGGGGTCGCCGGACTTGTCAGGGGGCTGGCCGCGGAATTGGCGGACACCGGGGTCACGGCCAACGCCGTCAGCCCCGGCTCGACGGCCACGGCCATCCTGGGCGAGAGTGCCCGGCTCTACGGGCTCGAGACCTCGGGCGCATTCGCCGACCAGCAGCCGATCAGACGCCTGCTCGCCCCCGAGGAGGTGGCCGCCGCGCTGGTGTGGCTCGCCGGCACCGACAGCAGCGGGCTGACCGGGGCGGTGATCCCCGTGGACGGCGGCCTCTCGTTGTGAGCCCGCTGCCCGACGGGTTCGGGATCCAACTGGACCGGTCGGTGCGCAGGTTCAAGGAGGGCAGTGTCCTGGTGGGCGGCCACCCGGGCCGGCTGATGACGCTGAGCAGGGACGGGGTCGACGCCCTCGCCGCCCTCCTTTCGGACAGGCCGCTCCCGGCCGGCGCCCGCGATCTGGGTGGTCGGCTGGTGGAGGCGGGCATGGCCCATCCCCACTGGACCGGTGGGGCACGGACGGCCCTCCCGACGAGGGACGTGACCGTGGTCGTCCCCGCCCGCGACCGCGCCGGCGAGCTCGACCGGTGCCTGGACTCGCTGTCCCTCGGAGCCGACGTCCTGGTGGTCGACGACGCATCGGCCGACCCGGAGTCGGTGACCGGGGTGTGTGCACGGCACGGTGCCCGGGTCATCACGAGGACAGTCAACGGGGGGCCGGCAGCTGCACGCAACGAGGCCCTCCGTTCCGTCGACACCGAGCTGGTCGCCTTCGTGGACAGCGACTGCACGGTCCCGCCCGGGTGGCTGGACGGGCTCCTGCCGCTGTTCGAGGACCCGACCATCGGAGCGGTCGCCCCGCGGATCCGACCCCGGCCCGGCATCCCCACCGACGGATCGGCGCTCGGCCGCTACACGGACGGCCGCTCGTGCCTCGACCTCGGTGCGGAGCCGAGCGAGGTGGGCCCCGAGCGCCTGGTCCGCTATGTCCCGACGGCGGCCCTGGTGGTGAGGAGGTCGGCCCTTCCCGGCGGCTTCGACCCGGACCTGCGCATCGGGGAGGACGTGGACCTCGTCTGGCGACTGGCCGCCGGAGGATGGCGGGTGCGCTACGAACCGTCGGTCGTCGTCCACCACACGGAGCCGGGATCGTGGGGGGGCCTGCTCGCCCGGCGATTCCACTACGGCACGTCGGCCGGCCCCCTGGCCAGGCGGCACGGCCGCCACCTCGCCCCCGTCGAGCTGCGGCCGTGGCCCACGCTCGTGGCCGCCGCCGTGCTCACCGGACGCGCCGGCGTGGCCGTGGCCGGGCTGGCCGCCTCGACGGTCGCCATGGACCGGAGCACGGGCGGTCGTGGCATCCCGCTCGCCCAGGCCCTCCGGTGGAGCGCCGGCGGAGCGGGATGGACCCTCGTCGGGATCGGCCGGGCCGCCACCATGCTGGCCGGGCCGGCCGTGGCGGCCACCGCACTCCTCGGTCGAAGGGGACGGATGACGTCCGCCCTGCTGGTCCTCACTCCCCCGGCGGTCGAGTGGTGCCGTCGGCGCCCCCGGCTCGACCCGGTCCGCTGGACGGTGGCATCGGTCGCCGACGACGTGGCCTACGGGGCCGGGGTATGGGTGGGATGCCTCGCCTCCCGCACCGTCCTCCCGCTCGTCCCCTCGGTCCGCTTGTCGGGGGCCTCGGCCCCTCTGGCCTCGGATTCGTCGCGTACCGCAGTGGATTGACCACTGAGGGCGACCGGCTGGAGGGCCGAATAACGGCGAATCCCTGTCTGGAATTGGCCCTATTTACCGAAATATACCCGATTCTCATCTGGGTCATCATTAATAGAGATATACCCCATCTGATTGTGTGAAAAAGGACCAGGTATTACCTGATAGATGGTCATTTCGGTGCCCCGATACAGAACCTTGTCCGTGAACCGGTATACTTCTTAAACCAAGTCGATGCCGATGCGGTTCAAAGGACAAGTTCCCGAACCGTCAGCGTACCGAACTCTTCGGTGAACGGCAGCTGCACAGCGAGGACCGCACACCGGTCGGGCTGTGTTTCTCGTGGCCATCGGCCACCTGCCCATCGAACAGAGATCCAGATGTATGACCGTCGAGAAACGAGTGATGCACCCACGACGCAATCCTGGGCGTAACTAACACCGGCCGCACACCCTATGGCGTGAAGCCAGGACGGACGATGCCTTCCCGCTCGCCGTCCGGGGACCGAATGCGAAGGCCGGAGCCCGCCAACACCGAGCAGAGGAAGGCGCCCACGCGCGCCCTACGAAGGGAGGTGCCATGCGGACCCGCATTGCACTCGTGGCGAT
>CAZNLF010000347.1:0-2599 GCA_964573595.1 uncultured Acidimicrobiaceae bacterium | reverse complement strand
CCGACGCAGCTGGTTCGCGATGTCGGCCATGAGTCGTATGACGCATTGGAGCCGGTCCAGGATGCCGAACTCGTGAACGGTTACGGCTCGCCGGCGTCTGTGCCCCCGGTCCCGGCATCGGTGACCTACCTCGAGGGTTGGCACCCCGACCCGTCGGGACGTCACGAGTTCAGATACTTCGCCAAGGGCGAGCCGACGGCCTGGTTCAGCGACGCCGGCCAGATCGCAGAGGAACCCTCAGCACCTCCCCAAGTGCCGGCCAGCCAACCGGTGATTTCCCAGCAGGCGAGTGAGGGCGCTCCTCCGCTCTCGGTCCTGCGAGGGCCGGAGCCTTCCGGCCGACCGCTTCCTTCCGATCAGCGACCGGTTCCTTCCAGCCCGGCGGCAAGGCCACCTGGCTGGTATCGGAACGCCTCCGATCCCGACGACGTCCGGTACTGGGACGGCTCCCAATGGACGGATCCGGGACCGGAGGGATCCGAGGCCACGCGTCGTTCGCCCACGCAGACACCGGACACGCTCTCGTCACCGAGCCCCTCGGTCCAGTCCGCGGTCGTGGAGGGATGGCAGCCCGATCCGTCGGGCCGGCACCGACTCCGCTGGTTCGGATCCGGTGGGGCCACGAGCCTCGTCAGCGACGATGACGGCACGGTCGCCTTCGACGAGTTGAGCGGCGACCACGGACAGGCACCCACCTACGACGGCAGCGCCGAGCCCGCTCCGCCACAACCGTTGGCGACCAGTGCTCCGGCCGTCATCAGCTCCCCGCCTGTCTCGTCTCCCGCCCCGGCGGCGGACTGGTACCCCGATCCCGACGACCCGGCCCGGACGAGGTACTGGGACGGCTCCCGGTGGGCGGAGAGCGATGGACAGTCGGCGCCGGACGTCAAGCCGGCCGAGCGGTCATCTAATCCGTCCGACGCCGATCCACAAGACGACCTCGTCTCCAAGCTGGAGCGCCTTGCGGTGCTGCGTGAATCCGGCGCGCTGACCCAGGACGAGTTCGGTGCGGCGAAGCAGCGGCTGCTCAACTAAATAGGAACCGCCCTCTCTATCCGCAGCGCCTCGGATCACCCATTGAAGGGGGTTCCCGTGCGGGCCGGGGAACCTCGGGGTTGGGACCGGGGGCAGCTGCCTCGGCTCTCGGGGGCACCAATCCAGGCCGCGGGAAGGTTCCGTGACCGCCCCCGAGACGCCCATTTCTCCCATCTGCCACGGACAGTGGCAGGTCGGAGGGGCAGTCCTCCCGATCCCCCGTACGGTCGCCCCGAGAACCTTTGACCTGGCGGCCCACCCGGCCTACCATGACGCCGAGACACCGGTGAGCCGTACTAGCAACAGGCGGTGCAGTGGTACACAGGCGGGCCACCCGGGGAGAACTTTCATTGGGGTACAACCAGAGGCCGGATCCGACCCGGTCGAGTGCGGTTTGGAATACCACTCTTTGTGTTTCGGGTGGCCGACATTCGCGTATTCTCTCGCCCGTTCGTGTACCGTTTGCTGCGGAGGTCGCACGTGGTGCGGAGACAGATCAGACTCCTCGCAGGTTGGGGAGCACCAAGTTCGAAGCTGCGTGTGACGTCGGGCGCCGCGCAGCTCAAGATCCACCGGGTCCCCCGACGTCGGCTGCCCCCCTGCCCCTCGTGGTAGTCGGCGCCGGGGACCCGGCGGGCTCTCCGTACGAACCCTGAGCTCGCAGGTCCCACCAGCAACGCTGCAACGGTGTCCGCGGTCGCCAGCGGAGTTGCCGCACGGCCCCGCGGTTACGGCTCAGCGGGTGGTGGGCAACCACGAGGCCCGGTTGGCCTCGTACGTGTCGATCTCGTCCTTGTGCCTCAACGTGAGGCCTATGTCGTCCCAACCGTTCAGGAGGCGCGCCCTCGTGAACTCGTCGAGGGGGAACCCGGTCTCGATCCCCGCCGACGGTGCCTCGAGGGTGCCCCGCTCGACGTCGATGGTGATGAGCATGGCCGGCTCGGCCAGCACCGCGTCGAGCAGCAGCCGGCCCGTCAGCGGGTCGACCTGCACCGGCACCAGACCGGACTTGGTGCAGTTGTTTCGGAAGATGTCGCCGAACTTGGGGGAAACCACGGCCTCGAAGCCGTAGTCCTGGAGGGCCCACACCGCGTGCTCCCTCGACGAGCCGGTGCCGAAATTCGGACCGGCCACCAGGATGGTCGCCCCGGCGAACTCCTCTCGGTTGAGCACGAAGTCCCGGTCGTCACGCCACTCGCCGAACAGCCCGGCGCCGAAGCCGGTCCGCTCCACCCGCTTCAGCCAGTCCGAGGGGATGATCTGGTCGGTGTCGACGTCGGAGCGGTCGAGCGGCACGGCCCTCCCGCTCACCAGCTGCATCGCCTTCATCGTGCGGTCCCCATCAGTCGAGGTCTCCCGGCACGGCGAAGTGGCCGGCCACCGCGGTGGCCGCGGCGACCGCCGGCGACACGAGGTGGGTGCGGCCGCCCCGGCCCTGGCGTCCCTCGAAGTTCCGGTTCGAGGTCGATGCCGCCCGCTCGCCGGGGGCCAGCTTGTCGGGGTTCATGGCCAGGCACATCGAGCAGCCGGGCTCCCGCCAGTCGAAGCCGGCCCCGATGAACAC
>CAZNLF010000346.1:0-2609 GCA_964573595.1 uncultured Acidimicrobiaceae bacterium | reverse complement strand
CCGTCGCGGCGCCGACGGAACGGGGCGCTCACGTGGACTGTTCCATGGTGGCCCACAGCCCGTGCTCGTGGAGCCGGTACACGTCCAACTCGGCCCGCTCCCGGGTTCCCGAGGAGACGACGGCACGGCCCTTGTTGTGGACGTCCAACATGAGCTTGGTGGCCTTCTCCTTCGAGTAGCCGAACAACTTCTGGAGAACGAAGGTGACGAACGACATGAGGTTGATGGGGTCGTTCCAAACGATGACCAGCCATGGCCGGTCCGTGAGCGGAGACTCATCGGCGATGGTTTGGACGTCACCGGTCGGCTCGGCCTCGACCGGCGTCTCGACCGGCGACTCGACCGGCATCGACGTCCGGGGCGCGACCGCGCTCATACCGGCTCTGCGACGGCGTCCGGCCCGGGTCCCGACGGTCGGCCGATCTCCGACGTGCCCGGACGGGCCTCTCCAGAAGGATCGGCCATCGGAGGGGTCGGCAGGAGCACCTCGGGTCGGTGGTCGCTCAGGCCGTGGTGGAACCAGAGGGCGGTCGACCACACGAGCGACGCCCCGAGGACGTGGAAGCCCACCAGGACGGCGGGCAGGTGGGTGAAGAACTGGGTGTAGCCGATGATCCCCTGGACGACCATGGCTCCGAGCAGGATGCGCCCACTGTCCTGGACGTGCGCGGGTGCGTCCGTCCGCCACAGCGCCCACAGGATGCACAGTACCGTCAGCATGGTCACGATGACCAGCTCGGCGTGGATCCGGGTCATGTCCTCCAGCCCGATGGGCACCCGCTTGGCCCCCTTGCCGCCGGCGTGGGGACCGGCCCCGGTCGTGGCGGTGCCGGCGGCCAGCACCACCACCAGCAGGCCGAGCATCACCCGGGTCAGCCACAGGGCCCGGCTGCTCACGACGGGCGTGCCGGGCCCGGTGGCGTGCCCGGCCCGCAGGGTGAGGACCACCGCCACGGCGAGGAGGGCCATCCCCACCATGAAGTGGGTCATGACGACGTAGGCGTTCAGCTTGCTGTACACGACGAAGGCCCCGAGCACCGCCTCGCCGAGCACGCCGAGGATCAGGCCGGTCGACAGCCATCGGAGGTCACGCCGGGCCGGTCGCCGGAGAAACCCGGCCACCATGGTGGCCGCGCACAGCACGACCAGCACGAACACCACCACCCGGTTCCCGAACTCGATCAGCGCGTGCAGTCGGAGCGGGGGGGTCAGGTGGCGCTGGGCGCAGGTCGGCCAGTCGGGGCACCCGAGTCCCGAGTCGGACAGGCGCACCGCGGCCCCGGTGGCCACGTTCAACACCGTGGTGGCCAGGGTGACCCGGCAGAGGAAGAGGAAGGGGCGAGGGCCGATACGCAGGAAGGACACCGTCTCCGTATGGTATCGGCCTCGCCGCGCCCCCGGCTTCGGGCGTCGGCCCGAGGCATGGCCGGCCCGGGTCCGCGGTTCGAACAGGCCGCCGCACCCCCGGCGGACCACCTCTGCCACCGGGCCCCCCGGTGGCACTAATGTCTGGCCAATGGCAATTTCCTCGGTGGCCATCCCCCGCCGAACCACCGTTGGTGCACGTGTCGGGGCCTATGTGGCGCTGACCAAGCCACGCATCATCGAGCTCCTGCTCATCACCACCCTGCCCACCATGATCGTCGCCCAGCGGGGCCTGCCGCCGGTCTGGCTGATGATTGCCACGCTGCTCGGCGGCGCCCTCGCCGCCGGCGGGGCCAACGCCATCAACATGTTCGTCGACCGGGACATCGACAAGCTGATGCACCGGACCTCCAAGCGTCCGCTGGTCACCGGGGCGGTCAGCCCCCGGAACGCGCTCGTGTTCGCCATCGGCCTCGAGGTGCTCGCCTTCGCCGAGCTGTGGGGGTGGGTGAACCTCCTGTCGGCGGTGCTCGCCATCTCGGCCACCCTCTTCTACGTCTTCGTGTACACGCTGTGGCTCAAGCGGACGAGCAGTCAGAACATCGTCATCGGGGGGGCGGCCGGTGCGGTGCCGGTGCTCGTCGGATGGGCCGCGGTCACCGACAGCCTGTCGTGGACCCCTGTCGTCATGTTCGCCATCATCTTCCTCTGGACGCCCCCCCACTTCTGGGCGCTGGCCGTCAAGTACAAGGACGACTACCAGGCGGCGAACGTGCCCATGCTGCCGGCGGTCGCCAGCTTCAAGCGGACGGCCGGGGAGATCCTGGTCTACAGCGTCGTCCTGGTGGCGGTGAGCCTGCTGCTGGCCGTGGTGGCGAAGCTCGGCGTGGTCTACGTCGTGTCCGCCTCGTTACTCGGCGTCTTGTTCATCGCCGCCGCAGTGCGACTGTGGCGGCGGGCCACGCCCAAGGCGGCCATGCAGTTGTTCAGCTACTCGATCACGTACCTGACCCTGCTGTTCATCCTCATGGCGGTCGACATCTTCACCAAGCATTGACCGACGCCTCCGACACCCCCACCGCCGACGAGCCAGCCACGACCGAGCACCCTGCCTCCGGGGAGCACTCCGCCTCCGGGGCGCCGGACGCCGGGAGACAGGACCGGCCCCGGTCGACCCCGCCCCGCCGGCTGCGCTCCCTCATGATCGGTTCGATCATCGCCGTGGCGCTCGCCGTCTTCCTGTT
>CAZNLF010000345.1:0-2612 GCA_964573595.1 uncultured Acidimicrobiaceae bacterium | reverse complement strand
CAGCCGGCCAGGGCGAACTTGGAGGCGCTGTAGGCCGCCTCGGTGGCGATGCCCAGCCGCCCGCCGAGGCTCGACACGTTGACGATGGTGCCGGATCGCCGCTGCAGCAGGCGGGGGAGGAGGGCGAGCGTGATGGCCACCGGCGAGAAGTAGTTGACGGTCATCACCCGTTCGACCTCGGCCATGGTGAGCCGGTCCGCCGGCCTCCGCATGGGGATGCCGGCGTTGTTCACGACGACGTCGAGCGGGCCGAGCTCGTCCCAGACCTGCACGCCGAGTGCCGCCGCCACCTCGGGGTCGGCCAGGTCGACGGCAAAGGCCCGTGAGCCCGGGGCGGTGCGGCGGCACTCGGCGGCGACCTCCTCGAGCCGGTCCGCCCGTCGGGCGACCAGCGCCACCGTCGTGCCCCGGGCCGCGAACAGGCGCGCCGTCGCCGCGCCGATGCCCGAGGAGGCCCCGGTGACCAGGGCGGCCCCGACCGGGCCTTCGCCGGTGCCCGGTCCGGTCACGACGCCCGCCGGTCGGCCGGGGTGCACCGGTCAGGAAGTGCCGCGGCCATCGAGATCATCGGCAGAGGTTAGGCGCTCCCATCCCGGGGGTGGCGGGTCGAGCCGCCAGAACTGCTCGGGGACGTTGGCCGCCAGACGCTCGGAGAGCAGGTGGTCCCGCTCCAAGGGCGCCACCTGGCTCTGGTAGGCGGCGATGGCGGCCCGCTTCGTCGCCATGTCCGGTTGCACGGGCACCACGGCGGGCGTGGGCCACAGCCCGCTCCGGAACAGCCGGGAGATGCGCCAGGCCATCAGCCCGGGCAGGTGCTTGTAGCCGGCGTCCTCGTAGCAGAACCACGCCGGCCCGGTCCCCGACCCCTCCAGGGCGGCGCGGGCCAGCAGCCCGGCGTCGTGGGTGAGCACATGGTCGGGATTGGCCAGGCCCAACGGCAGGAACACCGCGGTCGGTGCGGCGCCGACGATGGCCTCGCCCAGGTCGACCGCCACCCGTTCGGGTGTGGGCCGCCGGTCGGGCTCCAGGTACTGGTGGTCGGGGAAGTCGAGCCATACCGGCATCGCCCCCATGACCGCCATGGCCGCCCGGTCCTCCTCCCGGCGGGCGGCAACCACGTCGTCGCCGGTCCGGAAGCCGCCGGCCGCATCCCAGTCGGTGACCTCCTCGGGGTAGGCGGGGGGCCGTCCGCCGAGCACGGTGATGACCGTGCTCCCCGGATGCGAGCTGAGCAGATGGGCGGCACCGAGGGCGGCGTCGTCGAAGTGCGGTGACACCACCACGATCTTCGCCCACACCTCGGCGTCGACCGCCCCCCAGAGCGCAGCGTGGTCCATGGCGGCATGGTAACGGGATCAGGAGCGCCTCACCCGAGGGCGCGTCGGTTGAAGCCGGCCATCCCGACCACCATGAGCACGACGAGCGACACGACGGCCACCACGAAGCAGATCCACGTCTGTATGTGGGGCACCTCGGGAGCCATCAGGCCCCGCAGGCCCTCGCTGACGTAGGTCATGGGGTTGAGGGCCGACACCACCTGGAACCAGCGGATGTGGTCGAGGGACGGCCACGGGTACTGGCTCGACCCGGTGAAGATCAGCGGGGTCAGCACCAGGGTGAGGGTGACACTGATCCGGTTGGGCGGCACGTAGGTGCCGAGGATGAGGCCCATCGCCGCGCCGAGGAGCGCCCCGAGTACCACCATCAGCACCACGGGCGCCGCGGTCGACGCCTGCCACGGGATGGAGCCGAGGATCCAGATGCCGACCGGGAACATCACCGCGGCGGCCACGCACGCCCGCATGGCGGCGAAGACCACCTTCTCGACGGCCACCGCGCCGGTGGGGAGCGGAGCGAGCAGGCGGTCCTCGATCTCGTTGCTGTAGGAGAACTCGATCACCAGTGGGAGCGCGGTGGACTGCAGGCCGGTGAGGACGGCGGCCAGCGCCACCAGCCCGGGGAACAGGACCTGCTGGTAGCCGGGTCGCGCGTAGCCCAGTTGGGTGAGGACCTTGCCGAACACGAACAGCAGGAACAGCGGCTGGAGGATCACCTGGGCGAGGAACACCGGGAACTCGCGCCCGGTGACGAACAGGTCCCGGCGCAGGATGGCGAGGCCGGTCTGCCACGGGCCCCAGTGCGGGAGCTGCTCGAGGGCGGTGGGTCGATCGGCGGGGCCGGCATCGAGGGTGGTCACCGCAGCGCTCTCCCGGTGAGGTGGATGAACACGTCCTCGAGGTTGGGCTCACCGAGCCGCGCATCGGTGAGCCGCCCGCCCGCCCCGCTGATGGCCTGGGCCACCGGCGCCACGAACGAGGCGACCTCGCCCTCCACGTAGATCCGGAAGCGCAGGCCGCCTCCCGGGTCGTCGAGGACGTCGGCCTGGATCACCCCTTCCAGCGTCCCGAGTGTTGCGGCCGTCGTGGCGGCGTCGGTCGCCGGACCCGGCTCGACCGTGCAGTCGAGCGTGCGCTCGCCGGTCATGCCCTTCACCAGGACCGACGGGGTGTCGAGGGCCAAGAGGTTCCCGTGGTCGATGATGGCCACCCGGTCGCTGAGGGTGGCGGCCTCGTCCATGTCGTGGGTGGTGATGACCACGGTGGTCCCACCCG
>CAZNLF010000344.1:0-2615 GCA_964573595.1 uncultured Acidimicrobiaceae bacterium | reverse complement strand
ACGACCCTGCAGCGGCTGGAGCGCGATGGCCTGGTCGAATCCGACGACACTTCCGTCGAGGGCCCCAAGAAGGGGTTCCGCATCACCGCCGAAGGCCAGACCGAGCTGAACAACTGGCTGCGCACTCCGCCTGACTTGTCGTCGCCCCCCCGGGACGAGCTCGTGATCAAGATCCTGGTGGCTCTCGGGCTCCCGGGCCTGGACGTGCACGAGGTGATTCAGGTGCACCGTCGCTACCTCGTCGAGGTCATGCAGCAATGGACCCGCCTGAAGGAGGACGACACCCGATTCGACCTCAACTTCGCGTTGGTCGTCGACGCTGAGATCTTCCGGCTCGACTCGCTGATCAGGTGGCTGGACACGGCCGACGGTCGTCTGAAGCGAGCAGCTGCGGGCGCGGATGTGCCGGCCCCTCAGCCGTTCCCCCTTCCCAAAGCCCGGCGCAAGGCAGGTGCCCCCCAATGAGCTACCTCGAACTACGCGACATCTCCAAGGTCTACGGAGAAGAGGCTGCCGAGGTGCACGCCCTTCACCGCATCGATCTCTCGGTCGACGCCGGGTCTCTGGTGGCGGTTATGGGGGCCAGCGGTTCAGGCAAGAGCACGCTGTTGACCATCGCCGGCAGCCTCGAAGACCCCACCAGCGGTGAGGTCTACGTCGGCGGCCGGTCCCTGTCGTCTTTGTCACGCAACGGAAAGGCTCAGCTGCGCCGGCAGTCCATCGGCTATGTCTTCCAGGACTACAACCTGCTGGCCGGGCTGAGTGCAATGGAGAACGTCTCCCTGCCGCTGGAACTCGACGGTGTCGCGGCCCGCAAGGCCCAGTCGGCCGCGCTCACGGCGCTCGGGGACTTCGGACTGGAGGACCGGGCATCGCACTACCCCGACATGCTGTCGGGTGGCGAACGCCAGCGCGTCGCCATCGCCCGCGCCGTCGTGGGCGAACGCCGGCTGCTCCTGGCCGACGAGCCCTCCGGCGCGCTCGACTCCACCAACGCAGAGGTGGTTATGCGCCTGATCCTCGCCGCCTGCCACCGCGGCATGGCCGCCGTCGTGGTGACCCACGACGCCCAACTGGCCGCGTGGGCCGATCGGGTCGTGTTCCTGCGCGACGGCAGAATCGTGGACCAGACGCTCCCGATCGACGGCTCCGAAGCGGTCCTCGCCGATCTCCCGAACCAATGAGCGTCGGCGTCCTCGAGCGACCGAGCACCGGATCGGTGGCCGAACCGAGCACTGGCGGCGTCCCGGCCCGTCGGGCCATGGTCCGTTGGGCCTGGCGCATCTTCAAGCGCGAGTGGCGCCAACAGCTGCTCATCCTGCTGCTTGTCATGGTCGCCGTAGCCGCGGTCGTCGTCGGGGCCGCCGTCGCCACCAACACCCCGCCGCCGGCCAACGCCGGGTTCGGCACGGCCGACGATCTGGCCATCTACACGAGCTCGGGGAAGCAGCCCTCCAATCTCAATCTTCACTCGGTAAACGCCCAGATCGCGGCGTTGGAGCACCGCTTCGGCGCGGTCCAGGTCATCGAGAACGAGAGGTTCAAGGTCCCGGGCAGCACCCAGACGTACCAACTTCGCTCGCAGGATCCGCATGGCCCCTACGGCCGGCCGATGCTCCAACTGCTCTCCGGGCACTACCCGACCGGGTCGAACGAGATCGCCCTCACCCCCGCTCTGGCGTCCGAGCTCAACCTGGGGGTCGGTGACACCTGGTCCCAAGGCAGAAAGACCGTCGTCGGCCTCGTGCAGAACCCCCAGAGCCTGCTCGACGAGTTCGCGCTCGTTGCCCCGGGGCAGGTGACGCATCCGACGACGGTGAACGTCCTCTTCGACGCACCGGGCGTGGACCCGGGCCGTCTCGGGTCCAACGTCTACACCCCGGCGCAGAACGGCAACTCCAACCCGATCAATCCCGATACCATCGTGCTGGCACTGGCGACGGTCGGCATGCTGCTGATCGCACTGGTGTCGGTCGGCGGTTTCACAGTGTTGGCACAACGCCGGCTGCGCTCTCTCGGAATGCTCGAGTCCATGGGGGCGACGGACCGCAACGTCCGGCTCGTGCTGCGGGCCAACGGCGTCATCGTGGGTGCAGTCGGTGCCCTGCTCGGCTTCGCACTGGGCCTGGCGGCGTGGTTGGCCTACCGCCCGCACAACGAGCAGAGCGCGCACCACCTCATCCCGATGTTCGCCCTGCCATGGACCGTGGTCGTGGTGGCCATGGTGCTGGCGGTCGTCGCCACCTTCCTGGCCGCCGGCCATCCCGCCCGCGCCATCACCCGCGTCCCGGTCGTCGCCGCATTGGCCGGACGCCCGGCGCCGCCGCGACAGATCCACCGCTCGTTCGTTCCCGGCGTGATCGCCCTCGTCATCGGGTTCTTTATGTTCTCAGCTTCGGGCGCGGCCGGCAGCGGCGGCGTGATCTGGCTGATACCCGGGTTCATCGCGCTGGTGACGGGGATCATCCTCATGTCGCCGTTCTTCCTCGCCCTGCTGGCGCGAGTCGGCCGGAAAGCTCCCATCGCCATCCGCCTGGCCCTGCGCGACCTGTCGCGATATCGGGCCCGGTCCGGCTCGGCCCTCTCGGCCATCAGCGTCGGAGTCCTCATCGCGG
>CAZNLF010000343.1:0-2623 GCA_964573595.1 uncultured Acidimicrobiaceae bacterium | reverse complement strand
CCAGCCGCCAGGCCTCCTGGGCGTCGATCTTCTCGCCGGTCCACAGGAACTCCTTCGCCTTGCGGATGCCGAGCTCCCAGGGTTCCACCAGCAACTCGACCCCGGCACCCGTCATGCGGAGCACCGGGTTGGAGAAGACGGCGTCATCGGCGGCCACGATCAGGTCGCACATGCACGCCAACATCAGGCCGGCAGCGACGACCGAGCCCTGGACCTGGGCGATGGTCGGCTTCCGGAAGGCGTAGAGGCGCTTGCAGCGCTCGAAGTACATCACCTGTTCGTGGCGGAACTTCCCCTCGGGGGTCTCGCGCATGACCCGCCAGTAGTCGGGCCCGTCTCCCGCGACGAGCTCCTTCAGGTCGTGGCCGGCGGAGAAGTGCTTCCCCGAGCCCGCCAGTACGACCACCCGGACCTCGTCGTCCGCGTCCGCCTCGTCGAGGAAGTGGTCGATCCCGTCGATGAGAGCGGTGTCCTGCGCGTTGGCGACCTCCGGCCGGTTCATGGTGATGGTGGCCACGTGGCCGGTCACGTCATACAGGACTGGCTGCTCGCTCATCGTTCTCCTCCTGGTGTGTCGGCGCCGGCTCGGGAGAGGCGGTCCTCGCCGGGCGACACGGTCCGTTCCGGGCGCCTCGGCGCCCGGGGTAGGCCGAGCACCCGCTCGGCGATGACGTTACGTTGGATCTCGTTGGTGCCGGCCCAGATGGACGAGGCCTGGTAGTACAGCCAGGCCCGCTGCCACTGCCCGTCGCCCGGGTTGTCGGCCGCACCCCGCCACAACGGTGCTGCATCCCCCACGACGTCCATGGCCGTCTCCTGGAAGCGCTTGGACATCTCGCTCCAGTACAACTTGAGAGCGCTCCCCTCGGGCCCGGGGTCGAGCCCGTGGGACAGCCGGCTCACGCTTCGGAGGTTGTGCAGCTGGAACAGCCGGATCTCGACGTACGCCTGGGCCAGCGCGCCGGCCGTGGCCCGGTCGTCGGCGCTGCCGTTCTCCTCCGCCAGCCGCAGGAGCTCCTCGAGCAGCTGCATGTGGATGACCAGCTGGCGCGGGTTCGTTCCCCGCTCGTGCGACAGGGTCGAGTTGGCCACCCGCCACCCCTCGTGCTCTGGCCCGATGAGCTGGTCGTCGGGCACGAACACGTCGGTGAGGAAGACCTCGTTGAACTCGGCCTCACCGGTGAGTTGGACCAGAGGGCGGACGTCGACGCCGGGGTGGTGCATGTTCACCACCAGGTAGGAGATCCCCTTGTGCTTCGGCGCCCCGGCGTCTGACCTGGCCAGGCACACCCCCCAGTCGGCGAACTGGGCGTAGGAGGTCCACACCTTCTGGCCGTTGACCAACCACCCGCCGTCCACCCGGTCGGCCCGAGTGGCCAGGCCGGCCAGGTCGCTCCCGGCCCCCGGCTCACTGAACAGCTGACACCAGAGCTCGTCCGCGGTGCGGATCGTGGACAGCCACCGCGACTTCTGGTCGCTCGTCCCGTGGGCCAGCAGGGTCGGCGCGGCCAGGTTCAGCCCGATGCGCCCGACCATCTCGGGGGCCCGGGCCCGGGCCAGCTCGTCCTGCACGATGTAGTGCTCGACGGGGCCGGCACCGCGTCCGCCGTACTCGGCCGGCCAGGCGACGCCAACCCACCCCCCCGATGCCAGGAGGCCCTGCCAACCCCGGAGGAACCGCACCTCCTCATCGAGGTCGTCGAAGCGCGGCGGCAGGCCTTTGCCGTACTCCCAGGGGAGGTTCGAGACCAGCCATTGGCGAACGTCCGACCGGAAAGACTCCTGGTCTGCGGTGGGGGTCAGATCCACCAAATCAGCTTCGCACACGGGGTCGGCCTACGATGCTGCTCGTGGATTTCGAGCTCTCAGAGGATCAGGTCGCCCTTCAGGAGGCCGCCAGGGCGTTGCTCGACGACTACGCCGACCACGACCACGTCCGGGCCCACCTCTCCTCGGGCCTGCCGTTCGACGCCGGCCTGTGGCGCGCCATGACGGACCAGGGCTGGTTGGGTGTGGCCCAGCCGGCGGCGGCCGGCGGGCTCGGCGCCGGCTGGGTGGAAGCAGCAGTCCTCCTCGAGGAGATCGGGCGCCACACGGCGCCGGTGCCGTTCCTCCCGAGTCTGCTGGCTCTCGAGACCCTGACCGCGTCCGGACGCGGGCGGGACGGCTGGGTCGAGGCCCTGTCGACCGGCGAGCGCATCGGCTGTGTCGGGTGGGGCCGCGACCCTGACGCACTGTCCGCCGACCGCTCCGGTGACGACTGGACCGTCTCCGGCCGGCTCGGACCGGTCGAAGGTGCCTCGGTGGCCGATATCGCCGTCGTCGTCGCCTCCGGTCGGGTGTTCGCCGTCGACCTCGCGGTGGTGGGCCGCCCGGCCCGGGAGCCGGCGATGGACCTCACCCGCACGCTGTCGTGGCTATCGTTCGACCGGACACCTGTGGTGCACCTCGGAGACGACGAGCTGGCGGTCGGTCTCCTCGACCGTGGAGCGGTGGGCTCGTCGGCGGAGATGCTCGGTGGGGGGGGACGCGTGCTCGAGCTGGCCGTCCAGTACGCGAAGGACCGGATCCAGTTCGGTCAGCCGATCGGCAGCTTCCAGGCCATCAAGCACCGGTGCGCCGA
>CAZNLF010000342.1:0-2639 GCA_964573595.1 uncultured Acidimicrobiaceae bacterium | reverse complement strand
CGTTCTTCTCCTTCAGCACCACGTCGAGCTTCTGGCGGAAGATCTTGGGGTCGAGGAGGTCCTGGACCCGCAGGCCCACGCGGGACGACTTGTCGGCGTAGGCCGGCCCGATGCCCCGCTTGGTGGTCCCGAGGCTGTTCTTCCCGAGGTACCGCTCGGTCAGCCGGTCCAGCTCGTGGTGGTAGGGCATGATCAGGTGGGCGTTGCCGCTCACCAGCAGGCGCGAGGTGTCGATGCCCTTGGCCCCCAGCGTGTCGACCTCGGCCAGGAGGACCGTGGGATCGACGACCACCCCGTTGCCGATGACCGGCGTGATGTGGTCGTAGAGGACGCCGCTCGGCACCAGCTGCAGGGCGAAAGTCTCCCCGTCCACCACGATGGTGTGGCCGGCATTGTGGCCACCCTGGTAGCGGACGACCAGCTCCATCTCCTTGGCCAGGAGGTCGGTGAGCTTGCCCTTGCCCTCATCCCCCCACTGGGTCCCGACGACGACGGTTGCCGGCACGCGTCTCTCCTCCGTTGCGAAAAGCGGATTACGCACCATTGTAGCCCGCACCCGGACCGGCCCGGGCCGGTCGTGGCCCGGGTGGGCTCAGCCCGTGGAGGTCCGCTCGCGCCGGAGGATCTGGGCCGTCGACCGCATGAACAGGATGGAGGAGAACACCAGGCCGATGAAGCCGATCGACTGCAGCGTCAGCCGGATGTCCGCCGACCGGGCCAGCTCGGCCGCCACCAGGAGCACCCCCGAGGCCAGCAGGCCCACGCACCCGAAGAAGGCGACCAGGGCGCGGTCGATCCAACTGCTCACCACCTGCTCGTCCCGGCCGGCGAACCGTTCGACCCGCACGCTCATGCGGCCGCTGCGCAGCTGGGTGGCCAGCTCGTCGATGTGCTCCGGCAATGAGCGGAGTGCGGGGAGCGAGCGTCGCAACTCCTGTTGGAGCAGGTCGCCCATCATCTCGGGGTCGTGATCGGACAGCTCGTCGGTCGCCGACGACGCCTCGGTGGCCAGGTCGAAGGAGGGGTCGATGACCCGGAGGGTGCCGTCGAGGGTGAGCAGCGCCTTCGACAGCGCGGTCATCGCGGGCGGGACCGCCATGCCGTGCCGCGACATCACCGAAAGGACCTCGGGCACGACCGACGGGTCGAACCCGCCGGCCGTCTCCACCATCAGCATCCCGATGTCGTTCTCCAGGACCTGCAGGTCGGCGGTGGCCTCGGCACCGGCCAGGTGGCGGACGGCGCGGGCCACCACCATCGGCTCACCGGCGCTCATGCCGATGGCGATGTCCTGGAGCGCCCGGCGGGTGGTGGGGTCGAGCAGGCCCACGGCGCCGAAGTCGAGCAGCCAGAGCCGGCCCCACTCGTCGACCATGAGGTTGCCGGGATGGGGGTCGGCATGGAAGGCCATGCCCTGGAGCACCTGTTGGAGGAAGCTGCTGAGGAGGGCGGCGGCCAACAGGTGGGGCGGTGCCCCGCTGGCGGCGATGGCGCCCGGGGCGTCGATGGCCCGGCCGGGCGCCTGCTCCATCACGAGGAGGCGGTCGGTGCACAGCGGGTGGAAGACCAGCGGTATCCGGATCACGTCCTCGGCCGGGTCGTCGTGGCTGACCACCGCCCGCAGCCGGTCGCACATGGCGGCCTCGCGGAGGTAGTCGAGCTCGTGGTCCATGCCGGTGATCAGCTCCTCGGCCAGGGAGCGGACACCGAAGGCCCGGGCCTGGGGTACCCGCCGTTCGGCGATCCTGGCGGCGAGCCGCAGCACCGTGGCATCCCGGCGGAGCAGGTCGTCGAGGCCGGGCCGTTGGATCTTGGCCACGACCGACTCGCCGGTCGTGAGCGTGGCCCGGTGGACCTGTCCGATCGAGGCGGAGGCGAGCGGCTCGAAGTCGAAGGTGGCGAACACCTCCTCGATCGGGCGCCTCAGCTCGGCCTCGACCAGCGGTCGGATCTCCCCGGCGGGGATCGGCCGGACGGCCGACCGCAGATGGGACAGCTCCGCGATCACCGGCTCGGCCAGGAGGTCGCTGCGGGTGGAAGCGATCTGGCCGAACTTCACGAACATGCCACCGACGTCCTCGAGCGTGAGGCGGAGCCGGTGGCCGAACTCGGCCGACTCGATGCCCGAGGACGACAGGTACTGCGGCCGGGCCAGCCCGTGGCGTCGGGCGCTCCCGAGCACCTCCAGCGACCGGGACAGCGGGGCGAACGTGCGGCGCAGCCAGCGGACGGGGTGGAGCCAGAGCCGGCGCGACCGGCGGGCCCGGCCAGCGGCGCGTGAGCGGCCGACCGCCTCGGGGATGATCAGGAGCACCATGGTGGCGAGCAGGCCGAACAGCGCGGTGAGCGCGTAGGCGACATCGCCGTCGTACCGGCCGTGCACCACGGCCTGGGCGCCGGCCACGCCGATGAGCGTCCCGACGAGGGCGGTGAGCATCGATCGCCAGCGACCGACGGTGATCCCGACCAGGCGGCTGCTCACCAGGCCCAGCACGATAACGAAGACGACGGCGAGGACCAACGAGAAGACGTTCTTGAACGAGAGCCTGATGGTGACCGTCGCGACCAGCGTGGCCAGCGTCATCGCCGGCCGCCCGGCACCGGGGGGCTCACCGTCCGCTCAGCGCGGGGCCGCGCCG
>CAZNLF010000341.1:0-2657 GCA_964573595.1 uncultured Acidimicrobiaceae bacterium | reverse complement strand
CCGGTGTCGTCGGACAGGGTGGCCCAGGCGCTCGTCGCCCACCTCTGTCGCTGCACGGGTTGGCAGACCATCGTGGAGGCCGCCGCCGAGGCCCTCGGGCCGACCTCCCTCGAGCCTGCCGGCCGATCCGGACGGGACCTGGGGGCCGCCGCCGCCCGGGCCGGCATCGAGGGTGGTGTGCCCCAGGTCGTCGGGCCCGAGGTGGTGCTCGGTCGCGCCGGGTTCGCCGACGACAGCCGTCCGGCCGGCGCACTGGTGGGGGTGCCCGACGGGCAGGGTGGCTACGCCGTGGCCGAGTCGGTGGCTGCCGCCCGCCGGGGGGCCGGCAAGGTACAGGGCCGGAGCAGCTCGCTGGCGCCCGGGCATCCCGTCGAGGTGCCCCCGGGCCGTTGGGACCTGGTGTTGGCGACCACCTGGGTGGAGCCGGCCTACGTGGAGCCGGACGCCTCGTGGGCGGTCCCCGGCGGGCAGCCCGCCTCCCCCTATGGGAACGGTGGCGCCTTCGGGGGGAAGCTCCGCTCACCGGTGGGCGAGGATGCCCGGAGGCTGGCCGAGGAGCACGGACGGGCGGTCGGCGTCCTGTGGTCCCGTGAGGACGTGGTGCGGATGGGCCCCAAGCGCCCGCCGGTCGCCGGGGGGATCGGCGGCGACGGCGTCGGTGTCCTCCGGGTCGGCCTGACCGGGGACGCTCCCTCGGAGGAGCGGTGGGCGTCGGTCGTCTCGCTGGTGGCGTCGGTCGCCCCGGGGCTGGTGCTCGAGCCCGTGCCCGTCGTCGGCCCCCCGGTCTCCTTCGATCTCCGGGCCGCCGTGTGGGCCGAGGCCGCCGTGCTGGCGGCGTGTGCCCGGGTGATCAGCAGGGTCGGGCCGGACCGGCCCGTGCACGGCGTCCCGGTCGAGGTGACGTCCCCGGGTGGCGGGCGCGCCGTGGCCCGTGCCGAGGTCGACGGGACCCTGCACGTGGCCGTCGACGCCGGCGACGTCCTCGACGAGGTGGTGCTCCGCTCCTACGCCATCGGGGCCGCCCACCAAGCACTGAGCTGGGTCCGCTCCGAGGGGCTCGCCGTCGACGCCGAGGGCGTCGTGCGGGACCTCACCGTGCGGTCGTTCGGCATCCTGCAGGCGCGGGCGATGCCGCCCGTCGAATTCAGCATCCTGCCCGGGGTGGACGGCCCCCCCGTGAACGCCTCCGACGCAGTGTTCGCCGCGGTGGCCGCCGCCGGTTGGCTGGCCGCCGGGCTCCCTTCCCGGTGGCCGACCGACCGGGCCGGTGCCGGGCGTCGCTGAGCGGTCGTCCCGGGCCGGGTGGGTGCCCGCCGGTAGGCTGAACCACCGCAGCCTTTCCGTCCGCCAGCACCGCCCCAGCCCTTGAGGAGCATCCGATGAGCACCCCGATCGGCCCCTACACCCCCATCGTGAGGGCCGGGCCGTGGCTGATCTGCTCCGGCCAGCTCGGTCTGCGCCCGGTGGCCGCCCCCGGCGCCGGCGGGCCCGCGGATCCCCCGGCACCCGCACTGGTCGACGGCGGGCCGGCCGCCCAGTTGGCCCAGGCGCTGGCCAACGCCGAGGGCCTCCTGCAGTCCCAGGGGGCGACTCCTGGCGATGTGGTCAAGACGACGGTGTTCGTGACCGACATGGGCGGGTACGCGGCCGTGAACGAGGCCTATGCGGCCTTCTTCGGCGACCACCGGCCGGCCCGGTCGGTGGTCGGGGTGGCCGGGCTGCCCATGGGTGCGGCGGTCGAGGTCGAGCTGTGGGCCTACGCCCCGGGAGGCGGATGACCGGTCAGGGTGTCCAGGAGGTCTGGCCGAACCGGTAGCCGACCGAGCGCACCGTCTGGATGAGGTGCGCGTGCTCTTCGCCCAGCTTGGCCCGCAGTCGACGCACGTGGACGTCCACCGTGCGAGCCCCTCCGTAGTACTCGTAGCCCCAGACGCGGCTGAGGAGGGTCTCGCGGGTGAAGACCTTGCCCGGCCGGGCGGCCAGGAAGCGGAGCAGCTCGTACTCCATGTAGGTGAGGTCGAGGACCTTGCCGGCCACGGCCGCCTGATAGGTCTCGAGGTTGAGCACCAGGGGGCCGTGCTCGAGGAGGTCGGGCCGGAGGCCCCGGCCGGTGCGCCAGAACAGATGGGCGAGCCGCGCGCTCAGCTCGTCGGGGTTGATCGGCTCGAGGCAGATGTCGTCGAAGAGGTCCTCACGGAGCTCGAGCTCGGCCAGCTGGTCGAACGGCACCACCACCATGACCGGGGCCAGGGGGACCTCCCGTTTGCGGAGGTGCCGGCACAGCAGGAATGCGCCCACGGGGTCCGCACCGCTGCAGATGACCGCCCCCGACCAGCCGTCTTCGGGCTCGTCCGACTCGGCGGCCTCGGGCTTGTCGATCCCCCGCCACGGATAGCCGGCGCGGTCGAGGACCCCGGTCACCGACGGGGGAGGGGCGGCGGGGAAACACAGCAGCGGTTCGATGACGGTCCTCCCCATTCCTCTCGGTGATCGGATCTCTGGGATCGGATCGGTCGGTGCCGGCTAGAGCAGGGGCAGGTAGCGGTCGAGCTCGAACTGGGTCACCTGGGACTTGTACGCCGACCACTCGGCCCGCTTGTTCCGGATGAACCACTCGAAGACGTGCTCGCCCAGTGTCTCCGCCAGGAGCTCGGAGG
>CAZNLF010000340.1:0-2659 GCA_964573595.1 uncultured Acidimicrobiaceae bacterium | reverse complement strand
CGGGCGTGCTGCGGACGGGGTTTCCCGGTCGCCACGATCGCCGGCCGGTGCCTTCCCGGGTTGCCTGGCACTGAGTCGCCATCCGATGCTGGTCCCAGCCCTCCTGCTCCCGCGGAGCCGGTCCGTGGGCGTGGCCTTCTGGATCGCCGTGGTGGCCGCCTGCCTGGTCGTCGAACTCGTCGCCCGGCGCTCCGAGGGCCGTCTGGCCCGCGCCGGTGAGCTGGTCCGGCTGGTATCGGGACCGCCGCTGGTCAACGCCTTGCTCGTCGTCGCCTGGACGTATGCGGGCTGGCACCTGTTCGCGCACTAATTCCCGGGTGACGCGGCACCGATGCCGGCCCGGGACCGGGCTCAGGACAGTCGTTCGACGATCATGGCCATGCCCTGGCCCCCACCGACGCACATCGACTCCAGCCCTATGGTCTTGCCCGTGTCGTCGAGGGCGTTGAGGAGGGTGGTCATGATGCGGGCCCCGGTCTGGCCGAACGGGTGCCCGAGGGCGATGGCCCCGCCGCGGACGTTGAGCTTGTCGTAGCTGATCCCCAGCTCCTTGGCCGAGGGGACCACCTGGGCGGCGAAGGCCTCGTTGATCTCCACGAGGTCGATGTCGTCGATGGTCATGTCCGCCCGCTTGAGCGTCTGGCGGACGGCGTCCACCGGTCCGAGGCCCATGATCTCGGGGTTGACCCCGGATACCCCGCTGGCCACGATGCGGGCCAACGGGGTGATCCCGAGCTCGCGGGCTCGGGTGTCGCTCATCACGACGACGGCGGCGGCACCGTCGTTGAGCGGGCAGGCGTTGCCGGCGGTGACCGTCCCACCCTCGCGGAAGACCGGCTTGAGGCCGGCCAGGCCCTCGAGCGTGGTGCCCGGCCGGGGCCCGTCGTCCTTGGTCACGACGGTCCCCCCGGGAGTGGTGACCGGGATGATCTCCCGATCGAAGAAGCCGGACTCCTGGGCGGCCACGGCCCTCGTCTGGGACTGCACGGCGAACTCGTCCTGCTCTTGTCGGCTGACCTTCTTGTACTCGGCCACGTTCTCGGCGGTCTGGCCCATGGCGATGTAGACGTCGGGCAGGCCCGACAGCGGCGTCCAGGCCTCGCCGGCCGCCGGCGTGCGGGCCACGGTGCGGGCCTCGGCCTCGGAGAACAGGGGGTTGTGCGGACCCGTGTCGGCCGCTCCGTGGAGATAGCGGCTCACCGTCTCGACACCGGCGGCGACGAACACGTCACCCTCCCCGGCCCGGATGGCGTGGGCGGCCATGCGGATGGTCTGGAGGGAGGAGGAGCAGTACCGGTTGACGGTGACACCCGGGACGTCGGGGAGCCCGGCCAGCAGTGCGGCCACCCGACCGATGTTGTAGCCCGCCTCGCCACCGGGCTGGCCCGAGCCCATGATCACGTCCTCGACGGTGAGGGGATCGAGCTGGGGCACCTTGGCCAGCACCTCGCGGATGACCAGCGCGGCCAGGTCGTCCGGCCGGCATTCGATCAACGAGCCCTTGTTGGCCCGACCGATCGGGGTCCGGCCTGTGGCGACGATGACAGCTTCGGGCATGGGTTGCTCCTCGGTACTGGGCGGCGGCGCCGCTCGATGGGTTGGCTTCCTGTCGGATGGAGATGCTGGTGGACGCAGAGTCTGTGGGGCGGTGCTGTCGGACGCAGATGATGTGCGGACCGACAACTTACCGGATGGTAACCCTAGCGGTGCGCACGCTCGGTGCCCGGCAGCCGCCAGCGGGAAGGCTACCCGGCGCGGCACCCGGTCCGTCTGCCCACCCCGGTGGCGCCCGGGCGGGCCCGGCTGTCACCCGACGCGGCCGCGAGCCCGGTGGCGTCCGGGCGGGCCTGAATGTAACGTGTTCTAGTCATCGGCGCCGGACACCGTGTGGGGACCCGGAGTGGGGCGCCGGGCCGGCATGTGCACGCACCAATCGGGAGGGACCCATGGAGATCGGCTACACCGACGAACAAGAGGCGCTCCGGAACCGTCTGCGCGAGTACTACGCCGACCTGCTCACCCCCGAGGTCGAGGCCCAGCTGGCGGACAGCCACGGGATCGGACCCCACATGCGGCGCGTGGTCAAGCAGATGGCCGAGGACGGCTGGCTGGGCATCGGTTGGCCGACCGAGTACGGCGGCCAGGGCCGCTCGGCCATCGAGCAGTACATCTTCTTCGACGAGTCGATGCGGGCCGGCGCCCCGGTGCCGATGCTCACCATCAACACCGTCGGACCGACCATCATGCAATTCGGGACACCGGAGCAGAAGGACTTCTTCCTCCCGAAGATCCTCGCCGGCGACATCCACTTCTGCATCGGCTACACCGAGCCCGAGTCCGGAACCGACCTGGCCTCGCTGCAGACGCGTGCCGTGCGTGACGGCGACGAGTACGTGATCAACGGGCAGAAGATCTACACGTCGTTGGCGGGTGGCGCCGACTACATCTGGCTGGCCACCCGGACCGATCCCGAGGTGGCCAAGCACAAGGGCATCTCCATGTTCATCGTCCCCATGGACACGCCCGGGATCAAGGTCGTGCCCATGCACCTGCTCGGCGACCACAACATCAACTACACCTTCTACGAGGACGTCCGGGTGCCGGCGGGCAACCTGGTCGGCGGGGAGAACGCCGGGTGGTCCCTGATCACCAACCAGCT
>CAZNLF010000339.1:0-2668 GCA_964573595.1 uncultured Acidimicrobiaceae bacterium | reverse complement strand
TGGACGACGCCCTCGGGGTCATCTACACCCACGGCATCGCCGGCTTCTTCGGTGGTCTGCTGCTTGGCATCTTCGGCGACCCGAACATGCTCGAGTACGGCTGCGGCCACCTGGATGCCTCGGGACAGGTGATCGCCACCACCGCCACGCAATACGCCACCGCCAAGGGGAGTTGTGTCCCCTTCGGTGTGGACGGACTGATCTACACGGGCTCGGCCCACCAGCTGTGGGAACAGTTCCGGGCTGCCATATTCGTCATCATCTGGTCGGCGCTGATCACCTTCATCCTGATGAAGATCGTCGGCTGGGTGCTGCGTGGGGCCCGCTACAAGGACGAGATCCTCGAAGTCGGCGACCTCGCCATCCACGGCGAGGAGGCCTTCCCCGAGGAGACGTTCGCCGAGCGGGTCGGGGCCATGGCCATGGCCGGGGACTCGCCATCGGGATCGATAGCATCCTCCCCACCGGATGACGGGTCCCCTCCGGCTGGATCAGGTAGCTGACAGAACCACTACGAACCCAAGGAGATACTGAAAATGAAGCTGATCGTAGCGGTGCTGAAGCCGTTCAAACTTGACGAGGTGAAGGAGTCACTCAAGTCACTCGGGGTGCACGGGATGACCCTGACCGAGGCCCAGGGCTTCGGTCGACAGCGGGGACACACCGAGGTGTACCGGGGTGCCGAGTACGAGGTCGAGTTCGTGCCGAAGATCCGGCTCGAGGTCCTCGTCGACGACGCCCAGGTGGAGTCGGTGACCAACGCCATCGTCGATGCTGCGGGAACCGGAAAGATCGGTGACGGCAAGGTCTGGATCGTCCCCGTCGAGGAGGTCGTCCGGGTCAGGACCGGGGAGCGTGGCACTGACGCGCTCTGAGGGTCCTGCGCCGCACCAGTCACGGTGGCGTTTGTGGGGACGAACGGCACTGGGCAACACGACGAGAGGTCGGCCTTCCGGGGCCGGCCTCTCGTCGACTACCGGCTCGGATCGGAGCAGCTCGCTGGGGGCCCAGCGGTCGATACTGAGCGGCCGACCCGCGTGGTCGACCCGCGTGGTCGACGCGGTGGAGATCAGCCGGCCTGGCGGGCGACCGCCTCGGCCGCGGCCCGGGCCGCGTCCGGGTCGCCCAGGTACCGACCGGACCTGACGGTCAGGTCGTCGGCCAGCTCGTAGACGAAGGGGATGCCCGTGGGGATCTCGAGCCCGGTGATGGCGTCGTCACTGATGCCGTCGATGTGCTTGCGGAGGGCCCGCAGGCTGTTCCCGTGGGCGACCACCAGCACCGCACCTCCCCGCGCCCCCTCGGCCAGCAGGTCGGGCACGATGGCGTCCTGCCAGTAGGGGAGGGCCCTCGCCACCACGTCGGCCAGGCACTCGGTCGCCGGGAGCACCTCGGCCGGCACGTCCCGGTAGCGGGGATCGCCCGCCGGGTGGTGCTCGCTCCCGGGCCCGACCGGCGGCGGCGGCGTGGCGTAGCTCCGTCGCCACTCCTTGACCTGGGCCTCGCCGAACTGGGCGGTGGTCTCCTTCTTGTTCTTGCCCTGTAGGTCGCCGTAGTGACGCTCGTTGAGGCGCCAGTGGCGCCGGACGGGCAGCCAGCTGCGCCCGGCGACATCGAGCGCCAGGGACGCCGTGCGGGTGGCGCGGGTGAGCACCGAGGTGTGGAGCACCCGGAGGTCCAGGTCGGGCTCCCCCCCGAGGAGTCGCCCGGCCTCCTCTGCCTCGGCCACGCCCAGCTCGGTGAGGTCCACGTCGTACCAGCCCGTGAACAGGTTCTCGGCGTTCCACTGCGACTGGCCGTGGCGGAGCAGTACCAGCTGGGGCATGGCCCGAGCGTATCCCGTCGTCCATCCCAGGCCGCCCGCACCCGTCCGACCAGGGAGGATTCGGCCGGACCCGGGCGCTCCGGACAGAACCCACAGAGGTATTATAAGAAACTTATGCGCATAGCACTCAAGTTTGGTATCGTTGCACCTGTAAGGAAACAGGCTCAGTGCGTATGTGGGTGATCCGGTCCCGAATCGGTCGGTTCCCGGGCACGCAGGCACCGGGCGACGTGTCAGAGGAGTCGGCACCAGTGCCGAATGGAAAAACGGTGCCCGAGCGGGCAGTGAGTAGGAGGCAGCAGATATGGCCAAGGCCGTAGGAATCGATCTCGGGACGACCAACTCGGTGGTCTCCGTACTGGAGGGCGGCGAGCCGGTCGTCATCCCCAACGCCGAGGGCGGTCGCACGACCCCGTCGGTGGTCGGGTTCGCCAAGTCGGGCGAGGTACTCGTCGGCGAGGTGGCGAAGCGTCAGGCGATCACCAATCCCGACCGCACGATCCGGTCGGTCAAGCGCCACATCGGGACGTCGTGGACCGTCGACATCGACGGCAAGGACTACACGCCCCAGGAGATCTCGGCCCGCATTCTGGGCAAGCTCAAGCGCGATGCCGAGGCGTTCCTCGGCGACACCGTGAGCCAGGCGGTGATCACCGTCCCCGCCTACTTCGACGACGCCCAGCGGACGGCGACCAAAGAGGCCGGCGCCATCGCCGGGCTCGAGGTGCTCCGCATCATCAACGAGCCTACGGCGGCCGCCCTGGCCTACGGGCTCGACAAGGAGGGCGCCGACCAGACCGTCCTGGTGTTCGACCTCGGCGGCGGCACCTTCGACGTCTCGCT
>CAZNLF010000338.1:0-2721 GCA_964573595.1 uncultured Acidimicrobiaceae bacterium | reverse complement strand
GCCACGTCCTCAACCGCTACGAGGACGGCATGGAGAAGTGCATCGGCTGCGAGCTCTGTGCCGGCGTGTGCCCGGCCGACTGCATCTACGTGCGCGGCCTCGACAATCCCCCCGACCACCCGGTGTCGCCCGGTGAGCGGTACGGCTACGTCTACGAGATCAACTTCCTCCGCTGCATCCACTGCGACCTGTGTGTCGAGGCGTGCCCGACCGAGGCCATCACCGAATCGAAGTTGATGGAGTTCTCCTTCACCAACCGCAACGACGCCATCTACGGGAAGGACGAGCTCCTCGTCGACGACGAGGGCAAGCCCCGGCACCTCCCCTGGGAGGACTGGCGGGAGGACGACGACCTCCACACCTCGGGCTGGATGCGGGCAACGTCCCCGTCCGGGGCCGCCGAGTTCGAGGGCCGGGTCGCCTGGTCCGGCGAGCTCGGCTTCGGCGTCCGCTCCCCCGAGGGCGGGCAGTCCGACCACCGTGACGACGCCGCCACCGGGAGCCGCCAGCTGCGCGACACCCTCGAACGCCATCTCCTCACCAGCGACCTGCCGGCGGCCAAGCGCGGACCCCGGGGGGCCATCGGCCGCATGCTGGAGAAGGCCGAGCGGTTCGCCCCGGGAGCCGGCAAGAAGCACAAGGAGAAGGCCGACACCGCCTATGCCGCCGCGGTGGTGGCCGGGAACTCCGAGCGGGACGAGTCGGGGACCGGTGCGCCGACCCCGTCGGCCGAAGAGGCGGCGGACACCGTCGACGATGCGGGCGGGGAACCCGGGGCGGGCAGCGCCTGATGGTGACGACGGCCGGTGCGATGATCATGGCGGCAGCCACGACTACCCACGCCTCGTGGGTCGACGTGGGGACCTTCGCCGTGGCCGCCGCCATCGTGCTGGCCGGCGCCATCGGGGTGGTGGTGGCGCGCAACCCGGTGCACTCGGCCCTGATGCTGGTGATGACCCTGTTCGGGGTGGCCGTGCTCTTCGTGATCCAGCAGGCCAGCTTCCTCGCCGCCGTGCAGGTGATCGTCTACGCCGGGGCCATCGTGGTCCTCTTCCTCTTCGTCATCATGTTCCTCGGTGTCGACCGCGAGGAGGACGTCGCCGCCGAGCCGCTGCGCGGCCAGCGCCCCCTGGCCATCGGGCTCATCGCCCTCGGGACCACCGGCCTGTTGCTGCTGGGGCAGGTCTCCCGTTGGACGACCGGGGCGCCACACGTCGCCGGGACCGACACCGGCGAGCCGAACGTGAACCTTCTTGGCAAGGCCGTCTACACCACCTACCTCTTCCCGTTCGAGGCCACGGCGGCCCTCTTGATCATCGCCGTCGTCGGTGCCGTCGTCCTGGCCCGCAGGCCTCCGGTGACGACCAACCCGGAGGTGGGCGACGAAGACGTCGACTCCGTGCCCGGCGACCCCCCGGCTCTCGACGGGGCAGCCACGGACGACGCGGGGTCCGACCCGGGTACCCACGCCACCGCCGCCCACGCGGCGAGGTCCGGGGACAGCACCGCCCACGCGGCGGGGTCCGGGGACAGCACTGCCCACGCGGGGTCCGGCGACACCACCGCCGGGGAGACAGCCGGAGCGTCCGCCGGCGACACAGCCGGAGCGTCCGCCGGAGAGACAGCCGGCGGGTCGGCCACCAGCGACGCCGACGGCCAGGAAGAGGTGCGGTCATGACCATCAACCCCGACTGGTACCTGTCCCTCTCCGTCGTGCTCTTCGCCATCGGCGCCCTCGGCGTGCTCATCCGGCGCAACGTGCTGGTCATGTTCATGTGCGTGGAGCTCATGCTCAACGCGGCCAACCTGAGCTTCGTGACGTTCGCCCGCATGCTGCACGACATCGGGGGCCAGGTGCTGGTGTTCTTCGTGCTGGTGGTGGCGGCGGCGGAGGTCGTGGTCGGCCTGGGCATCGTGGTCGCCATCTTCCGCCGACGGGCCAACGCCACCGCCGACGATCTCCACCTGATGAAGGGCTGACCGGACCATGCTCGGAGTGACCTGGCTGATCATCGCGCTGCCCCTGGCCGGGTTCGCCATCCTGGTCCTCGCGGGAAGACGCCTGGGCGACCCGGTGGCCGGCTGGCTGGCCACCGCCTGCGTCGGAGCGTCGTTCGTGGTGTCGGTCGGGGTCTACCTCGACCTGCTCACCGTGCACGCGCCGGTCCGCACGTACACCCAGAACCTGTGGACGTGGATCCCGGTGGGCAGCCTGCAGGTCCACGCCCGGCTGTTCGTCGACCCACTTTCCATGACCATGGTGCTGTTCGTCACCGGCATCAGCGCCATGATCCACCTCTACTCCATCGGCTACATGAAAGGGGACAGGGACTACCCCAAGTTCTTCCTCTACATGAACCTGTTCGTGGCCTCGATGCTCATCTTGGTCCTGGGCAGCAACATGCTGGTCACCTTCGTCGGATGGGAGGGGGTGGGTGCCTGCTCGTACTGGCTCGTCTCGTTCTGGTTCACCCGTGACTCGGCGGCCAGTGCCGGCAAGAAGGCCTTCGTCTACAACCGGATCGGCGACGTGGGCTTCCTGCTCGCCATCTTCTTGACCTTCGAGCGCGTCCACTCGCTCGAGTACCAGACCATCTTCGCCAACCTGGACAAGATCGGCTCGGGAAACATCACCGCCATCTGCCTCCTGTTGCTGGTCGGTGTGGTGGGCAAGTCGGCCCAGATCCCGCTCTTCCCCTGGCTGGCCGACGCCATGGAGGG
>CAZNLF010000337.1:0-2723 GCA_964573595.1 uncultured Acidimicrobiaceae bacterium | reverse complement strand
TGGTGCAGGCCTGGGGGGACCACATCATCGGCCGGCTGAGGCCGAAGGCCAAGGCCCTGTTCCAGGCCGGCCGCTTCGTCGGAGTGGAGGGGGACCGCGCCGTCTTCGGTCTGCCCAACGAGACGCACCGCACCCGCTGCATGGAGGTGCGGGGCGAGATCGAGGCTGCCCTGTCCGACCACTTCGGCCGACCGGTCGGTCTCGAGCTGGTGGTCGATGCCGGATCCGACGGCCCGGTGGCCGGCGGCGTTTCCCCCCCCGATCCCGAGGAGCCCCACGCCGCGCCGCCCCGGCGCCCGGACGCGTCGGGCGCCCCGCATCGCCGACCGGCGACCGGTGCCGCCGAGCCGGCATCCGCCGGGCGCGGGGTCCTCGGTCCGGACGACGACGAGGTGGAGGACCTCTCCGCGTTCGACGAGCACGAGCTCGGAGAGATCGCCGACATCGACAACTCGGCGGAGGCCAGGGTGCTGCAGGCCTTTCCGGGTGCAGAGGAGATCGGGTAGATGGCCATCTTCTCGGGGCCCCTGCAGACGTTGATCGACGAGCTCGGGCGTCTGCCCGGCGTCGGTCCCAAGTCCGCCCAGCGGATCACCTTCCACCTCTTGAAGGTGGCGCCCGAGGACGCGCTCCGACTCGCCGAGGCCATCATCGCAGTGAAGGAGCGCATCACGTTGTGCACCCGCTGCTTCAACGTGGCCGAGGGTGGGCTCTGCTCCATCTGCCTCGACGACCGACGTGACGCCACGTCGGTCTGTGTGGTCGAGGACCCCCGCGACATCGTCTCGGTGGAGAAGACGGGCGAGTTCTCGGGCCGGTACCACGTGCTCCAAGGTGCCCTCAACCCGATCGAGGGGATCGGACCCGACCAGCTCCGGGTGCGCGAGCTGTTGGTGCGGGTGGAGGAGGAGGGGATCTCCGAGGTGATCCTCTGCACCAACCCCAACCTCGAGGGTGAGGCCACCGCCATGTACCTGGCACGGCTGCTCAAGCCCATGGGCCTCACCGTCACCCGGATCGCCAGCGGCCTGCCGGTGGGTGGGGACCTCGAGTACGCCGACGAGCTGACCCTCGGCCGGGCCCTCGAGGGTCGGCGCGAAGTGGACGCCTGACCGGTCCCCCGATCACGGAGGGCGGCGCGCCGTGCGCATGGGGCACGATGAGGGGATGACGTCGTCGCAGAGCCCACGAGCCCGGTACCTGTGGCTCCTGCGTCACGGCAAGGCGGCCTCTGACGCGCCCTGGGGTGGGCGCGACCGCGACCGCCCCCTGACCGGCCGGGGGCGACGGGACGCCACCGCTCTGGGCAAGAGACTGGCCGGCGAGGACCCGGCCCTCGGGCTCACCGGAGTGCCGGGTCCCCAACTCGTCATCTGCTCGGCGGCGGTGCGGACGCGCCAGACGGCCGGCCTCGTGGTCGAGGCGGTGGGCGACCGGCTCCCGCTCGACTCCCTCGACGCGCTGTACGGCGCCGACACCGATGTCGTGCTCCGCTACATCCGCGAGGTCGACGAAGGGGTCGGGAGCGTGCTGGTGGTGGGCCACAACCCGACGATCTACCAGTTGGCCTGGGAACTCCTGGCCGACGGGAGGGACGGTCGTGAGCGCGGTGACCGCGCCGTCCTCGAGTCGCGCGGGTTCCCCACCTGCGCGCTGGCGGTGCTCGCCCTCGGGGTCCCGTCCTGGGAGGACGCGGCCGACGGGTGCGCCACCCTCGAGGGCGTGTTCAAGCCCCCCTACTGAGCGACACCCCGATACTGAGCGACACCCCGAACTCCCGGCCCTGCCCGGCCGGGAGTTCGGGGTGTCGGCCCCGCTCGATCAGTATGTTCGCAGGAGCCGGCTTCCGATCAGAGGGTACGCAGGATGGCGGCGTCGCCCTGGCCGCCGCCGCCGCACAGGCTCACCGCGGCGGTCCCCCCACCCCGGCGCCTGAGCTCGAGGAGCGAGGTCAGCGCCAGCCGGGTGCCCGACATCCCGACCGGGTGGCCGAGGGCGATGGCCCCGCCGTTGACATTGAGGATGTCCTCGCCGATGCCGAGGTCGGCCGCCGACGCACAGCCCACCGCGGCGAAGGCTTCGTTGATCTCGAAGAGGTCGATGTCCTTGACGGTGAGCCCTGCCTTGTCGAGGGCCACCGACGTGGCATGGGACGGCTGATGGAGGAGCGACGGGTCGGGCCCTGCCACCTGGCCGTAGCTCACCAGCTCGCCGATCGGGCTGAGCCCGAGCTCCTCGGCCTTGGCCCTGGACATGACGATGACGGCGGCCGCACCGTCGGAGATCTGGGACGCGTTGCCGGCGGTGATGGTGCCGCTCTTGTCGAAAGCGGGGCGCAGCTTGCCCAGCGACTCGGCCGTCGTCTCGGGGCGCACGCCCTCGTCGGTGTCCACGACCAGCGGGTCCCCCTTGCGCTGGGGAACGCTCACCGGGATGATCTCCTCGGCGAACTTGCCGTCCTTGATGGCCGCAGCGGCCCGCTCGTGGGACAGCGCGCTCAGCGCATCCTGACGTTCGCGCGACACGCCGTCCGCGCCGTTGTACCGCTCGGTGGAGAGCCCCATCGCACAGTCGTCGAATGCGCAGAACAGGCCGTCGTACATCATCGAGTCGACCATGGTCGCATCACCGATGCGGTACCCGGCCCGGGCGCCCGGCAGCAGGTAGGGCGCCTGGGTCATCGACTCCATCCCCCCGGCCACCACGATCTCCGCCTCGCCGGC
>CAZNLF010000336.1:0-2725 GCA_964573595.1 uncultured Acidimicrobiaceae bacterium | reverse complement strand
GGGCCAGCCACCGGCGGGCCCTGAACCGCCTCTGGCGGGTGGCGAGCAGGAGGAAGGCCGCCAGGAGGAAGCTGTTGCCGAGCCAGAACACCTGCTCGACGTCGAAGCCGGTGAACGGCAGCTGCGCGGACCCGGCCGCCGTCGTCGTCGCCGGGGAACCGGTGCCGCTCGGGGTGCCCGTCCCCGAGCCGGGCGCCGTCTGCGAGGTGCTCACCGGAGTGAGATCACTGGTGGGAAAGGTCGCAGTGGGCACCACGGTCGGATACCGGCCCGGAGGGACGGCCGGGCATCCCGGCCCGGTGGCGATCACCCTCCGGTAGCCGATCCGGTGCGACCACGGGTCGGGACCGCGCAGTGCATCCGCCTGGATGACACCACAGAAGTCGGCAGGGTAGGCCACGCTCAGCACCCCCGAGGACCCGACGGCCGTGCCGACCACGGTGTGGCCCGGAGTGTCCGGCTCGTCCACGTACAGCATCCAGAGGCAGGACGAGTTGCCGTCGTCGCAGGCCGGCTCAGAGACGGTGAGGCTCACCACGTCCGATGCCGCCCAGAACTTGATCACGGAGAACCGAGTCGGTTTCAACGAGGAGGAGGCTGCACCGGCGGGCGGGCCGGCCGCCACCGATCCCACCGACAGCGCCAGTGCCGCCAGTGCCGCAACGGCCGCCGCCACGGGCCAGCGCGCGCTCCCACTTCGCTCGTTCACGTACTTCCTCTGCTCGAACTACCCCCTCATTTGCCCTTCGTCGAGTCGTCCGCTCCGCTCAGGCCACTTGTCCGGCAGTCGCCTGCACAAGGGCTGATCACACCCGTGAGCCCGAGAATAATCCCGCCGGGCACTGATGTGGCACTACCGATGCCAGATGGCCCGATCGGCTACTTTCCGTGGTCACCGGCGCCTGGCCCGGGAGCCGGTCTGTGCACCCAGCGTGACTTTTCGATGCGCCGGAGGCAGGGGCGACCGGTCAGCCCGCCACCTCGTCGAGCAGCGCCAGCAACGCGTCGACCGAACGGTCCACCGAGGTGCCCGACTCGATGACCAGCTCGGGTGACTCGGGCGGCTCGTAGGGGTCGTCCACCCCGGTGAACGAGTTGATCTCCCCGGCCGTCGCCTTGGCGTAGAGGCCCTTCGGGTCGCGGGTCGAACAGAGGTCGGCCGGCGCGGCCATGTAGACCTCGACGAAGGGGAGCCCGGCCCGCTCGTGGAGTTGGCGGGCCATCAGCCGCGCGTCGGCGTACGGGCTGATCAGCGCGACCAGCGCCACCAGGCCGGCGTCGGCGAACAGGCAGGCCACCTCGGCGGCACGACGGACGTTCTCGTGGCGGTCCTCACGGCTGAAGCCGAGATCGTCGTTCAAGCCGGTCCGTAGATTGTCGCCGTCCAACCGGTAGGCGTTGCGACCCTGCGTGACCAGCCGATGCTCGAGCGCGGCGGCGACGGTCGACTTCCCGGACCCCGACAGACCCGTCAACCAGATGGTCGCACCCCGGACCCCGAGGGACCGGGCCCGGTCCTCCCGGGTGACCCGGCCCGGGTGCCACTGGATGTTGGACGGCATCGTGTCGCCCCGGCTCAGTCGGGACCGAGCAGCATGCCGGCGCCGACGGTCACGTTGGTGTCCTCGGCGGCCAGGATGAACGATCCGGTCTGCCGATTGCGCCGGTAACTGTCGTAGAACAGCGGCTGGGTGACGCGCAGGCTCATCCGGCCCACGTCGTTGAGCCCGAGCGACGTGGCCGACTCGTCCCGGTGGAGCGTGTTGACGTCGAGCCGGTAGTGGATGTCGCGTACCACGGCCCGCACCCAGCGGGTGGTGTGCTTGAGGGCCAGGAAGTCACCGACCTTCAGCGGTCGCTCGGTCATCCACGCCACCATCGCATCGAGGTCCTGGCCCACGGTGGGCTGGTTCATGGGGCGGCAGATGAGGTCCCCCCGCGACACGTCGACATCGTCGGCGAGCCTGATGGTCACCGACATCGGGGGGTACGCCTCTTCGATGGGCCCGGCGAAGGTGTCGATGCCGGCCACGGTGGTCACCAGCCCGGACGGGAGGACCATGACCTCGTCACCCGGACGGAACACGCCGCCCGCCACCCGGCCGGCGTAGCCCCGGTAGTCGGGCACGCTGGTGGCCTGAGGACGCACCACCCACTGGACGGGCAACCGCGGGTCGATGAGGTTGCGGTCGGACGAGATGTACACCTGCTCGAGATGGTGGAGGAGCGACGCCCCCTCGTACCACGGCATGTTGGCCGACCGCTGGACCACGTTGTCGCCCTGCAGGGCCGAGATGGGGATGAAGCTGAGGTCACCGACGTCCAGCCGGCTGGCGAACGCGGCGAACTCCAGGCGGATCGACTCGAACACCTCCCGGTCGTACCCGACCAGGTCCATCTTGTTCACGCACAGGAGCAGGTGGGGCACCCGGAGCAGCGAGGCGAGGAAGGCGTGGCGCCTGGTCTGCTCGACGATGCCCTTGCGGGCGTCGACCAGGACGATGGTCAGATCGGCGGTCGAGTTCCCCGTCACCATGTTCCGGGTGTACTGGATGTGCCCGGGCGTGTCGGCGATGATGAATTTCCGGGCGGGCGTGGCGAAGTACCGGTAGGCCACGTCGATGGTGATGCCCTGTTCGCGTTCGGCCCGGAGGCCGTCGGTGAGCAGGGCGAGGTCGGTGTACTCGTCACCCCGTTGGCGGCTCACCCGTTCGACCGATTCGAG
>CAZNLF010000335.1:0-2776 GCA_964573595.1 uncultured Acidimicrobiaceae bacterium | reverse complement strand
ACCGAGAACCAGCGGGGATCGATCATCCCCGTCGAGATCTCCATCTACGAGGACCGGACGTTCTCGTTCGTCCTGAAGACCCCGCCGACCCCCGCCCTGCTCCGCCAGGCCGCCGGGCTGGAGAAGGGGGCATCCACCTCGGGCCGTGAGCAGGTGGGCACCGTCACCGGCGCCCAGGTGGCCGAGATCGCCGCCGTCAAGCTCCCCGACCTGAACACCGCCGACATCGAGGCCGCCAAGCGCCAGGTGGAGGGCACGGCCCGGTCGATGGGGATCGCCGTCGCTGGCTGAGGCCGGCGCGCACATTCGAGGAAACGGAGAAACACCATGTCCAGGGGAAAGAAGTACACGGCGAGCGTCGCCGGGTTCGACCGCCAGCATCTCTACACGCCCGCGGAGGCGATCGACCTGGTCAAGGCGTCGGCCAAGTCCGGGTTCGACGAGACGGTCGAGATCGCCATCCGGCTCGGGGTCGACCCCCGCAAGGCCGATCAGATCGTCCGGGGGACGCTCTCCCTGCCCGCCGGAACGGGGCGCACGGCGCGGGTCGTGGTGTTCGCCGCCGGTGAGAAGGCCGCCGAGGCCCGGGCCGCCGGCGCCGACGTCGTGGGCGCCGACGACCTGGTGGCCCGGGTGGCCAACGAGGGGTTCCTGGAGTTCGACGTGGCCATCGCCACCCCAGACCTGATGGGCCAGGTCGGGACGTTGGGCCGGGTGCTCGGACCGCGTGGGCTGATGCCCAACCCGAAGACCGGCACGGTGACCGACGACGTGGAGCGGGCCGTCAGCGAGTTCAAGGGTGGCCGGGTCGAGTACCGGACCGACAAGGTGGGCAACATCCACCTCCGGATCGGCAAGGCCTCCTTCGACCGGTCGAAGCTGCTGGAGAACCTCCATGCGGTGATGGAGGAGATCCACCGGGCCAAGCCGGCGTCGTCGAAGGGCCGGTATGTTCGGGCGGTCACCCTGTCGTCGACGATGGGCCCCGGCGTCCACATCGACCCCCTCCTGGCCCGCAAGGTCGACGAGGAGTTGCCGGTCAGCGCCTGAGCCACGGCGGGGCCGGCTGGCTCTGGCCGACGCCGTGGGCTAGGGTTGCCGCTTCCTGATTTTTCTGAAACACCACCTGATTTCCGAATCACCGAACTGCCGTAGACCTCCGGTGCGCCGCTCCCACGGCGCCGAAGGGACCCGAAGGGGTCCGCCTGATGAGGCGTTCCGCGCTGGGCACCCCGTGCCGGCGCGACACCTTCGAAGGGTGTCTACGGCCCTGACCTGAGCCAATGGCTCGTTGGAGGGACCATGGACAAGCCGAGGCCGGAGAAGGTCGCCGTCGTCGACGAGGTGCGCGACCGCCTCGAGTCGTCCGACGGGGCCGTCCTGACCGAGTACCGGGGTCTCACCGTCGGCGAGCTGGCCGACCTCCGCCGCGACCTCGCCGCTGCCGGCGGCGACTACAAGGTCTACAAGAACACGCTGGTACGGCTCGCCATCGCCGGAGGACCCCAGGCCGAGATCCACGACCTGCTGACCGGCCCGACCGCCATCGCCTTCGTGCAGGGTGACGTGAGCGCGGTGGCCAAGGCGCTCCGTGACTTCGCCCGGAACAACCCCAACCTGGTGGTCAAGGGCGGTGTGGTCGGTTCGGGCGTCCTGTCGGCCTCGGACATCAACGTCCTGGCCGACCTGCCCCCGAGGGACACGCTGCTCGCCCAGTTCGCCGGCGCCCTGGCCGCGCCCTTGCAGCAGCTGGCCGGCCTCGTCCAGGCGCTGCCCCGCAACCTCGCCTACGGCCTGTCGGCACTGATCGAGCAGCGCCAGGCCGGCGGTGAGACGGCCGAGGTGCCGGCAGAGGCCTCAGCCACCGATACGCCGGCACCGGCCGTGACGGCCGAGACGGCCGGGGCGCCGGAGTCGAGCGGGGCATCCGAGACGGCCGGGGCATCCGAGGGGGCGGCACCGGCCGAGGCGGCCGACGGCCCCCCGCCGGCCGAGGGGACGTCGGCCGACACCGAGACCCCGCCGTCCGAGTAGTCCCAGACCGACCGCACCACCCGCATCACTGATCGCATCGAACGAAGAACAAGCAAACAAGGAGCAACGACAATGGCAGGCACCCTTACCAAGGACCAGATTCTGGACGGCATCTCCGAGCTGTCCGTCCTCGAGCTGAGCGAGCTGCTCAAGGAGTTCGAGGAGCGCTTCGGCGTGACCGCGGCCGCACCGGTGGCCGTGGCGGCCGCCGCACCGGCTGCCGGAGGGGGCGCGGAAGCCGGCGGAGGCGAGGAGGAGAAGTCCGAGTTCGACGTCATCCTGACCGCAGCCGGCGACAAGAAGATCCAGGTGATCAAGGAGGTGCGCTCGTTGACCAGCCTGGGGCTGAAGGAGGCCAAGGACCTGGTGGACGGCGCCCCCAAGCCGGTCCTGGAGAAGGCCAACAAAGAGGACGCCGAGAAGGCGAAGGCCCAGCTCGAGGGAGCCGGGGCCACCGTCGAGCTCAAGTAGTGGGGTCAGGCTCCCGGTCGACGCACGAGTCGGCCGGGAGCCTGGTCACGGCGGAGGGCCGGGTTGCGGCCCTGGGGACCGGGCCAGACGGGAAACCGCTCCCCGGCGGCGAAATCCTTGACGCAGGGGGATGGGTCTCCTAGCCTGTGCAGGCCTGGATCGGGACTTCTGTCCCCGAGCTAGTAATACTGTCCGCATCCGGATAGTATTACTGGTTGCCGTGCCTGCTCCTTCCGCCTTCCTCCGTGTTTTGGCTGATTGACGCGCGCCC
>CAZNLF010000334.1:0-2793 GCA_964573595.1 uncultured Acidimicrobiaceae bacterium | reverse complement strand
TGGAGAACGCGCAGAATTTGCACTTGAACGTGCACACGTTGGTGTAGTTGATGTTCCGGTTGACCACGTAGGTCACCTCGTCCCCCACCACCTCGGAGCGAAGCCCGTCCGCCACCTCGGCGACGGCCCGTACCTCGGGGCCCCGGGCCGAGAAGAGGGTGACGATCTCGTCCTCACCCACCACCTCGCCGTCGAGCACCCCCGCCAGCACGTCGCCCACGGCGCTGCCACTCGAGGGTACGGTCACCGCCGGGGGAGGCTCCGCGCCCCCGAGCGCACTGGTCCGAGGCGCGCTGTCGCCGCCCAGCAGCATCGGTGGAGGCACCTCGCCACCCGAGCACCAGGGATGGTCGCGGCCCAGGCCCTCGGCGTCGGAGGCGTCGAGCACGGGGAAGCGCATGGCGTCGTCGAGCCACCGGTCCGGATCGAGGGCGAAGGACGGGTACAGCGTCAGACGCGGGGCCAGGGTGAACCCGGCGGCCTCGGTGGCGCCGCGGAGTATGCCGAGTGCCGGCCACGCTCGTTCGGGGTTGACGTGGTCCGCCGTCACCGGGGACACGCCGCCCCAGTCGTCGATGCCGGAGGCAGCCAACGGGCCGAGGTCGTCGGAGAGGTTCGGAGGTGCCTGCAGATGGATCTCCGCCGGCAGGACCAGCCGGGCTACGGCGATCGTCCACAGGAACTCGTCGGTGGGACACGGAGGGGAGCGGTGCATGGACGTGCCGGCCTTCGGCAGGAAGTTCTGGATGATCACCTCCTGCACATGGCCGTGGCGGGCATGGCTGGCGGCGATGGCCTCGAGCGTGGCCAGACGGTCGGCACGCGACTCGCCGATCCCGACGAGCAGTCCCGTGGTGAAGGGGATGTTGGCTTCGCCGGCGGCCTCGAGCGTGGCCAGGCGGCGGGCGGGGTCCTTGTCGGGTGCCGATCGATGGGCGTCCAGGTCGGGGTTGAGCGACTCGATCATCATCCCCTGGCTGGCGCTCACCTGACGGAGCCGCGTGAGGTCCTCCAGGTCCAGCGCACCGGCGTTGGCGTGGGGGAGCAGGCCGGTCTCCGCCAGCACGGTCCGACAGGCGTCGACGAGATAGTCGACGGTTGAGGAGTAGCCGTGGTCGTCGAGCCACCGCCTGGCGGCGGGATACCGGTCCTCGGGGCCCTCGCCCAGGGTGAAGAGCGCCTCGTGGCAGCCGGCGGCCCGTCCGGCCCGGGCGATCTCGAGCACCTCGTCCATCGAGAGGTAGGGCGACTCGAGCCGGGCCGGTGCCTTGGCGAACGTGCAGTAGCCGCACCGGTCGCGGCACAGCATGGTCAGTGGGATGAAGACCTTGGGCGAGAAGGTGATCCGGTTGCCGTGGGCACGGCGCCGCACCAGGTCGGCCGAGGCCTGGAGCCGGCTGATCGGGGTGGCCGACAGTTCCTCGATGGTGGACTCCGACAGTGGGAGGGGGAGGTCGGTCGCGACGGAGTCGAGCGGTGGGGAGCCGGGGTCGACGGACATCGGCGACACCTTACCGGAGGACCCTGGACGGGCGTTCGGAGGCGGCATCCCGGACACACCCGTCGTCGGTCCCGGGAGCCGCCACTGCCACCAACCGAGGCCCTGGTCACGGGCCCGGTCCCGGCTCGCGCCCACCGGGCCGTCGGGCCGGCACATCAATCAGATCCGGCACAGCGATCAGGTCGGCAGAGCTGACAGGGCGATCAGGTCGGCAGAGCTGACAGGGCGATCAGATCCGGCACAGCAATCAAGTCGGCAGAGCGATCAGGTCGGCAGAGGGCTGGAGCCGGCCGATCAGGCCGGACGGGCCGTCAGCGCGGCAGCGAGGAGTCGCCGAGGGCCTCGGCATCGACCAGCCACACGACCCGGTCGGCGTCGACATGGGACGCCGGAAGATCGGCTCCTCCGATGATGCCGCCGAGGGCGTCGCGCTTGGAGGAGCCGGACACGGTGAAGACGACGAGCCGGGCGCGGGCGATGGCGGGAAGGGTGAGGGTGATCCGGTCGTGCGGGTTGTTGGCCCGGGGATCACGGTTGGCCACGACCAGCACCTCGGGATCCTCGACGGTCAGTGCCGGTGAGCCGGGAAAGAGCGACGCGGTGTGGCCGTCGGGGCCCAGACCCAGATGGACCAGGTCGAATCGGGCCAGACGGCCGATCGTGTCCTGGTAGCGGAGGGCCGCGTCCTCGGGCGTCCCGCTCTGGTACATCGGGTTGTCCGAGCCGACGGGGCCGACGGCGGCGAGCAAGGTCTCGGCGATCATCCGGTGGTTGGAGTCCGGGTCGTCGGGGGGTACGCAACGCTCGTCGCCCAGGTAGACGTCGACGCCACTCCAGCCCAGGTCGGTGCGGGCCGCGCCCAGTCCCGCCAGTCGGGCATAGCACTCCTGCGCGGTGGACCCCCCCGACAGGAAGAGCGAGAAGCGGCCGTGTCTCGGCGCTCCCAGCTCGGACATGGTCAGCTGGGCGAAGGCCTCGGGTACCGAGTCCACCAATTCGACGCGCCCGTTCAAGCGGTCACCCCGCAGCAGGTTCGATCGGGCCCGGTCACTGGGGCGGCGGCTCGGTCAGGCGACCTCCGCTCAGCTCGAGGTCGAACACCGGGTTGCGCCACTCGTCCCCGGACCGCTCCACGAGGAGGTCGGCCATGTGGGGACCCCAGGTGCCGGCCGGATAGGTGTGCAGCGCGCCGCCCGGATCGGCCCACGCCTGGAGGTAGGGGTCGACGATCATCCAGGCCTGGCGGACCTCGTCGGACCGGATGAACAGGGTGGCGTCGCCGACCATGGCGT
>CAZNLF010000333.1:0-2797 GCA_964573595.1 uncultured Acidimicrobiaceae bacterium | reverse complement strand
AGGAGTACGACGAGGTGCGGGCCATGGGCCCGGCGGCCGGGGCCGGCTTCCCCGGGGGGTTCGGCGGTCCGGGCGGGGGCACCTTCCGGGTGGAGGACATGGGCGACCTCGGCGACCTGTTCGGCGGCCTGTTCGGCCGCGGCCGGCGTGGCGGCACGAACGGCCCCCAGCGCGGGAGCGATGTCGAAGCGGAGCTCCACCTCTCGTTCGAGGACGCCGTCAAAGGGGTGACGACCTCGGTCAACCTGACCACCGACGCGCGGTGCCACACCTGCGCTGGGAGCGGCTCGGCGCCGGGGACCCAACCCGCCACCTGCCCCCGCTGCCACGGGTCCGGCACCCTCCAGGACGACCAGGGTCTGTTCTCCCTCAGCCAGATCTGCCCGCAGTGCGGCGGGAGGGGCACGGTGGTGACGACACCCTGCCCGACGTGCAACGGCACGGGCGTCGAGCACCGCAACCGCTCGGTCAAGGTCCGGATCCCCGCCGGGGTGGAGGACGGGCAGCGCATCCGGGTCAAGGGGCGCGGCGCCGCCGGGCGCGGGAACGCCCCGAGCGGGGACCTCTACGTGGTCGTCCGGGTCGACCGCCACGGCCTGTTCGGCCGGCGCGGCCGCAATCTCACCCTGTCCGTCCCCGTCTCCTACCCCGAGGCCACCCTGGGAACGACGCTCACCGTGCCCACGCTCACCGAGCCGGTGACGCTCAAGGTGCCGGCGGGGACGCCGTCGGGCCGCACGTTCCGGGTGAAGGGCCGGGGGGTCCCGGCCGGACGGAAGACCTCGACCGGCGACCTGCTGGTCACCGTCGAGGTGGACGTCCCCGACTCGCTGACCGACGAGCAGCGCGCCGCCGTCGAGGCACTGGCCGCCGTCGTCGAGCCGCCGGCGCGCGACACCCTGGGGGTGGGATGAGCGACGATCCCCGCAGCCGGGCCGTCTACGTCATCTCGGTGGCCGCCGAGCTCACCGGCGTCCACCCGCAGACCCTGCGCGTCTACGAGCGCCGGGGCCTGCTCGAGCCGGGCCGCACCCGGGGCGGCAGTCGCCGATTCAGTGAAGAGGACCTCGATCGCCTCCGTCACATCCAGTCCCTGACGAATGCCGGCCTCAACCTCGAGGGCGTCCGCCAGGTGATGGAGCTGGAGGCCGAGGTGTCCCGTCTGCGGGACGAGCTCGCCGCCACCCGGGCCGAGGCGCGCGAGGCGCTGGCCGTCACCCACCGTCAGTACCGGCGCGATCTCGTGCCGTTGTCACAGAAGCTGGTGCCCACCCGGTCGCCGCGCCGTTCCCCCCAGGGCACAGGAGGTAGCCGATGACCATCAACCCCGAGCGCTGGACGGTCAAGACCCAGGAGGCCTTCGCCTCGGCCGTCGAGCGGGCCCGCTCCTCCCACAACGCCGAGGTCACGCCGGAGCACGTGCTGGCGGCCGTGCTCGGCCAGCCCGACGGCATCGCCGAGCCGGTCCTCACGAGGCTCGGCATCGAGCCGGCGGTGGTCCGTGAGCGGATCGACGGCGAGCTCGACCGGTTGCCCAAGGCCTTCGGTGGCCAGGAGCCGGGCATCGACCGCGCCCTGCGGGACGCCTTGACCACGGCCGACGGCCTGCGCACCGACATGGGCGACGAGTACCTGTCGGTCGAGCATCTCATGCTGGCCATGGCCGATCGCCTCGGCATCGACCGTGACCAGCTCCTCGACGCGCTGCGCGACATCCGGGGCAGTCACCGGGTCACCTCGCAGAACCCCGAGGAGACGTTCCAGGCCCTCGAGCGCTACGGGCGCGACCTGACCGCGTTGGCCCGCCAGGGGAAGATGGACCCGGTCATCGGGCGCGACGAGGAGGTGCGCCGGGTGATCCAGGTGTTGTCCCGTCGCACGAAGAACAACCCGGTCCTCATCGGGGAGCCGGGTGTGGGCAAGACCGCCATCGTCGAGGGCCTCGCCCAGCGCATCGTGGAGGGCGACGTGCCCGAAGGTCTGAAGGGGAAGCGGGTCATCGGCCTCGACATGGGCTCGATGGTCGCCGGGGCCAAGTACCGGGGCGAATTCGAGGAACGGCTGAAAGCCGTGCTGAAGGAGATCACCGACGCCGAGGGCGAGGTGATCACCTTCATCGACGAGCTCCACACCATCGTGGGGGCCGGCGGCGGGGCCGAGGGTGCCATGGACGCCGGCAACATGATCAAGCCGATGCTGGCCCGCGGCGAGCTCCGGCTCATCGGGGCCACCACCCTGGACGAGTACCGCCGGTACATCGAGAAGGACGCGGCGCTCGAGCGTCGATTCCAGCAGGTCTTCGTCCCGCCTCCGTCGGTGGAGGACACCATCGCCATCCTGCGCGGCCTGAAGGAGCGCTACGAGGTGCACCACGGCGTCCGCATCCAGGACGCGGCGCTGGTCGCCGCGGCGGTCCTCTCCGATCGCTACGTGACGGGCCGATTCTTGCCGGACAAGGCCATCGACCTGATGGACGAGGCGGCCAGCCGCCTGCGGATCGAGATCGACTCCATGCCCACCGAGCTCGACGTGGTCACACGACGCCTGCGCCAGCTGGAGATCGAGCGGATGGCCCTGGCCAAGGAGACCGACAGCGCCTCGGCCGAACGGCTGGCCCGTCTCGACGAGGAGATGGCCAACCTCCAAGAGGACTCGACGGCCATGACGGCGCACTGGCAGGCGGAGAAGGAGGCCATCGCCACCATCCAACACCTGAAGGGCGAGCTCGAGCAGCTGCGCGGCGATGCCGAGCGGCTCAGCCGCGAGGGCAACCTGGCGCAGGCCTCGGAGATCACCT
>CAZNLF010000332.1:0-2814 GCA_964573595.1 uncultured Acidimicrobiaceae bacterium | reverse complement strand
GGAACACCTCAGCTGTCCTTGACCTCGCCGTTGCCGACTTCTTGTTCATCGCCAGGCACGTGAACGGCTAGCAGACGCGCGAGAGATTTTTCATCGCGCTTGGCCTACCATTCTGCAACTTGATTCATCCCGTCGACGGACGAAGGGGACCTCATGAGCGACACGTCACAAGGTGTTGGATGGTGGCAGGCATCGGACGGCAAGTGGTACTCGCCGGAACGGCACGCCGGCTACCGACCGCCACCCGCGCCACCCGCGCCACCGCCTCCACCGTCGCGGCCAGTTGGATGGTGGCAGGCATCGGACGGCAGCTGGTACCCGCCCGAGCGGCACCCCGACTTCGACGCGTCTTCGGTGGCCGCGCCACAACCGCCCACGGCCACGGCCTCAGACCGGTCAACCGTCCGGAAGCCGTTCTTCAAGCGACCGGTGGTGCTCGGAGCGGCGGCGCTGATCGTGGTGCTGGCAGCAGTTGGCGCCTTCTTGCTGACGCGGTCATCTTCGGCATCTGCCCAAGCAACCGCGGACAAGATTCTCGCAGACCTACAGGACGGCAACACGGTGGCGCTCTGCAACCTCTCCGTACCGTCCCAGCGCGCCTCGTGCCTATCCCGTACGGCGGGCACCCAGGGAACCGACTTTCCGAAGCTCTCTATCGTCGGGGTGGATGTCGAGGGCGATCACGCGTACATGACGCTGGGCTGCAAGAACGCCGACTACTGTTCGACGTTCACTTCTGGGGCACAGGCCCTCGTGAAGGTGAACGGCGTCTGGTACGCGACCGGGCTCTCGACTGCACAGGGCTCCGGGAACAGTGGAACGGCGGGCAGCTCCGGAGGCTCGGGGGGCAGTTCGGGCTCGTCGTCGGGCAACTCCGGGACAGCCGGCACGGGTAATTCGGGGAGTGCCGGCACCGGTAATTCCGGGAGCGCCGGCTCGGGCAACTCCGGGACAGTCGGCACGGGTAATTCGGGGAGTGCCGGCACCGGCAACTCCGGGACGGCCGGCAGCGGCAATACGGGGGTATCGGGCAACAGCTGATGTTCGACCCGCACGCAGCGCTGGGGCGCCGGTCACCCCCATCACCGGTGGACCTTCCGGCTCGTCCGGAGTGCGGGGAAATGCCAGGTGATGTCGATCGCCGCCATGACCCTCTCCGTCCAGCGCACACGTCGCGCTCACGAGGGTGTGAACAGACCGTCCCTCAACCGGAGGTCACCGATATGCCGCCACCTCGGCTATCCGCCAGCCGACGTGTGCCTTGGCCTCCGTTGCGGCTCGCTCATGGGTGGGCACGCATCGTCGTAAGTACGGGTCGTACTCGGTTCCGATGATCCCCGCATGATCAGTCGGCAGTTCCTCGAGCACCACTGGCCAGCCCCCGGCGTTCAATCGTCCCGCAGTCAATCGCGACCGTTCCACCGACACGACGGCGTCCTCCGATCCGTGGAGCAGGTGGGTCGGGATGGGGGACGCCGATGGCCCTGCCTCCGACAGTCCGAGCCGGCCGAAAGGGGAGTCGTCGTAGCCACCGGCGATGCCGACCACAGCTCGCGGACGCCAGCCATCGACGAGTTCGGGATGGAGCGCGATGGCCACGGCGGCATCCGCTCCCGATGACCATCCAGCGATCACGACCCCCTTCCCGTCGGAACCAAATCGGGCGGTGCCCTGAAGGCTGAAGCGGATCGATGCACGGAGTTGATCCGGAGCCGCTGGATTGTCCGATTGCCAATCCGGAATGACGACGATGGGACCTTGCCGAGCGATGGCGTGGGCCAGTGGGTCGAGCACGTCACGCTCATCAGGGCCACTTCCGTGCCAAAAGAGCACGACGGGAGCGACCTCGTGGTCCCGTGACCGATAGACATCGAGCACTTTCCCTTCGCCATAGGCAATCGCCCGTTCTGTGTAGGTCCGTTCTGCGGAGATCCGCCCGTCGGTCATGGACCTCAGACTATTTGGGTTGGCCAGGGAAGAATGCCGGCAACATCTCACGTGCATGCACGGGGCAGTGGGACTTCGGACGGAACATTCCGCCAATCAGTGAAGGCGGTGGAGCCCTCGTCGGTTTGGGTCCCGGTCTGTCCTCGATTCGGATCACCCCAGATGCTGTTCTGCCGGGCTGTCGACAGAACGACCGCTCCTGGGCGACGGCCGGCCGACGGGGCCCACCGACCACACTGGCCAAGATCTGGGGTGGCCTGCAGGCTCCACCGGGCCGTTCTATGCCTGTCTCGGCTCGCTATACCGCTCATCATTGCTGGCGGGGAAGATGCGGGCGACTTCACCGGCCGCCGCCTTGACGGCGTCCTCACGGCACATGCCCGAGACCTCGACGGTCAGCCGTATCGATCTGTCGTCGCCACCGAACCGGATGACCCGGTTGGCTGATCGCTGCACCGCATCCAAGAACCGGCGAGAGCTCTGGTCCAGCGGACGGGGGATGGTGACATCGACCTCATACTGCATACGGTGACCGTAGCGAACGTATGTTCGTAGCGCAAGGGCGAACTCTCTCGTTGCTGGGCAGGGAGTACGACGCCCATCTACCGGGCGAATCCGCCCACGGCTCGTCATGGTCCTGCCGATCGTGGCCCTCGAGCCCATCTTTTGTCACCCGGGTGACAGACAAATCGCGATGGAGGCCGCATGCTGGAAGAAGGGAGCCGGGATCGGCATCCGGGATGGGACAGAGGATCCGGGCTCCACCAGGTTGGCGGGAACCAAGGCGGCTCCGCCGGTGCGCCGGGGCTCGACATGCCCATGATCCGCTCTTGCGTCTTGGGGTTGTTGAGCAATTCCATGAAGGCC
>CAZNLF010000331.1:0-2823 GCA_964573595.1 uncultured Acidimicrobiaceae bacterium | reverse complement strand
GAGCACTGGACCAGGATGGACGGGGCGAAGGTCATGTACATCTGGACCGACCGGATGTCGGAGTTGGCCCGCGAGATGAGCTGTCCTGACTGCACGCGGTCGTAGAAGGAGAACGACATTTTGGTCAGGTGCTCGTAGATGATGTTCCGCAGGTCGTACTCGATGTCGTAGGCCGTCTCGAAGAGGAACAGGCGGGAGATGTAGCCGGCGATCCCGCCCACCAGCCCGATCCCGACGATCAACCAGACGTAGTGGCTGAGGGGGACGGTGTGGCTCTGGATCGAGTTGGTGATGGCGTGGTTCAACAGATTGGGCACCAAGACCTGCAGGACGAGGCCCACGAACGAGGCCACCAGCGAGGTGATGAAGATCCCCTTGTGGGCGCCCATGATGGGCATGACCCTACGGAGCCAGGTGAGCGACTTGTCCGGATCGATGGTGGCACGTGGCGCTTCGTTGCGGGCCACCTCGGTGATGGGGACGAAGTCGGTGCCCTCCTCGGGCGGCCCGGCGGGCCTCGGACGCAGTCTCGGGGCCTTCATCGCGCTGCGGCCTTCGCCCGTCGGTAGGCGCCGAAGGCCCGTCGCCATGCGAACAGGCCGTCGAACGCCCGCTGCCTGTCACCTTCGTCCTCGAGGCAGGCGGCGATGTCGTCGAGACGGGTGGCCACGGCCGCGTCCGCCCGGGCGAGGGCTTGGTGACCGTCCTCGGTGAGGACGTGGTCCACCAGTCGCCGATCGGCTACCACGTGGCGACGCTCCACCAACCCACGGCTCACCAGGCCGTCCACGATGGCCGTCACGCTGGGCGGCCGGACGGCCAGGCGCTCGGCGAGGTCCGAGGACACGGCGGGGCTCTCGTCCAGGAGTCCGAGGACCCGGTACTGGGGCAGGGACAGGTCGACGGACGCCAGCCCGATCTCCACCTGCTTGGCCAACCAGGCCGCGGCGCGACCCACGGTGCGCTGCTCTTCGGTCGCGGCTGTCGCAGGCCTCGTTGCTTCGACGTTCACATAGTTAGACTATCGAACGAACTGCGAGGAGCGAACATGCAGGTCAGGGGCTCGCCTGCCCGGTCCGTTGCTCGAATGGCAGCTCGAATGGCAGATCGGAGCGGCAGATCGGAGCGGCAGATCGTAGCGCCACCGGCGTCCGGCTCGCCCGGCCCGGTCGGGGCCGCTGGGGGCCGCTCCGCCCGCTCACCCGTTCATCGACCCAGCCGGTGGTGGGCGAAGAAGGCCAGCATGAGAGCGGTGGCGCCGATCTGCTCGGTGGTCTTGCCGAACGTCCCCGCCGACAGGGTGACGGGGGAGCCCGGCCACGTGTGGCCCCCACCGAGCACCGAGTAGAGGACCACGGCGCTGCCGCCGTTGCACCCGCTCCAGGTCCGCCGGACCACCATGGTCGAGAGCCGCCTCACCGCCGGCACGGCCCGGCACCGGTCGAGCCCGGCCCAGGCACCGAGGTTCTGGAGCACCCCGGGCGACGGGACGCCGGGGAGGAACAACCCGGTCCCCCCGGCGCGGTAGGGGACGATCGGGTCGCTCGTCCCGTGGAAGGCGATCACCGGAAGCGGGCCGTGGCACGGTCGGAGCAGGAATTCGGCCGCCACCAGGCCGACGGCGGCGATACCGGCGGAGGCCCGGCAGCCGAGGATCGCCGCGAACTCCGAGCCCAGCGAGATGCCGGCGGCGTAGACGCGGTGGGGATCCACGCAGTACCGGTGGGACAACGAGGCGACCAGGGCCCCCATGTAGGCGAGGTCTGCCGTGTGCCCGCTCGGCGTCGACAGGTCCCACTGCCCGCCGATGGCATCGGGCGAGGCTACCAGGTACCCCGCCTTGGCCCCCTGCCGGGGCAGCTGGGTGTAGAGGGACGTCTGGATCGCGTTGGACCCGCTCCCGTGGAACAGGAGGACGAGGGGAGTGGGCCTCGTCCTCGAATAGTGGTCGGGCACCGCCAGCCGGTAGGTGCGGGTGACGCCTCCGACCACCAGTGTCTGGGCGACGTCTCCACCCGGACCGTCCTGCGTGGTCGGGCCCGGCTCCGGAGGCCGTCCGCATCCGGTGGCGACGGGGCGCGCCGCCGCCGCCGAGTATGCCGCCACGGCACGTGTACCGGCAGTGCCACCCGAGACCACCCCGGCATGCGTAACGGCACTCCCGACCGCAGCCGTGGCGGCGCCGGCCACCGGGCCGCCGGACACACCGGGCAGTTGCACCCCCACGAGGGAGGCAACTGCGGTGAGCACCACCAGAGCGACCGTCGGGAACCGGCGCCGGGGCGGCCCCACCGAACCGGGCCATGTGCCGGCCACCTCCGTTGGCAATGTGCCGGCCGACTCCGTTGGCAAAGAGCCGACCGACTCCGTTGGCGATGTGCCGACCGACTCCGTTGGCAATGTGGTGGTGTGCGGACGCCGGCGAGGCGCCGGCCGCCTAGGAGACCAGCCCGCCGGTGTTGAGGTTGAGGCCGTCGGCGCTCTTGGAGCGGTGGACCACCTGGACCTCGGTGAATTCGGCCAGGCCCCACGGGCCGTTCTCCACGCCGACGCCGCTCCACTTGAAGCCGCCGAAGGGCTGCTGGGGAGCGAGGGCGAGGTGGGTGTTGACCCAGGCGGTGCCGCACTCGAGCCGCCCGGCGATCTCCGCGGCGCGGTCGGTGTCGGTTCCCCACACCGAGCCGGACAACCCGAAGTGGGTGGCGTTGGCCCGCTCAACGACGTCGTCGATGTCGCGGTAGGAGATCACGGGCAGGGCCGGCCCGAACTGCTCCTCGTCGACGATCCTGGTCCCGTCGGTGAGGTCGGTGAGGATGGTGGGCT
>CAZNLF010000330.1:0-2838 GCA_964573595.1 uncultured Acidimicrobiaceae bacterium | reverse complement strand
GATTGGACAGGTGCAGCTCCACCACCACCCCGTCGAAGGCGGCCAGGGCGTCGTGGAGCGACCACGAGGTGTGGGAGAGGGCCCCGGCGTTGACGATGATCGCCCCGGCCCGCCCCCGGGCGGCATGGACCGCCTCGACCAGCCCTCCCTCGTGGTTGGACTGGAGATGCTCGAGCGCGTAGCCGGCACGGGACGCCGCACCGGTCGCAGCCGCCACGTGGTCGTCCAGGGTCTCGGTGCCGTACACGGCCGGTTCACGGTCACCGAGGAGGTTCAGATTCGGCCCCGACAGCAGGACGATCAGGCCCTTGCCCGTCGTCATCGGCTCCCACGCTCCACCTGGGTCATGGCCGCCAGGGTAGCCACCACGTCGTCGTGGTCGATCCCCCGCACCACCTCCACGCCGGACGGCCCGTCGAGGACGAAGGTCAGATCCTGGTGGGCCTTCTTGTCCCGCGCCATGAAGGCGACCAGTTGCTCGGGGTCGAGCCCGGCGGGCAGCAGGGGCGAGAGGTCGAACGCGCCGACGACCCGGCGGTGCAGCTCGACCCGCTCGTCGTCGATGCGCCTGAGCCTTCTGGCCAGCAGCGCGGCGAACACCAGTCCCACGGCCACCGCTTCGCCGTGGCGGAGGTCGAGCCGGGTGCCGGGGTCGAAGGCGGCGGCCTCCAGGGCGTGGGCGAGGGTGTGGCCGTAGTTGAGCAACATCCGTCGATCGCCCTCGCGTTCGTCGGACGCCACCACCTCGGCCTTGATCGCCACGCACCGGGCCACCTGGTCGGGAAGGGGCAGTCCCAGCAGTGAGGCACCGGGCGGTCCCTCCTCGGACCCGTGCCGGCCGAGGAACGCGTACTTGGCGAGCTCGCCGCGGCCGGACGCCCACTCCCGCGGTGGCAACGTGGCGAGCACCTCGGTGTCGCACAGCACCCCACGGGGTTGCCAGAAGGCACCCACCAGGTTCTTGCCCTCGGGGAGGTTGACGCCGGTCTTCCCGCCGATTGCTGCGTCAACCTGGGCCAACAGGGACGTCGCGACGTTCACGTAGGCGGTGCCGCGCTGGAAGGATGCCGCTGCGAACCCGGCGAGATCGGTGACCACCCCTCCCCCCACGGCGATGATCACGTCGGAACGGCTCAGACCGGCCCGGGCAAAGCCCCGGCACAGGGTCTCGACCCCCTGGAGGGACTTGGCCTCCTCGCCGTCGGGGACGGTGAAGTGTCGGACGGGCAGCCCGGGGTCGACCTCCACGCCGATGCCGTCCTGGGTGACCACCGCCGCCAGGGAGGCGTCGGGTACGGACCGGGAAACCAGGTCAGCCAGCTGGTGCCGGGCCCCGTCGCCGATGATCACCTCGTAGCGGCGGGACCCCAGCTCCACCGGGACGACGATCATGCCGGCCCCTCCACACCGATGCCGGCCGCGGCGATCACCGGGTCGGCCAGGATCCGGTCGACGACCTCCGAGGGCGTGCGCCCGTCCACGTCCACGGTCACTGCGGCCACCGACTCGTACAGCGGCCGCCTCACCTCGTAGAGCTCGATGAGCGTGGTCGCCGGGTCGGCGTCGAGCAGCGGCCTCCCGTGGCCCGCACCGACCCGCTCGACCAGCAGGGTGGGTGCGGCCCGGAGCCAGACCACCGTGCCGGACCGGTCCAGCAGCTCGCGGTTGGCCGGCGACAGCACCACCCCTCCGGCCGCGGAGACGACCACCGGCTCGCCACCGGTGAGGGCATCGGCCAGCACACGGGCCTCCTCGGCCCGGAACGCCGCCTCCCCCCGCTCGGCGAAGAGCTCGGGCACCGTCCGGCCGGTGCGGGCCATCACCTCGGCGTCGGAGTCGCTGTGCTCCCAGCCGAGCCGACCGGCCAGCATCCGGCCCACCGTGGTCTTGCCCGCACCCATCATCCCCACCAGGACGATGCGGTCAACCATCGACCAACGGGCCGGGCGCGGCCGACGGGGTCTCACCCAGTGAGGCGAGGTAGCCGAGACGGTTGCGCCTGAACTCGGACACCGAATCACCCCCGAACTTCCTCAGGGCCTCGGACGCCAGCACCAGGGCGGTCATGGTCTCCGCAACCACGCCCATGGCCGGCACCGCGGTGACGTCGGTGCGCTCCTTGAACGAGACCGTCGACTCCTTGGTCACCACGTCGACCGTCCCGAGCGTCGGCCGGTTGAGCGTGGCCAGCGGCTTCATGGACACCCGGGCGACGATCGGCCCGCCGGTGGAGATGCCCCCCTCCACCCCGCCGGCGTGGTGGGTGTCGCGGAGGTAGCCGCCACCCAGCAGTCCGTCCGTCGCCTCTTGGCCCTCGGCCGCCGGCCGGGCGATCCGGATGGCGTCGTGGGCCACGCTGCCCCGGCGACCCGCCAGCTCCGCCCCGTCGCCGAACTCGACCGCCTTGACCGCCTGGATGCTCATCAGCGCCTGTGCCAGCAGGGCGTCAAGGCGCCGGTCCCAGTGCACATGGCTGCCCAGGCCCACCGGCACACCGTGGGCGACGACCTCGGCGACACCGCCGAGCGAGTCGCCGTCCTTGGCCGCGGCCTTCACCGCCGCGACCATGCGGGCCTCGGCCTCGGGTGACGCGCATCGCACCGCGGACTCGTCGATGCGCGCCAGGTCCTCGATGGAGGGGAGGACGTCCGAGTCGACCCGCTCCGGACCGAGCTGCACGATGTGGCTCAGCACGTCGATCCCGATCTGCTGCAGCAGCAGCTTGGCCAACGTGCCGGCCGCCACGCGGGCCGCCGTCTCGCGCGCCGAGGCACGCTCGAGGACGTCGCGGGCGTCGTCGAGCCCATACTTGAGCATGCCCGAAAGATCGGCATGGCC
>CAZNLF010000329.1:0-2888 GCA_964573595.1 uncultured Acidimicrobiaceae bacterium | reverse complement strand
TGGAGCATCTACGAGAAGATGGTGGTGCGGGGCAAGGAGTTCGACGACCTCTACGACCTGGTCGGGATCCGGGTGATCGTGGAGTCCGAACGGGACTGCTGGGCCGCCCTGGGGTCGATCCACGCCATCTGGTCGCCGGTGCAGGGCCGGTTCAAGGACTACATCAACTCACCGAAGTTCAACCTGTACCAGTCGCTGCACACCACGGTGATCGGGCTCGACGGCAAGCCCATCGAGGTCCAGGTGCGCACGCACGAGATGCACCGCCGTGCCGAGTACGGCATCGCCGCCCACTGGGGCTACAAGGTGAACCCGACCCGGACCGAGCGCCCGGCGGCGACGACGTCCAAGGCCGGCAAGGACGCCGGTGCGACGGCGACCAAGACCCGTTCGGACAAGTCCGGCGGCAAGGGGACGACCAAGCCCGCCAAGTCCTCCCCGCCGGTCGACGGCAAGGTCGACGGCAAGGACGGCAGGGTCGACGGCAAGGAGACGAAGGACGGAGCGAAGGCCACCACGAAGAAGGCCTCGGCGATCACCGCCGCCCAGCGGGCGGAGATGGCGGAGCGTGACCGGCGGGCCGAACTGGTGGCGCTGGCCAAGGAGACCTCCTCCACCACCGCCGAGGTCGAGTGGATGCAGCGGATCGTCGACTTCCAGAACGAGACGACCGATCCCATCGAGTTCCTCGAGGCGCTCAAGCTCGACCTCGAGGAGGACGAGGTCTACATCTTCACGCCGAAGGGCAAGGTCATCGCCCTCACCGCCAACGCCACCCCGGTCGACTTCGCCTACGCCATCCACACCGAGGTGGGCCACCGGTGCATCGGGGCCAAGGTCAACGGGCGGCTGGTGCCCTTGGACACCCGGCTGAGCTCGGCCGACACCGTGGAGATCTTCACGTCCAAGGCACCGACGGCAGGCCCGTCGCGTGACTGGTTGGGAATGGTGGCCTCGTCGAGGGCCCGCACGAAGATCCGCCAGTGGTTCTCACGTGAGCGCCGCGAGGACGCCATCGAGCTCGGGCGCGAGGAGCTGGTCAAAGAGCTCCGGCGGGAAGGGCTCCCCATCCAGAAGCTGGCCTCCGAGCGGGCCCTGGCCGAACTGGCCGAAAAGATGCACTACGCCGACCCCGATGCCCTCCACGCGGCGATCGGGGACAACCGGGTGTCGGCCCGTGCCGTGGTCCAGCGGGTCCTACGGGACCTGCGTGGTGGCGGCTACGAGGAGCAGCTGCCGGTCACCGCCCGCCAGCAGCCCACCGCCGCCCGGCCGGGACGCGGCTCGGCCGTCGGGGTCTACGTCGAGGGCCTCGACGATCTCATGGTCCGCCTGTCCCGTTGCTGCACGCCGGTCCCGGGCGACGAGATCGTCGGCTTCGTGACGCGTGGTCGGGGGGTGTCGGTGCACCGGGCCGACTGCGCCAATGCCGCATCCCTGGCCAGTCGCTCTCGTGAGCGGTTGATCGAGGTCGAGTGGGACCACCGGTCATCCGGGGTGTTCGTGGCCACCATCGAGGTCGTGGCCATCGACCGCTCCCGTCTGCTCACCGACGTGACCAAGGTGGTCTCCGAGCACCACCTGAACATCGTGAGCGCCAACACCCAGACCGACCCCGACCGCATCAGCCGCATGCGGTTCGACGTCGAGCTGGCGGATCCCGGTCACCTCGATTCGGTGCTCAACCTGATCCGGCACCTCGACGCGGTGTACGACGTCTACCGCATCCTCCCGGGCAAGAAGGGCTGAGGACCGGTGGCCGACGACGCGCTGGCGGCGCGCGCCCCGAGCGGAACCCACGACGTCCTGTGGCCGGAGTCGACGCGCTGGGAGGCGCTGCTCGCCGCGTTCGCCGGCCACGTGGAGGCTGCCGGGTACGGACTGGCCCACACGCCGATCTTCGAGGACGTGAGGGTGTTCCGTCGGGGCATCGGTGAGGGAAGCGACGTGGTCGGCAAAGAAATGTACGAGTTCGAGGACCGGGGAGGCAGGCTGCTCGCCCTCCGCCCCGAGGGGACCGCCCCGTTGGTCCGCGCCTATGTCCAGCACCGCCCGCCCCTCCCGTGGAAGGCCTGGTACGCCACCCCGGCCTTCCGCTACGAGCGTCCCCAGGCGGGTCGGTACCGTCAGCACCATCAGCTCGGGGTCGAGGCGCTGGGCCCCGAGGACCCCGACCTCGACGTCGAGGTGGTCTGGCTGGCCGACTCCTTCTTCCGGTCGCTCGGCCTTGCCGCCTTCGAGCTGCGCCTCAACTCGATGGGCGACGGTGTGTGCCGGCCCGCCTATCTCGAGATCCTGCGTGCCTACCTCGACGACCGCCGGGGCCAGCTCTGCCCCGAGCACCGTGAGCGGCTCGACGTCAACCCCCTGCGGGCACTCGACTGCAAGCGCGAGGCGTGCCGGGAGGCGACCCGGGAGGCGCCGAGGCTGTCCGACCACCTGTGCGATCCCTGCCGGGAACACTTCGACCGGGTACAGGCCGGCCTGCGTGCCCTCGGGGTTCCCTTCGACCTCGACCATCGGCTGGTGCGGGGGTTCGACTACTACACCCGGACCACCTTCGAGTTCTCGTCCGGGGCCCTCGAGTCGGCGCAGAACGGGATCGGGGGAGGCGGCCGCTACGACGGCCTGGTCGAGATGCTGGGCGGCCCGCCCACCCCGGGGATCGGCTTCGGCATCGGGGTCGAGCGCCTCCTCCTGGCGTGCGACGCCGAAGGTGTGTTCGCCGTGGCCCCCGAGCGGCTCGACGCGTTCGTGGTCGACGTGACCGGGGGCGAGGCGGCCCGGGACATCACCGCCTCGCTGCGCCGCGCCGGCCTGCGCGCCGACCGGGCCTTCGACGGACGGTCGATGAAGTCGCAGCTGAAGTCGGCGGACCGGTCCGGAGC
>CAZNLF010000328.1:0-2898 GCA_964573595.1 uncultured Acidimicrobiaceae bacterium | reverse complement strand
CCCTCCTGGATGAGGTCGAGGAAGGCCAGGCCCCGGTTGCGGTAGCGCTTGGCGATGGAGACGACGAGGCGCAGGTTGGCCTCGATCAGCGCCTCCTTGGCGGCCTGACCCCGGCGCACCAGCATGCGATCGGTCGGCCGCTCGGGGTAGGACTCGCCCACCCCGCCCTCGAACGAGGCGAGTCGCTCCGCCGCTTCGTTGCCGGCCACGATCCGCTCGGCCAGCTCCACCTCGAGTGCGGCGTCGAGCAGCTTTACCTTGCCGATCTCCTTCAGGTACATGTGGACCGGGTCGGCCGCCGATCCCCGGAACACGTCGTTGTCGGTGTACGAGTCGCCCGAGGTCGAGCGGCGGGGGGCACGCTCCCTCTTCGCCGCAGAACGCCCTGGGCCCGCCCCGGACCGGGTTGCCACTTTGGGAGCGCCCGGCTCGACGGGACGTGGCGGCTCGAGGCTGACGATCTGTGCCGTCGGCGGCCCGGAGCCCGCATCGTCGGCCTTGCCGGTCCCCTCCGCTCCGCCGGGGAGCTGGTCGATGAGGAGCACGGGGAGGTCCTCGACCGGCGATGTGGGCATTGGCACGACCGTGCTCTCGCCGGTGTCGTAGGTGAACTCGATCCCGGCCGCCCGTATCCGGTGGACCACCCCGGCGATGAGGTCGGCGTCGAGCTCCACCGAGCGGAGGACCGTCACCACGTCGTCCTGGGTCAGACCGCCGAGGGCGCGACCCTTACGGATCAACGCCTCGAACTCCGCCGCGGGCAGACCGTCGACCGCCAGGGTCGGCTCGGCGATCGACGGGCCGGAGGGTTCGAGCGTCGCAGCCTCCTGCGCACCGGAATCGACCGACACCGTTCCCGACTGCTGTTTGGCGATCACGGAGTCCGCCCAGAACCTGCCATCGATGATCTCACCACGAGCCAGGCTACCAACCTTGCCGTCGCCTCGGCCGAGGCACCCGGATCGTCCAGCTCCTGGACCCATCGGGCCACGTCCTCGCCCTCCGAGGCCGCTTGGGGGGACGTGCGGGCCTCGGCGGTGAGCAGGGTCAGTTCCCATCGTGCGGCGTCCCGGACCAACTGGAGCACCACCTCGTCCGGCTCGCCGGTCGGCTCCTCCACCGTGAGCCGGACCAGCAACGCCCTGACCTCCGGCGAGGCCCCGTCGATGGCCCCATGGAGATCGTCGGCATCGACCAGACACTGGAATGCGGCCCGTTGGAGGTCGTCACGGAAGAGGGCGGCCTCGAGGCGGTCCCCCACGTCGTCGGGGCGGTGGATCGCCAGCCGGAGCGCCTCGAGCCCCGGGCGGAACTCGCGGACCGGTCGACCGCCCCGCCGGGCGGTGGGGCCGCCCGACCCGCCGCGACCGGCCCCGGGCCCGCCGTCGGACGCGTCCGCCTCCCAGCCGTCGTCAGGATCCCTGATCCACGGTTCCCCGCCATCGGCCGGCGCCGGCGCCTCGCCCCGTTGGCGGGTCGCCCCGTCCGACCGTGAGGCCCGCCGCCCGCCGCCCGGGCCCGGCGCCGGGCGCGGGCCCTCCTTGCGCAGCTGCTCGAGCCGGTCCCTGAGCAGCAACGGCTCGAGGCGGCACCGCTCCGCCACCTGCATGAGGTACTGGTCCCTCACCAGGTTGTCCGGGTGCTCGGCCACGGCGGCCAGCGCGGTGTCCGCCGCCTTCGCCCTACCCTCCGGCGTGGTGAGCTCGGCGCCGTCGAGGATCCGTTCCACCCGGAACTGGAGGAAGGGCTTTGCACCCTCGATGGCGGCGCGCAGCCCTTCGGGGTCGGAGCGGGCCAGCTCGCCGGGGTCGGACCCGGCGGGCAGTGACGCCACGGCCACGTTGATCTCCAGCCGGCGCTCCCACTCGTAGAACCGGCCGGCGGCGGACTGCCCGGCACCGTCGGCGTCGAAGGCCAGCACCACGCGGGAGGCGAAGCCCCGGAGCAGCTTGACGTGCTCCTCGGCCAACGCGGTCCCACAGGTGGCCACGGCGCGCTCCACCCCGGCCTCGAAGAGACCGATCACGTCGGTGTACCCCTCGCACACGACCACCTCGTCGTTCTTGATGATGTCCTGCTTGGCCCAGTTGAGCGCGTAGAGGGTGCGGCGCTTGGAGTAGATCGGGGTCTCGGTCGAGTTCTTGTACTTGGCCGGATCGGTGCCCCCGGGCAGGATCCTCCCCCCGAGGGCCACCGGATGGCCCGAGGGGTCACAGATGGGGAAGAGGACCCGTGACCGGAAGGCGTCCTGGAGTCGGCCCATCCGGTTGGTGAAGCCGAGGCCCGCCCCGACGGCGACCTCCTCGCTGAGGCCGGTCCCCCGGCACAGCTCGTCCCAGCCGTCGGGCGCCCAACCGAGTCGGAACCGACGGACCACGGCGCCGTCGTACCCGCGGCTGCGGAGGTAGTCCCGCGCCTGGCCGGCGTCCGCCCCGACCAGCAGGCGCTGGTGGTACCACTCGGTGGCCTGCTCCATGGCGTCGAGGAACACCTTCCTGCGCTGGTTGTCACGTCCCGAGTTGGCGTCCTCGCGGATGGTGATGCCCGCCTTGTCCGCCAGCCGGCGGACGGCGTCGACGAAGTCGAGGTGCTCGATCTCCCGGACGAAGGTGATGGCGTCGCCCTTGGCCTGGCAGCCGAAGCAGTAGTAGAAGCCCTCGTCCGCATTGACGCTGAACGAGGGCGTCTTCTCGCCGTGGAACGGGCACAGACCCACCCACCGGCGTCCTTGACGCTTCAGCGCTGCGTGCTCTCCGATCAGGGCGACGATGTCGGTGGTTTGCCTGACCCGGGCGACGTCCTCATCGGGGATGCCCATAGGTGACGACGGTACCGCGTGGCTGAGCCGGTCGAACCGGCGGGTGGCTGAGCCGGTCGAACCGGCGGGTGGCTGAGCCG
>CAZNLF010000327.1:1644-2959 GCA_964573595.1 uncultured Acidimicrobiaceae bacterium | reverse complement strand
CATCTCGCCTACCGGCTGCGGCTGGAGCCCTCCGATGTCGTGGTCACGACCGTGGTCGAGCACCACGCCAACCTCCTGCCGTGGGCCCGGGTGGCGCGACGGCGATACGTGGAGTGTTTGCCGCAGGGGACCTTCACGGTCGACGCGGTGTGCGAAGCCCTGGACCGGGGACCCGAACGCCCGGCACTGCTCGCCATCACCGCGGCCTCGAACGTGACCGGGTGGCTCCCGCCGATCGATGCCATCATCAGCGCCGCCCACGACCGGGGTGTCCGGGTCGTGGTCGACGGTGCCCAGCTGGCCCCCCACCGGCCGCTCCCACCCACCGCCGACTTCGTGGCGTTCAGCGGCCACAAGCTCTATGCCCCTTTCGGCTCGGGCGCGCTGATCGGGCCGCGGGAGGCGTTCGAGACGGGCGAGCCCTTCCTGGCGGGGGGAGGCGCGGTGGACCTGGTCGGCCTGGACGAGGTCGTCTGGACGGCGCCACCCGATCGCGAGGAGGCCGGATCCCCGAACGTGGTCGGGGCCGTCGGCATGCACGCCGCCCTGGACATGCTCGACCGGATCGGGTGGGGGACCATCGTCGCCCATGAGGAGGCACTGGCCACGAGCCTCGTTACCGGCCTGACGGCCATCGACGGCATCCGGCTCCTGGGCCCGGCCACGGAGGGGGGCGTCAGCCGGGGACCTCACTCCGATCGGGCCGGCGACGCCACGTCGCCCACCGGTGCCGCGCCCCTCCATCTGTTGCCGGTCGCAGCATTCACCGTCGAGGGGATGCACCATGCGCTGGTCGCCGCCCGCCTCAGCGCCGAATACGGCATCGCGGTCCGCCACGGCTGCTTCTGCGCCCACCCCTACGTGGTGCGGCTGCTCGGACTGGCCGACAATGACGTCGACGCCTACCGGGACGAGGTACTCCGAGGCGACCACCGGCGCGTACCCGGTGCCGTACGGGCGAGTGGCGGACTCGGCACCTCGGGTGACGACATCGACGCGTTGCTGACCGCGTTGGCCGAACTGGCCGCCGGAAAGCCGTCGCCGGTGCCATACCGACAGGACGCTTCCACCGGTGACTTCTTTCCCGTCACCGACGAGCCGTCCTGGCGGAACGCGGCGCTCGAGCTCGGGGCGGCCTGTTCGAGGGGTTGACCCGGGCGTCGGCCGCGCCTCCTCCGCACCCTCTACCATCAGCGGATGCACAGCCGCCGACAGACGCCATCTGCGTCGACCAACGTCCGTAGGGGTCGGCGAGCGAAGGCCCCACGACCTTGATGGCGGACCGCTCCTGTTGCCGGACGCTGCCGGTGGCCCT
>CAZNLF010000327.1:0-1544 GCA_964573595.1 uncultured Acidimicrobiaceae bacterium | reverse complement strand
GCTGCGACCCGGCCGACCGATCGCCGTCGGCAGCCAGCCGGTGGCCGTCGCCTTCTCCCCGAAGGGGACGCTGGCCCTCGTCTCCAACTACGGGAACGGGAGTGTGAGCCCCATCGCCGTCCCCTCCATGGTGGCCGGGTCACCCGTCCCGGCGGGCGCCGAGCCCACCGCCGTCCTCGTCACCCCCGACGGCACGACCGCACTGGTCACCGACTTCCAGACCGACACCGTCACCCCCATCGCCCTGGCCACGATGACGCCGGGGACGCCCATCGCCGTGGCCGGCAATCCGACGGGCATCGCCGCGCTACCCACCTCCACGTCGGCCTATGTGAGTGGCGGCGACACGGTGACCCCCATCGAACTCCGGACGCACCGGACCGGACCCCCGATAACGATCGGCACCCTGGCGGAGGGGGTGGCGATCTCCCCGGGCGGGACCACCGCGTGGGTCAGCGGGCTCGACGGAACCCTGGTGCATGTCGACCTGCGGACGAGATCCGTCATCGGCCATGTCACCGTGGGCGGCGTCCCCTCCGCGGTGGTCATCGCCGACGTCCGCCGGTAGTCGCCGCCTGCGGAGCGTCGTGCTCACCGGTGCCCGGTGCCCGCAACAGTCGGAAGTCCAGCCGCCGACGTTCGGCGAAGCCCATCGCCTCGTAGAGGCGGATGGCCCCGGTGTTGGTGGCGGCGGCATGCAGGAAGGGGGTCTCTCCGCGCCCGGCGATGCCGGCCGCCACCGCCCTTACCAGTAGCTCGGCGAGGCCCTGACGCCGGTGGGTCGGGTCGGTGGCCACCGCGCTGATCTCCGCATGACCGGGAAAGCGCAGCCTCTCCCCCGCCATCGCGATCAACCGGCCCCCGCTCCTGACGCCGAGGTAGCCACCGAACTCGACCGTTCGCTCGAGGAACGGCCCGGGTCGGGTCTCGGCGACCAGGGCCAACATGTCGGAGGCATCCGCAGAACCCAGTGGCTGCAGCACCCGTTCCGCTGGATCCGGGAGTACCGATGCGCTCCGAGGCGACGGGCCGGACCCGGCTGCGACCCGGTCACCCACCATCTGGATCCCGGGCCCGTGCCACTCCACCGTCCATCCGGCAGGGATGGACAGGTCTTCCTCCTCGGGGCGGGCGAGGACGACCAGGCCACCGGAACCGGTGATGGCGGCCAGGTCCGCCCAGGCGGACTCCGTCGGAACGCCGGCGATCGCTCCGAACGGGGAGATCTCGGGGTCGAACCGGCCGGCGAGCGGTGTGGATCGTCCCAGATGCTTTTGCGGTCCCGTCAGCGCCCACCAAACGGGGTTGTCGAGTTCGCTCTCGGAACGCCGGCTCATCGGTCCCCGGTCCTGGTCGTCGCTCGTGGTCATCGCTCGTGGTCGTGCCCGATCGCCTGGGTCGTCGCCGGTCCCGAGGACGCGGTCTGCGGCGGTCCGTCGGACTGTAGCTGTCGTCGTGGCGCTGCGGGAAGAGCCGATACGCTCCACGGCGGGCCGTTAGCTCATCCGGTAGAGCAGGGGACTTTTAATCCCAAGGTGGCGAGA
>CAZNLF010000326.1:0-2966 GCA_964573595.1 uncultured Acidimicrobiaceae bacterium | reverse complement strand
CCAGCTCGCTCCGGGCCATGTGGCGGACCTCGGTGGCGATCAGCTCGATGGTGGCGCCCACCGCGGCGCAGGCCCACAGGTACTCCGCGTGGCGGTCACGGGCGACGACCTGGGTGGCCGGCGTGGGGGCCAGACCGAGTGAGCGGCAGACGTGTGCCTCCACCCGGGGGTCGATGTTCGAGTAGGTGCCGACCGCCCCGGACAGCTTGCCCACCGACACCCGGTCCCGCGCCGCCCGCAGGCGCTGGAGATCCCGGTCGGCCTGCAGCGCCCACAGCGAGAACTTGGCACCGAAGGTGGTCGGCTCGGCGTGCATCCCGTGCGTGCGACCCGTCACCGGGGTGTCGATGTGCTCGACGGCCCGGGAACGCAGTGCGCCGACCAGCCCGGAGCAGGCGTCGATGAGCAGGTCGGCGGCCCGGGAGAGGGTCGCGCACAGCGCGGTGTCGACCACGTCGGACGAGGTGAGCCCGTAGTGGATCCACGATCCCTCGGGCTGGCCGATGGCGTCCTGCACGACGTCCACGAAGGCGGCGACGTCGTGGTCGGTGACCCGCTCCCGCTCGGCCACCGCCTCGACGAACGCCGCGTCGACCTCGGGGGCACGACGGCGGCAGGCCTCGGCCGCCTCGGCCGGCACGTCCCCCACCTCGACCCATCCCTCGGTGGCCAACAGCTCGACCCGGAGCCACATGGCGAACCGGGCCTCGTCGGAGAAGAGGGCGGCCATCTCCGCCGGCGCGTACCGGGGGATCACCCGACCACCTCCCGGGTCGTCCCCGCGTCGGCGTGGACGGACGCGCCCGCGGCCCCCGGGTCGGCGACTGCGTCCCGGGCGATGTCGGACCGCGCGTGGGCGCCGGGCCACGAGATGGCCGACACGCCGCGGTACGCCAGGGAACGCGCCTCCCCGAGCGAGCGGCCGACGCCGGTGACGCCCAGCACCCGCCCGCCCGCCGTGACCACCGGGACACCTCCACCGTCCCGACCGGCGACGCCCCCCGCGTCAGCCGGAGCGGTGCCGGCGTGGAACACCGTGACCCCGTCGATCGCCAACGCCCCGGCGATGCCGACGATCTCGTCGCCGGTCCTCGGCGACTCGGGGTAGCCCTCGGACGCCATCACCACGCACACGGCGGCACCGTCGGCGAAGCGCGGGACCGTGGTCAGCGCACCGGCCGCCACCTCGGCCAGCAGGCCGGCCAGGTCGCCCTCGAGCCGGGGCAGCACCACCTGGGTCTCCGGATCGCCGAAGCGGACATTGAACTCGAGCACCTTCGGGCCCTCGGCGGTCAGCATGAGCCCGGCGTAGAGCACGCCCCGGTAGTCGATGCCCCGCCCCCGGAGGGCCCTGACCAGCGGCGCCACCGACTCGTCGACCAGCCTGGCCACCAGCACGTCGTCGACGAAGGGGACGGGTGAGTAGGCGCCCATGCCACCGGTGTTGGGGCCGCCGTCGTGGTCGTCGCGGCGCTTGAAGTCCTGGGCCGGTGCCAGCGCGGCCAGGCGTTCGCCGTCGCACAGCACCAGCAACGAGCACTCCGGGCCGGCGAGGCCCTCCTCGATCACGACCGTGCGCCCGGCGGACCCGAAGGCCGCACCGGAGAGCTTGGTGTCGATGTCCGCATCGGCGTCGGCGAGCGAGTCGGTGACCAGGACGCCCTTGCCGGCGGCCAGCCCATCCGTCTTGATGACCCACGGGCCCGGGAGCGTGCGCAGGTAGGCCTTGGCCGCCCCCGGGTCGTCGAACACCCCGAACCGGGCCGTGGGTACCCCCGCGTCGTCGAGCACCTGCTTCATGAACGCCTTCGAACCCTCGAGCCGGGCGCCGTCGGCGCCAGGCCCGAACACCAGCTTGCCCGAGGCCCGGAGCCGGTCGGCCAGGCCGTCGACCAGCGGTGCCTCGGGCCCGATGACGAACAGGTCGGCCTCGATCTGCTCGGCGGGCGTGGCCACGCTCACGATGGTGTGGCCCTCGGGGGTGACCCCGGTGATGCCCGGATTCCCCGGGGTCACGATCACGTCGGCGGTCCGGCCCAGCGCCACGGCCAGGGCGTGCTCGCGGCCCCCCGAGCCGACCACGCACACGGACCCGACGGCGGCCGCCGACCGGGGCGCCGGTTCCACGCCGCCGCTCATGCGGCGAAGCGCACGAACTGCTCGCGACCCGGGCCCACCCCGACCAGTCGCACCGGGGTGCCGATCTGCTCGGCCAGGAAGTGGACGTAGTCGCGTGCGGCCTGGGGCAGGTCGCCGATCTCGGTGGCGCCCGAGATGTCGGATTTCCACCCGGGCAGCTCCTCATAGACCGGGGTCACCTGGTGGAAGATCGACTGGTGGTACGGCGGATGGGTGAACCGCTCGCCGTTGGCCTCGTAGGCCACGCACACCTTGACCGTGTCGAAGGTGTCGAGCACGTCGAGCTTGGTCAGGGCCACCTCCGACAGCGAGTTGAGCCTGACCGCCTGGCGCATCATGACGGCGTCGAACCACCCGGGCCGGCGCCGGCGCTTGGTGTTCACGCCGTACTCGTGGCCCCGGTCGACCAGGGTGTCCCCGATCTCGTCGAGCAGCTCGGTGGGGAAGGGGCCGCTGCCCACGCGCGTCACGTAGGCCTTGGCGATCCCGATGACCTCGTCGATGTACCGGGGGCCGATCCCCGCACCCGTGCACGCCCCGCCGGCCACCGGGTTGGAGGAGGTGACGAACGGATAGGTGCCGTGGTCGAGGTCGAGGAAGGTGGCCTGGGCCCCCTCGAGGAGCACGTGGGCTCCCCGTTCCAGCGATTCGTGGAGCAGCCCCACCGTGTCGGCCACCATCGGGGCCACCCGCGGCGCCAGCTCGTCGAGGTAGTGCGCGCAGATCTCGTCGGCCGAGAGCGGGAGGCGGTTGTACACCTTGGCCAGGACGGCGTTCTTCTCCTTCAGCACCACGTCGAGCTTCTGGCGGAAGATCTTGGGGTCGAG
>CAZNLF010000325.1:0-2969 GCA_964573595.1 uncultured Acidimicrobiaceae bacterium | reverse complement strand
CACCTGAGTTCACAGAATTACCCCAGCTCCAGCCAGAGATATCCACAGATAGTGCACAACCTCCGGATAGCGAAGGCCGTTGGTGCAGGTGAGGGCGGTGGCGCAGGCTGACTGCTCAACGGGGAGACGGGTCACGTCCCGCTCTTGATCCGGACGATGAGATCGGTGACCTGGTTGTAGATCTGGTGGCGCTCCTTCATGAGCCCTGCGACCTTCTCGACCGCGTGCATCACGGTCGAATGGTCCCGGCCGCCGAACTCCCGGCCGATCGCCGGGTAGCTGAAATCGGTGAGCTCACGGAACACGTACATGCTGACCTGTCGGGCGGTCACGAGCGGGCGGCGGCGGTTCGGGCCGCAGAGCTCCTCGACGGAGAACCCGAAGGTCTCCGAGGTCGCGTCGAGGATCACCTGTGGGGTGATGCGGCGCGGTTGGTCGGCGGAGACGATGTCGGACAGGACCTGTTCCGCCAACTCCCTGTTCATCGGCTGCCGGTTGAGGCTGGCGAAGGCGGTCACCCGGATGAGGGCGCCCTCCAGCTCCCGGATGTTGTCCTTGACGTGGGTGGCGATGAACTCGAGCACCTCGTCGGGGACGTCGACCTGTTCGTGCTCGGCCTTGGTCTGGAGGATGGCCAGGCGGGTCTCGAGCTCGGGCGGCTGGACCTCGGTGATGAGCCCGGAGAGGAACCTGCTCCGGAGCCGATCCTCGAGCGTGGCGATCGACTTCGGGGGACGGTCGGAGGTGAGGACGATCTGCTTCGACGCGGCGTAGAGCGAGTTGAAGGTGTGGAAGAACTCCTCTTGGAGCGATTCCTTGCGCTCCATGAACTGGACGTCGTCGATGAGCAGGACGTCGCACTCGCGGTATCGGCGCTTGAACGCGGTGGTGGCATTCGTCCGGATGGCGTCGACGAATTCATTCATGTACGTCTCGGTGGTGACGTAGCGGACATGGCGGCCACTGAAATTCTCGAGCACGTAGTTGCCGATGGCGTGGAGGAGGTGCGTCTTGCCCAGACCGGCGTCGCCGTAGATGAACAGGGGGTTGTACGAGCGGGCCGGCGACTCGGCGACCGACTGGGCGGCGGCATGGGCGAAGCGGTTCGACGAGGCGATGACGAAGGTGTCGAACGTGTACCGGGGGTCGAGCACGGGGGACTCGAACGGTCCCGGCCGTCCACGGGTTCCGGCCTCGGGGGGGCGGTCACGCCAGTTGGAGCTGGTGGAGGAGGTGGTGACGCTGGAAGTCGCCTCGGACGTCACGACATCGCCACCCGGGAGGGATTCCTCGGCGGGCTCGTAGATGGGGGCCACGACTTCCAGCTGGACCACCAGGTCGCGCCCGACGGTCCCGGTGACGGTGTCCTGGATGAGCCCGAGGAACCGCGACTCGACCCGGTCGCGGATCAAGGTGTTGGGAACGCCGAGGACGATCTCGCCGTCCTCGATGGACAGAGGCGTGATCCCGGACAGATAGGCCTGCCAGATGGCGTCGGACACCTGCTCGCGCAGCGCTTCCGAGCACAGTATCCACAAGCTCTCAGTGTCGTTCACGTGGGCCTCCGCCCTTGGACAGCTTGATCGGTCCACAAAGCTTTCCACAGCTGTGGATGACTACCGAAGTGGGGTGCACCGGTCCGGCGGACCGGGGGTAGGCGCTCCTGGGTGTTCACTGGTGGTACTGCGTCGTGCTCGGGCAAAGCGTCGGTGAGGAGCCCACACCGCCGATCCGGTGCTGTTGCCAGCCGATTCGGGAACGGTACACCGTGCTCGGCCCGGGTGCCTCCTCCGTCTCGACTAGAGCGTGGCCCCGTTCGCGCCTAGCATGTAGCGGAATGCCCTGATCCTTGTGAACGGGCCCCCTGCCGACGGCGACACCCCCGTCCCCGGTTCAGGGCGAGGAAGGAAGTGGATGGATGAAACGGACGTACCAACCCAACGTGCGCAAACGCGCCAAGACACACGGTTTCCGCAAGCGGATGTCGACCAAGGCCGGCCGCGCGGTGATTCGGTCGCGCCGGGCGAAGGGACGCCACCGGCTCTCGGTGTGATGGACGCGACACCGACGGCCGGTCCGGCCCGCGGTGTAGGTCCGATCCGGTCGCGGAAGACGTTCGAGGCCCTCCGCAAGGCGTCGAACCGAGGGCGGTTCGGGCCCATCTCGGTTAGTTTTGTAGAGCAACCTTCCTGGTCAAGGGCCCAAGTTGCCTATGCCATCAACCGGCGAGTGGGAAATGCAGTGGTGAGGAACCGATTGAGAAGGAGACTGAGGGCCATCATGGGCGAGCAGGCCGGGGCGCTTCCGATCGGGGCCTATGCGGTACACACCGGACCCGCCGGGCCCGGTCTCACGTTCGAGGAACTGAAGGTGGCCATGAGCCGAGCGGTGCAGCGGGCCACGAGTCACCGATCCGCCGGCGCGGTGGGGGCGGACCAGCCCGGAATCGCGGGCTGCAGATGACGACCACCCAGACGACCGAACCCGGCGCCGGCACCGTTCGGAGCCCTGACCCCGACCAGCCACGGCCGGGCGTGGTCGCCCGGGCGATGATCGCCACGATCCACGCCTATCAGCTCGCACGTTCGGGGCGCCCGACCGGGTGCCGCTACCTGCCCACGTGCTCGGAGTACGCAGTGGAGGCGATCTCGGCCCACGGGGCGGCCCGCGGTTCGCGGCTGGCGGCCAAACGCCTGCTGCGGTGCACCCCCTGGGGCGGCCACGGCATCGATCCGGTTCCCACCACGGGGAGGACCCCATGTACGCCTCACTGACCACGCCCATCGGCAAGATCTTCCAACCGCTCCTCGACGCCGTCGGGGCGATCCTCGCGTTCTTCTACTCGCTCATTCCCAACTATCCGGTCGACGTGGCCCTCCTGACGATCGTGATCATGGCCCTCCTGACCCCGCTCACCGTCAAGAGCACCAAGAACATGGCGGCCATGCAGGCCCTCGGGCCCGAGATGA
>CAZNLF010000324.1:0-2975 GCA_964573595.1 uncultured Acidimicrobiaceae bacterium | reverse complement strand
AGCCGGCGTCGCCGAAGGTGAAGACACCGCCGTCGGACGCCGCCAGCCAGTAGCCCCGGTCGTTCGCGGTGGAGGCCACGCCCACCACCGGCCGGTTCAGTTGGATCCCACCGGTCGACCCGAAGAAGCCGGTTTGGCCGAACGTGAAGATGCCGCCGTCGGACGCCGCCAGCCAGTAGCCGCGAGCCGCATAGGTGTAGCGGTCCGAGGCCACGACCCGGCTCGACCCCTGGGTGCCCTGCACCGTCACGTCCACGGTCGACCCGCTGGGACCCGGCGGCACGACGACGGTGATCGACGTCGGCGAGGTCACGGTGAACGCCACCGACGTGGACCCGAAGCGCACCGCGGTGGCCCCGGCGAAGTCCGTCCCGGTGATGGTCACCGTGTTCCCGCCGCCCGGCGCGCCCTTTGCCGGATTGACGCTCTGCACCACCGGACAGATCTTGGGCGAGACCAGCGCCGACTCCAGTTCGGTGGCGTTGGCCGAGCCCCAGCCGCTGGCCGTGTCGTAGTTGGCCGTCGCCGGGTAGCGGCCGCCGGCGGCGGCGATCCAGGCGTTGGTGCCGGTGGTCACGTCGTTGAACGGCGAGGAGGCACAGGTCGCCGCCCCGTAGAGGACCGGATTGATCAGCCCGGCCGAACTGGGCAGGGTCTGGTCGATCACCGCGGTCATGGCCGCCCACACGGGGGAGGCGGCGCTGGTTCCGCCGTACACGATCCATGCACCGCCGTAGTAGATGATGTCCCCGTGGGCGGGGTCGGCCGAGGCGGCCACGTCGGGGACCTCCCGGCAGCTGGACCGGCCGAGCACGCTGCACTGGGCCAGGTCGTCCGGGGCGTCCACCCCTGGGCCGGCCTGCCAGGACGGTTGGGTGAAGTCGGAGGAGACACCGCCGCCGCTTGCTCCGTAGCCGTTGTTCCATACCGTCTCGTCGGGACCGGCACCGAGGAGCGACGTGCCCCCCACCCCGGTGATCCCGGGCTGGTCCGCCGGGTCGTCCACCGTCACCGCCGCATCGGCGTCGCTGAAGAGGGGCGAAAAGCAGTCGGTCGATCCGGAGTCGCCCGATGCGGCCACGATGGTCTGCCCCTGGGCGGCGGCCTCGGCGAAGATGGAGGACTCGGCAGCCTGCCCGGAGGGATCCATCTCCGGCTCGCACGTTCCCCAGCTGGTCGTAAGCACCTTGGCCGTATCCGCGGTCACCATTCGGTCGTACGTGCCGATGGGACTGGAGCTGTCGGTGGCGTTGTCGTTGCCCTCGTAGACGGTGATCGACGCGCCCGGTGCGAGTCCGGCCACACCCTCGATGTCGAGCGCCGCCTCTCCCGACTGCGATCCGGTGGATGCTCCGTCTTGGGTGACGGTGTTGGTGAGTCCGAAGCAGGTCTGGTACGTCGAGATGTCGCTCGGCGTGTAGGGCTCGAGCTCGTAGATGCCCACGGTCTGGCCGGTCCCCTCGAGCCCGTCGCCGTACAGCGTGCTGAGCCCGTAGATCGAGGCCAGCTGGTCCGCCGTGTAGCCGCCGTACCGTTGCGCCACTGCCGAGGCATCCGTGCAGGCTGCCGGGCCAGCGTGCGGGGTGGCCGTCACCGCGCGGGGGTTCGACGGTGTGGTCGCGGAGCCGCCGCCGGAAGAGGCGGCTCCCTCACCGGCACGGGTGCCGGTACCGCCCCGGACCAGCTGCGGCTGGGGCTGGGCCACCGTGCTCAGGCCCACCACCCCCTGGATGGTCGGGGCGAGGGCGGCGGGCACCGCCGGTGCGCTGGCGACGAAGCGCGACTCGCGACCGGTCGACAGGCGGGCGTTCACGACCGACACGCTGAAGGCCCGCTCCATGTCGGACACGGTGCCGGTCACGGGTAGCAACAGGCCGTCGGGTGTGGTGGCACCCACATGGAGGCCCGTCGAGGCCAGCCACTGGCGCGCTGCGGTGATGGTGGCCTGCGTCGGGCCGAAGTCCGAGGCGAACTGTCCCGGCTTCAGGTACTGGTGGTACTCGGGTGACCCCGGCGTCGACACGGCGTCCACGAAGGCGGTGAGCGCCGGCTCGTCGCGCGGATTGAGGGACACGTCGGACGTCACGCTGGTCGACGCCGCCGTCGGCCCGGTCACGACGGCTCCCCGGGGCAGCGGGGGTGGGTGGGTGCCCACACGGACGTTCGGGACCGCGGCTCCGGCGGTGGTCCCGGCGACCACTCCCGCACCGATGGTCAGGATGATGACGGCCGGCGCCAGCGCGGCCATCACCGCGAGGCCACGTCGTCGCCGGGTCATGGGGACAGTCTGGCCTAAACCCCCGGGGCGTGTTCGTCGGCACCGCCGACCTCGTCGGCGGCCGAACCATCGTCGGCTGCCGCACCGTCGTCGGCTCCGCCGACGCCTGTCGCTCCACCCTCGGGCCCCTCGCGGCGCCACCGCCGGAGGCGCTCGGCCACCACCGCCTCGTGCCCCCGGTCGCTCGGCTCGTAGTAGCGGTTGGCCGACAGGCCCTCGGGCCGGTACTGCTGATCGGCCCAGGCATCGGGCCGGTCGTGGGGATAGACGTAGCCCTCGCCGTGGCCGATGCTGGAGGCGCTCCGGTAGTGGGCGTCCCGCAGGTGGGTGGGCACGTCGCCGCGGGGACCCTCCCGGACGTCCCGCTGGGCCAGCCCGAGAGCCACCGTGACCCGGTTGGACTTGGGGGCGCAGGCCAGGTGGACGACCGCCTGGGCCAGGTTGAGCTGGGCCTCGGGCAGTCCGACGAACTCGACCGCCCGGGCGGCGGCATCGGCCACCACGAGCGCCAGCGGATCGGCCTCACCGATGTCCTCGCTGGCCAGGATGACCAGTCGGCGGGCGATGAATCGGGCGTCCTCGCCCGATTCGAGCATCCGGGCGAGCCAGTACAGGCCGGCGTCGGGATCGGACCCCCGTACGGACTTGATGAAGGCGCTCACCTGGTCGTAGTGGTCGTCCTCGCCGTAGTGGTGCA
>CAZNLF010000323.1:0-2980 GCA_964573595.1 uncultured Acidimicrobiaceae bacterium | reverse complement strand
ACACCGCCGGTGCGCTGACCGACGAGGAGTTCGCCGCGGCCAAGGCCCAGGTCCTGGCCTGAGCTGATGCCGTCCGGGCCCGACCCACCCCCACAGGGGTTGGCCGGGCCGGTTCAGTTGGGGCGGGTATCGGGCTATCCGGCCGCCTTGGCCCGATCGAACGAGCGGTCGATCTCTGCCCACGCGGCGTCAACTCCGTCGAACCCGCCTACCTTGGTCAGCTTGTCCGGCTCGAGGTCTTTGTAGACATCGAAGAAGTGGGCGATCTCGAATGTGAGATGGGGCGGCAGGCCGTCGAGGTCGTGGACCGACTCCCACATCGGGTCCCCGCAGGCCACTGAGATGATCTTGGCGTCCGGCCCCTTCTCGTCGGTCATCCAGAACACCCCGACGGGGCGGCACTCGACCAGGCAGCCCGGAAACGTCGGCTCGTCGAGGAGGATGAGGACGTCGAGCGGGTCGCCGTCCTCGGCCAGCGTGTCGGGGACGAATCCGTAGTCCGCGGGATAGAACGTGGCGGAGAACAGGCGTCGATCGAGGCGGATGACGTGGCGCTCGTGGTCGTACTCGTACTTGTTCCGGCTCCCCCGGGGGATCTCCACGATGACTTCGATGGTGCGGTCGGTCACGGCGGACACCTTTCATCCCCGGGCTGTTCGTCGCCCATTGTGGCCCACTTCCGGAGGCGTCCCTGACGCGGCCGGTCCGGATCCGGTACCGCCAACGTTCGGATACCCGGTTCCGTGGCCTGCGGCGGTTGCTATCGTTGGTCGATGAGCGTCGAGACCACCAGGGGGCATGCGGAAGGCGCAAACTCGGAGGCCGACCACCGGTACTTCGCCCGCCAGCTCTCCGATCTCGACTTCAACGACAGGCTGCTCGACCTGGTCGCCGACCCGGACATCCCGCTGCTGGAGCGGGTGAAGTTCCTGGTGCTGTTCAGCGAGCGGATCGACGAGTTCTTCCAGGTCCAGGTGGCCGGGCTGCGCCGCCAGGTGGTGGCCGGGATCAAGAGCCTCGCCCTGAACGGGAGCACCCCGGACAAGCTCCTGCGGGACGTCCGGGCCTCGCTGGAGAGGATGGTTCGCCGGCAGGAGGGCCTGCTGCTCGACGAGGTGGGCCCGGCGCTCCGGTCGGAGGGCATCGAGCTGTGCGACTGGGACTCCCTGGACACACCCGACCGGTCGTATCTCCACGAGGTGTTCGATCGACTGATCCTGCCGGTGGTGACCCCCCTGACCGTGGATCCCAGCCACCCGTTCCCGTATATCTCCAACCTGTCGCTGAATGTGGGCGTGGAGGTCCGTAACCGCAACGACGACACCGCCCGCTTCGCCCGGGTGAAGGTGCCGCCCAACGTGTCCCGGCTACTGCCGCTGCCCGGAGGGGACCGGTTCATCCCCCTCGAGCAGACCCTGGTCGCCTTCATCGACGCACTGTTCCCGGGGATGGACGTGGGACAGCCGTGCATCTTCCGGGTGACGCGTGACGCCGACCTCGCCCTCGACGACGATGCCGCTGATGACCTGCTGCTCGCCCTCCAAGAGGAGTTGCGCCGGCGGCGGTTCCTCCCGGTCGTGCGGCTCGAGATCGACTCGAAGACGTCGGAGGGACCGGTGGCGCGGCTCACCGAGGAGCTCGGGCTCGGCCCCGACGACGTCTATCGCTTCGCCGGGCCGCTGGGCCTCGACTGCCTGTGGGCCCTCCATGCGCTCGACCGGCCGGACCTCCACGACGAGCCGTGGACACCGCTCATCCCCCAGCCACTCACGACGGTGGAGCGTGAGGAGGATGCCAGTATCTTTTCGGTGCTCGACCGCCAGGACCTCCTCGTCCACCACCCCTACGACTCGTTCTCGGCCTCGGTCGAGGAGATGATCAACGAGGCCGCCGACGATCCCCACGTCCTGGCCATCAAGCAGTGCCTGTACCGCACGTCGGGTGACAGTCCGGTGGTGGCCGCCCTGGTGCGGGCGGCGGAGCACGGCAAGCAGGTGGCCGTGTTGGTCGAGGTGACCGCCCGCTTCGACGAGGAGGCGAACATCGGCTGGGCCCGTGCGCTCGAGGAGGCCGGCGCCCACGTGATCTACGGGCTGATGGGGCTCAAGACCCATGCGAAGACCACACTCGTCGTCCGCCAGGAGGGTGGTGCCGTCCGGCTCTACTGCCATGTCGGGACAGGCAACTACAACCCGAAGACCGCCCGCATCTACGAGGACCTCGGGGTCCTGTCCTCGCGGCCGGCACTCGGGGCCGACGTCACCCGCTTCTTCAACTACATCACCGGGTTCAGCCAGCCCCCGCACTACCAGGAGTTGGTCACGTCACCGGGCGGCATCCGCGACCGGGTCATCGACTGCATCGACGAGGAGTCCCTCGCCGGTCCGCAGGGGCGCATCGTCATCAAGGTGAACGGGCTCGATGACGTCGCGGTCATGGACGCCCTCTACCGCGCCTCCCAGGCCGGAGTGCCCATCGACCTCATCATCCGGGGCATCTGCTGCCTCCGACCGGGGGTGCCCGGGCTTTCCGAGACCATCCGGGTCCGCTCCATCGTGGGACGGTTCCTCGAGCACTCCCGCATCCTCCGCTTCGGTGGCACCAACGGTCGGCCGGCGAGCTACTACATCGGCTCGGCCGACCTTCGCCGCCGCAACCTGGACCGGAGGGTCGAAGCGATGATCCCGGTGGGCGATCCCGCCGCCGTGGTGCAACTCGAGGAGATCCTGGAGCTCAACCTGGCCGACGACACGCAGTCGTGGTCGCTCGACGCCGACGGGATGTGGCACCGGATCCCGACGGTCGACGGGGTGGCCACCCAGGACTCGCTGATCGTGGCGGCGCTGGAGCGCAGCTCGCTGGTCGACGAGAACCGGCGGACCGACAACGGTTAGTCGGGGACCCCTAGTCTGGCGGAGTGGATGCGGACGAGCCCCATGCTTCGCGGTCTGATCCGGTCGAGTGGGGTAGCCAGGAGGAG
>CAZNLF010000322.1:0-2982 GCA_964573595.1 uncultured Acidimicrobiaceae bacterium | reverse complement strand
CTGCATGAACTCGGTGGGCCAGATGTGGCGGGCCTTCGACCTGATGGTCGAGCGCACCCTGGTCCGCCAGGTGCACGGCGGCCTGCTGAAGGACAAGCAGTTCATCCAGGGGTTCATCGCCGACAGCTACATGGACGTGCAGTCGGCGCGCCTCATGACCATCAACGCCGCCGAGAAGGTCGCCAACGGGGACCCCGACGCCCGCACCGCCATCTCGGCGATCAAGGTGTTCGTGCCCGCCGCCTACCACCGGGTGGTCGATCGGGCCATCCAGGTGTGGGGTGGCGCCGGCGTGAGCAACGACCTCCCACTCGGCCAGATGTACCTGACCGCCCGGGTGCTCCGGCTGGCCGACGGGCCCGACGAGGTCCACCGGATCCTCATGGCCAAGAACATCCTCCACCGGTACGAGGGTGGGGACAGCTGGAACTTCGGGAACTGACTCCCGAGGCGCGGGCGGCCAGTCCGTGTCAGGCTGAACAGCGAAGAGGACACCACGACCGCGGGCAGCGCAGCCGACGGTCTGCGATCCGGTACCACAAGGAGCCCACCATGCCCACCCGCACCTCGTACGAACCCGGCACCCCCTCGTGGGTCGACCTGGCCAGCCCCGACCTCACCTCCTCGGTCGCCTTCTACACGGAGCTCCTCGGCTGGGAGGCCCGGGACCAGGGGCCGGACACGGGCAACTACCACATGTTCGACAAGGGCGGTGTGCCGGTCGCCGGAGGTGCACCCATCATGATGGAGGGCCAGCCACCGGCCTGGACCACGTACATCTCGGTCAGCGATGCCGACGAGGCCATCGCCAAGGTCAAGGCGGCCGGCGGCATCGTCTTCGTCGAGCCGATGGACGTCCTGGACGTGGGTCGGATGGCCGTGTTCGCCGACCCCACCGGAGCGGCCGCCGCGGTGTGGCAGCCCCGAAACCACATCGGGGCCGGACTGGTCAACGAGGCGGGCGCCCTGACCTGGAACGAGCTGAACACCCGGGACATCGACGCGGCCAAGCGCTTCTACGGCGAGGTGTTCGGCTGGGAGGGCCAGACCGGCGACATGGGCGGCATGGAGTACACCACGTGGAAGCTGGGCGGGGCGGACATCGGTGGCATGCTGCACATCTCCCCCGACCTCCCTCCCGAGGTGCCGGCCCACTGGCTGGCCTACTTCGGCGTGGCGGACACCGATGCCACCATCGCCACGGCGACCGGCCTCGGCGCCACACTCGTCGCCGGGCCGATCGACATCCCCGCCGGCCGGTTCGCCGTCCTGATCGATCCCGTCGGCGCCGTGTTCGGCGTCCTGGCCCTGGCGGGCGCGTAGGGGTCGGGGCGGGACCGCGGTGTCGGCTCCGCCGACCGGGTTCCGACAGGGCCGGTCCGGTACTCTGACCAGGTGGACCCGTCCCTGATCAAACAGCAGCGCTCACTGGTGACCGAGCTCCCCGGTCCCAATTCGCGGGCCCTCGACCTCCGTCGCGCCGCAGCGGTGGCGCCGGGCGTCAGCTCGGTGCTTCCGCTCTATGTGGCCGAAGCCTCCGGGGCTGTCCTGATCGATGTCGACGGCAACTCGCTCATCGACCTCGGCGCCGGCATCGCGGTGGTCAGCGTCGGTCACGCGGCGCCGTCCGTGGTGGACGCCGTGCGCGCTCAGGTCGGGCGCTTCTCGCACACCTGCTTCATGGTCAATCCGTATGAGTCCTACGTGGCCGTGTGCGAGGCGCTCAACACCCTGGCCCCGGGTGACGAACCCAAGCGGTCCGCCCTGTTCAACTCGGGGGCGGAGGCCGTGGAGAACGCCGTGAAGGTCGCCCGTCACGTGACCGGCCGGCAGGCGGTGGTCGTCTTCGACCACGCGTACCACGGCCGGACCAACCTGACCATGGCCCTCACCGCCAAGAACATGCCGTACCGCGACAAATTCGGACCCTTCGCCCCCGAGGTCTACCGGGTGCCCATGTCGTATCCGTTCCGCGACCCCGCCGGCATGACGGGAGCGGATGCCGCGGCCAGGGCCGTCGAGCAGATCGACCGACTCGTGGGCGCCGACAACGTGGCCTGCGTGCTGATCGAGCCCATCCAGGGCGAGGGCGGGTTCGTCGTTCCCGCACCCGGGTTCCTCCCCGCGCTCGCCGGCTGGTGCCGCCACCGGGGGGTGCTGCTCGTCGCCGATGAGATCCAGACCGGGTTCTGCCGCACCGGCGACTGGTTCGCCTGCGATCACGAGGGGGTGGTCCCCGATCTGATGACGACGGCCAAGGCGTTGGCCGGTGGCCTGCCGCTGGCCGCGGTGACCGGTCGGGCCGACCTCATGGACGGCGTCCATCCGGGTGGGCTCGGCGGCACCTACGGCGGGAATCCGGTGGCCTGCGCCGCCGCCCTGGCCGCCATCGACACCCTGCGCGTCGACGACCTGGCCGGTGCCGCCCGCTCCATCGGTGAGACCATCACCGAGCGGCTCCGTCCGTTGCGGTCCGCCCACCCGGGCATCGGTGACGTCCGTGGTCGTGGAGCGATGATGGCCATGGAGTTCGTGCGGCCGGGGACCCTGGAGCCGGACGCCGACGCGGCGCGGAGCATCGCGCAGGCCTGCCATCGGGCCGGGGTCGTGGTGCTCACCTGCGGCAGCTTCGGCAACGTGATCCGCCTGCTGCCGCCGCTGGTGATCGACGACGCCCTGCTCGGCGACGGACTAGACGTGCTGGCCGGGGCGGTCGACGAGGTGCTCTCCCGGTCCGCCTGACCCCTGCCCGGTGCGTCAGCCGCGGGTGCGGGGCAGGGCAGACCGTGCCGAGGCCAGTCCGGCGTCGAGCAGACTGATCTCCTGATCGGCGTCGCGGCTCAGATCGGCGACCTGGTGGCCGGTGGCGTCGCTGGCCGACAACACCGCCGCCCGCTGGAGGTCTCCCGCCGCCTTGACGACGTCGAGGGCCTGTTCGGCCACCGGGGCCCGATTCTCACCGTGGCCAATTGGAGCGGCACA
>CAZNLF010000321.1:0-2983 GCA_964573595.1 uncultured Acidimicrobiaceae bacterium | reverse complement strand
CCCCCGCCCGGGGGCGCCGACCGTGGCCGCCCCCCTCGCTCCGTCTGTTCGGCGGGTCTCACCCACGCCGATCCTCGTTCCCCCGACCGGGCCGGCGTTGCATCGGGGTCCGATCACGGCAGGGGGTCGTCGGGCATGGGCCATCGGTAGAGGTCGGCCGCATTGCCATGGGTCAGTTTGTCCAGTTCCTCGATCGGGAGGTGGCCCCAGCACCGTTCGATGACCGACTGGGTGTCGGGCCAGGTCGAGTCGCCGTGTGGGTAGTCGACCTCCACCATGATGTGGTCGATCCCGATGCGATGGCGGGTGTCGATGGTCGAGGGATCATCGATGGTGCAGAACCAGAAGTTCCGCGAGAGGACGTCGGCCGGCAACAGTCCCGACGCGTCGTAGTCGCGGCCGTAGCCCGACCGCTCGACGATGTTGTCGAGGCGGTCGAGGAGCATGGCCACCCAGCCGATGCCGCCCTCGCTCATGGCGATCTTGAGCCGGGGGAATCGCGCCGGCAGGCCTGACCAGACCCACTCGGCACACGCCGACAGCGACATCTGTCCGAACAGGGTGGCGCCGATGGCGACCAGCGGGCCGTCGGCCGGCATGTCCGGCATGCCCGAGGAGCCGACGTGGAGCGAGATGACCGTGTCGGTCTCCTCGCACGCCTCGACGATGGGTTCCCAGTATCCCGAGAACAGGCTGGGGAGGCCGATCCGGTGAGGCCGCTCCGGAAGGGTGACCGATCGGAAGCCACGCTCCGCGTTCCGTCGGATCTCGGCGGCTCCGAGCGCCGGGTCGGCGAGGAACGTGATCCCACAGGGGATGATGCGGTCGGCGTACGGCTGCCACCACGCCTCGTAGAGCCAGTCGTTCCATGCCCGCGTGACCGCCAGGCCGAGCTCGGGGTCGCGGGCGGCGGAGAAGACCCTCCCGCAGAATCCGGTGATCTGGGAGGGGAAGTTGAGCGATGCCCACACGCCGTTGATGTCCATGTCCCGGATGCGGGCGTCGATGTCCCAGCACCCGCGCCGCATATCCTCGAAGCGGGTCGGCTCCAGCGTGACGCACTCGGGTCGACGCCCGGCCACCGCGTTCATCCCCACCTGCGTGTAGCGGCTCCCGTCGAACTCCCACAGTTGGTGCCCCCGGGAGCTCTCGACGACCCGGGGTGCCAGCGCCGCGAACCGGGCCGGGAGCCGGCCCTCGAACATGTCGGGCGGTTCGACTAGGTGGTCGTCGACCGAGATCACCGTGTGGCGCACCGGCCGGGGCTCCGGATCGGGGAGCAGGGTGTCCGGCCGGGTGACGATGGTCACGTCGATCTCCCCATCCGACGAGTATGCCAGCGCCGGCCGGGAGCCGTCCCGGTCGGACCGCCGTCTCGGCGATAACCGGCTCCGCCGACGGTCAGGGGTGATTAGGTTGAGGCGGTGGAGACGTTCGCCGAGGCCAGCGCGGTGCGGCCCGCCGGGGCCGACGCCTGGGACGGGGCCGTCGAGCCGGGCTGGGACATCGCCGGCAATGCCAACGGCGGTTACCTCCTGGCCATCGGCACCCGGGCGCTGCTCGCCGCCACCGGACGTGCCGACCCGGTGTCGGTGACGGCCCACTTCCTCGCACCGGGCAAGCCGGGCCCGGTCAGTGTCCGTACCGCGGTGATCAAGGAGGGCAAGCGGTTCTCCACGGCGACCGCCGTCATGCAGGCAGCCGACAGACCGGTGCTGTCCCTCATCGGAAGCATGGGTGACCTCGATCGGGTCGACGGCCGCGACCGGGCCGAAGGCTACGAGCTGGTCGACAGCGAACCCCCGGACCTTCCCCCGCCGGACGAGTGCTTCCCCCTGGTGGCCACGGACACCTTCCCCCCACCGTTCATGGGTCACGTGGACCTGCGGTTGCACCCCGATGACGCCGGATTCGCCCGCGGGGAGGCGAGTGGCAGCCTGTTGATGCGCGGCTGGTTCCGCCTCGCTGGTGGAGAGCCGATCGACACGGTCGGCCTCCTCATCGCGGTCGACGCCTTCCCCCCGACCATCTTCAATTCCCGGCAGGCCCCGGCCTGGACCCCGACGCTCGAGCTGACCGCCCACATCCGGGCCCGCCCGGAACCCGGGTGGCTCCGGTGCCGGTTCGCCACCCGGTTCGTGACCGGTGGCTTCCTCGAGGAGGACGGCGAGATCTGGGACGGATCGGACCGGCTCGTGGCCCAGTCACGCCAGCTGGCGTTGGTCCCCCGTCACTGATCCCGCGACGGCCGGTACACGGCCGGCCGCCCGACGGAGCCCGAACGGTCAGGCCCGTCCGTTGCGCCGTGTCGCAAAGGACTGGAGGGCCCCGAGCTGCTCGGCCGTGCCCACGCTGATGATCACGTCCCCGGCCTCGATGGTGTCCTCGGGGGACGGATTGGTGAGGAACGAGCCGTCGGGGCGCCTGATGGCCAGGACCAGGGCACCGGTCCGGTCCCGCAGGTGCACGGAACGGAGCGTGTTGCCGGTCAGGGGTGAGTCGGCGGACACCGTCAACTCCTCCAGCCGGAATTTGAGCGAGCCGTCGTGCATGACGACGTCGACGAAGTCGACGACATGAGGCTGGGTCACGAACGATGCCATGCGGTCACCGCCGAGCTTTTGGGGATTGACGACCCGGTCGGCGCCGGCGCGCTCCAACTTCGACTCGGAGGACTCGTTCCGGGCGCGGGCGATGATCTTGAGCTCGGGACGCAGCGACCTGCTCGCCACGGTCAGGTAGAGATTGTCCGAGTCGGTGTCGATGGCCGCCACGAGGGTTCCCGCCCGCTCGATCCCGGCCCGGAGGAGCGTCTCGTCGTCAGCGACATCGCCGCAGACGGAGGCATAGGGCACGGTGCTGAGCCGATCAGGATCGCGGTCGACGACGACGAGGTCTCTTTGGGCGCTGTCGAGGAATTCCGCGACCTCGCGCCCGACCCTCCCCCAGCCGCACACGATCACGTGGCCGTTCATCCGGGCGA
>CAZNLF010000320.1:0-3006 GCA_964573595.1 uncultured Acidimicrobiaceae bacterium | reverse complement strand
CCGTCGCCGTCGGCGTCGCCGAACTGCTCGATCCACTCGATGGCCCGGGCCGCGTTGGGCAACAGCTCGTCGACCATCTCCCGGGCCACGCCCCACCGCCGCATCTCGCCGAGGAGCATCACGAACAGCGGGGTGGCGTCGGCCGTGCCGTAGTAGATGCTCCCGCCGCCGAGGGACAGTGACGCCGCACCGCCGAAGCGCATCTCGTGGAGGATCCGACCGGGCTCCTCCTCGTGGCGGGGATCGACGTCCTTGCCCTGGAACCGCGCCAACGTCTGGAGGACGCCGCGGGCCAGGTCGGGATCGACCAGCAGGGCCATCCACGCGGTGAGGAGGGAGTCACGGCCGAAGACGGTCATGAACCACGGTGCGCCGGCGGCCACCACCACCCGCTCGGGATAGTCGGGATCGAAGATGCGCAGGGCACCGAGGTCCTCGTTGCTCCGGTCGATCACCTCCTTCAGCCCCGGGTGGTCGGTCTCGACCTGGGGGACGAGGCGTCTCCACTGGGCCAGCCGCTCGCTCGGCGTCGCCAGGTCCACCGGCTCACCGCACCGGTACCGGGGGTCGAAGGAGACCCCGTCGATGACCGGCGCGAACTCGACGCAGGTCGACCATTCGCTCCTCGGTGGGACCTCCACCTCGAAGGTGGCCACGTCGGTATCGACCTCGGTGGGTTGGTTGAACCGGATCTCCATCCCCCGGACCACGCTCCCCCGTCGGTGCGAGTAGGTCACCGTGGTCGGTCCCCCCGGGGCACCGGTCCCGTCGGCCGGTCCCAGCGTGGCGGTCACCGGGTCGACCGCCGGGTCGGGACCCAGCCGGCCCTCCTTGACGGCGAACAGGTCGGCGAAATCGCACCCCACCAGGAGCTGGACCTTGCAGGTCGCCGGCTCGTCGGCGAAGTTGCGGATGGACAGGTCCTCCCGCATTCCCTGGCCCACGTAGCGGGAGCGGAAGACCATCAGTGTCGAGTCGGCCCGCCCGGGCGGCGGCTGGCAGCGGGAGACGAAGGTGGACGAGAACGGGTTGTCGGTGACCGCCGCCAGTGGCTCGGTCCGCACCCCGTCCACCAGCACCTCGAAGCGGGAGAGGATCCGGGTGTCCCGGAAGAACAGGCCCTGGGCCGCTCCGCCGCTGATGTCGCCCGCCCCGCCGCTGATGGCGAAGGTCGACTCGTCGACCAGCGTGACCACGCCGGCATTGGAGTCCAGCTGGGCCACCGGCCCATCGAAGTTCCACGGGTCGGCCATGCGGTTACCGTACCGGCAGCGGTAGGGACCTGCGTAATCAATGGGTGCGGCGCCCCGGTGCCCTGATTGCCCCTATTCCTGTAGGGGAAAATACGGATTCCACGCTAAGATCGACAGCGTGCCGACAGAAGCAGCCGACCAGCCCGGGGGGTCCACCCCTCTCCTCCAGATCGAGGACCTGCACGTGTCGGTGGAGGGTGCCGAGATACTGCGTGGCGTCGATCTCACGGTGGAGTCGGGTCAGGTGCACGCGCTCATGGGCCCGAACGGATCGGGGAAGTCGACGCTGGCCAACGTGCTGTTGGGGAATCCTGCCTTCGTGGTGGACTCGGGCACCATCCGGTTCCGGGGCGAGGACATCACCACGTGGCCGACCGACGTACGTGGCAAGGCCGGGATGTTCCTCGCCTTCCAGGAGCCCGAGTCGATCGCCGGGGTGCCGGTCATCCAGTTCCTGCGCCAGGCCCTGTCGGCCCGACGGGGCATCGACATGTCGGTGCTCGAGGTGCGGCTCATGATGATGGAGTGGATGGAGAAGCTGGGGATGGACCCGGCCTTCGGCGAGCGCCACCTCAACGACGGTTTCTCCGGCGGCGAGAAGAAGCGCAACGAGATCCTCCAGATGGCCATCTTGGAACCCGAGTTGGCCGTCCTCGACGAGACCGACTCCGGGCTGGACGTCGACGCCCTCCGGACCGTCGCACGGGGCGTGCAGACGGTGCGCGGGGTGCGGCCCGAGCTCGGAGTGCTCGTCATCACCCACTACCAACGCATGCTGGACGAGCTCGCCGCCGATCGGGTCCACCTGCTCATCGACGGGGCTATCGTCGCCGACGGAGGCCCGGAGCTCGCCCGGAAGCTGGAGATCGAAGGGTACGACGCATGGCGCAGCTGAACGAGATCACGCACACCGGGACCACACCGGGCTCCGCCGAGCCGGCCGACGGGCTCGACGTGGCCACCCTCCGCAAGGACTTCCCACTCCTGGCCCGCGAGGTGAACGGGCACCCGATCATCTACCTCGACTCGGCGTCGTCGGCCCAACGGCCCACGCAGGTGCTCGACGCCATGCGCTCCTACGACGAGACCACGCACGCCAACGTGCACCGCGGCGTGTACTCGATCGCCGAGGAGGCGACCCGACGCTTCGAGGCGGCCCGGCTCAACGTGGGGCGGTTCATCGGGGCGCCGGTGCCCACCCGCGAGATCGTCTTCGCGAAGAACGCCACCGAGGGGCTCAACCTGGTGGCCCACACCTGGGGTCGCACCCACCTGCACGCGGGGGACGTCATCGTCCTCAGCGAGATGGAGCACCACGCCAACATCGTCCCGTGGCAGATGCTCGCCGAGGAGCGCGGGCTCGTCATCCGGTGGATACCCACCGACGACGAGGGACTGCTGATCCTGGACGACCTCGACCGGCTGCTCGACGGGGCCAAGCTCGTCGGGATCACCTGCATGTCCAACGTGCTCGGGACCCTGAACCCGATCGAGTACATCGTGGAGGCGGCCCACGCCGCCGGAGCGGTGGTGGTGGCCGACGGGGCCCAGTCGGTTCCCCACCTCCCCACCGACGTGGCCGCGCTCGGCGTCGACTTCCTCGCCTTCAGCGCCCACAAGATGCTCGGCCCGACGGGCATCGGCGTGCTGTGGGGGCGCGAGGCGCTGCTCAATGCACTGCCTCCTTTCCTGGGGGGCGGCGAGATGATCCTCGACGTGCGCAAGGAGGGCTTCGTCCCGAACGACATCCCGT
>CAZNLF010000319.1:0-3038 GCA_964573595.1 uncultured Acidimicrobiaceae bacterium | reverse complement strand
TTCCTCGACGAGCCCACGGCCGGCCTCGACCCCCAGAGCCGCCTCGCCCTGTGGGACACGCTGCGCTCCCTCAACGCCGACGGCCAGACGATCCTGCTCACCACCCACTACATGGAGGAGGCGGAGCAGCTCTGTGGTCGGGTGGCGATCATGGACGGGGGCAAGATCCTGGCCCTCGACACCCCGGCCGCCCTCAAGCAGCAGATCGACGCCGACACCATCGTGACGGTGACTGCCACCGGTGACCAGGACGAGCTGGCCGGCGCCCTCAGCAAGGGCGTGCCCGGCGTGACCCGGACGCGACCCATCGACGGCGGGGTGGAGCTCCACGTGAAGGGCACGGACCGGCTCCTTCCCACGGTGGTGTCGGTGGCCGAGGGTGCCGGCTTCCCGGTCCTCGACCTGTCGGTGAACGAGCCGACCCTGGAGACGGTCTTCATCAACCTCACCGGCAAGGAGCTGCGCGAGGGATGACCTCCGTGGAGTCCCCAGCGCCGACCGAGGCCGTCCACACGACGCCCGTCCGCTCCTCGATGGCCGCCGGCCGCATCGCCCTGTGGGCCCTGATCCTGCGAGATCTGGTCGTCCTGCGCAAGCATCTGTTCGAGTTCGTGGTCCGCACCCTCGTGCAGCCGTTCCTGCTCTGCTTCGTGTTCCTCTACGTCTTCCCGAAGATCGGGCAGGGCATCGGTGGGGGCAGCAGGCCGGGCGAGGAGTCGGCGTTCGCCACCGTGCTGGTCCCCGGCGTGGTCGGCATCTCGATCCTCTTCCAGGGGGTGCAGTCGGTGGCCCTGACCATGTCCCAGGAGTTCGGGTTCACCCGCGAGATCGAGGACCGGGTCCAGGCTCCGTGCCCCATCTGGCTGGTGGCCATGGCCAAGGTCCTGTCCGGCGCGGTCCAGGGCCTCATCTCCGCGGTGATCGTCCTGCCCATCGCCTCGGTCGTCCACGCCAAGGGCGTCGAGGCCCACCTCACGTTCCACTGGTGGATCGTGGTCACCATCGTGCCGTTGGCCTGTGTGACCATGGCCTCCCTGGGCCTGCTGCTCGGGACGAGCTTCGAGCCGCGCAACATCGGCCTGATGTTCGGGTTCATCATCCTCCCGGTGACCTTCCTCGGCGGGACCTACTACCAGTGGACCCGGCTGGCCCCCATCCAGGCCGAGGGCTGGCACTGGCTCCAGACGATCGTGCTCGTCAACCCGCTCATCTACGTCAACGAGGGGATGCGCGCCGCGTTCACCGACGCTCCCCACATGCACCTCTATGTGGTGTACCCGGTGCTGACCGGGTTCCTGGCCCTCTTCCTCGGACTCGGGCTCCGGAACTTCCGGCGTCGGGTGCTCTCCTGAGCCCACCGCCGGCACCGACCGGTCGACCCCCGGGCATCGGTCGCCCGGCCGGCCGCGGACGTGGCCGACGGCTCGGAGTGTCCTGTTGGGGAGGCGGGCGGCCCTGGTCGGACCGGTAGGCTGGCCATGCCGACAGGCAACGGTGACGACGACGCGATGGAGGTGGGTCCCACGACACCCGAGGAGGCAACGACAGCACGGGCATCGGGGGGAGCCGGTTCAAGGGGCTCGGAGGGAGACGAGTCGGCCGAGTTCGACGTGGTGATCATAGGAGGCGGCCCCGGGGGCTACGCGACCGCCCTCTACGGCGCGGCCGCCGGGCTGTCGGTGGCCATCGTCGAGCTCGACAAGGTCGGAGGGACCTGCCTCCACCGGGGCTGCGTGCCGGCCAAGGAGTTCCTGGAGACGGCGGCGGTCTACCGGACCGTCGCCGGGGCCCGGCGGTTCGGGGTGGGCACCGGGGCACCCGGGGACACGCCGCCGTCCCTCGACTTCAGCGTCAGCCAGCGCCGCAAACAGGAGGTCGTCGAGGTGCTGTTCAAGGGCCTCGCCGGACTACTGAAGGGTCGGGGCGTCACCGTGTTCAGCGGCAGCGGCACCCTGCTCCCCGGCCACCGGGTGCGGATCGCCGGCAATGACGGCTCGACCACCGAGATCGCCGGCACTGACGTGGTGCTGGCGTCGGGCTCCGTCCCCCGGACCATCCCCGGCTTCGACATCGACGGCAAGGTCGTGATGACGTCGGACGAGGTACTCGCCCTCGAGGAGGTCCCCGACTCGGTCGCCGTCATCGGCGGGGGCGCCATCGGATGCGAGTTCGCCTCCATGTTGAGCGACCTCGGCTCCACGGTGACCATCTTCGAGGCGCTGCCGACGCTCCTGAACAGCTGTGACGGCGACGTCGTGAAGACGGTGGCGCGGTCGTTCCGCAAGCGGGGGATCGACGTGAAGGCGGGCGTCCAGCTCCAGGGGCACACGCCGGATCCCTCGGGGAAGGGCACCGTCCTCCTGTTCGGGGACGGCGAGAAGCTCCCCGTCTCCGCCGTGGTCGTCTCGGTCGGACGCCGGCCGCGCACCGAGGGCCTGGTCGCCCCGGGCACCGGCGTGGTCATCGACCAGCGCGGGTTCGTGGAGGCCGACGCCACCATGCGCACCGCCGGCGACGGGGTGTGGGCGGTGGGCGACGTGGTGGCCGACACGCCCCAGCTCGCCCACGTGGGGTTCGCCGAGGGGATCGTGGTGATCAAGGGGATCCTGGGTGAGCCCGTCGTACCTGTCGACTACGACCGGGTGCCCTGGGCCATCTACTGCCATCCCGAGGTCGCCTTCGCCGGGCTGACCGAGGAGGCCGCCGAGGCGGCAGGGTACGACGTCGTCGTCAAGAAGGACCCGTTCGGGGGCAACAGCCGGGCCCGCATCATCGGCGACACCGAGGGCCTGGTCAAGGTGGTGGCGGAGCGCCTCCCCGACGGGACGGCCGGCCGGATCCTCGGGGTCCACATGGTCGGGCCCTGGGTCACCGAGCAGCTGGGGGCCGGCTACCTGGCCGTCAACTGGGAGGCCACGGCGGACGAGGTGGCCCAGTTCATCCAGCCGCACCCGTCACTGTCGGAGACCTTCGGCGAGACGGTGCTGGCCTTGACCGGAAGGGGTCTACACGTTGGCTGATGTGACGATGCCGCAGCT
>CAZNLF010000318.1:0-3050 GCA_964573595.1 uncultured Acidimicrobiaceae bacterium | reverse complement strand
CCATCGTCGGGCTCCACTACCACCTGCACCAGGCCGACTACTGGTACGTGCTCCGTGGCACGGCCAGGGTGGTCCTGCACGACCTGCGGAAGGGGTCGCCGACCGACGGCGCCACCCTCTCCCTCGACCTCGACGGCGACCACGACCGTGGGCTGTTCATCCCACCGGGGGTGGCCCACGGCTTTGCCTCACTCACCGATCTCACCTTGTGGTATCTGGTGGACAGCTACTACAACCCCGACGACGAACTGGGGGTGGCCTGGGACGATCCGGCCATCGGAGGGGACTGGGGCCTGACCGACCCGGTCCTGTCGGAGCGCGACCGCTCCAATCCGCTGCGGTCGGAGATCGACCCCGGGGTCCAGCCTCGTATCGGCCTCCGCACCTGATGGCGCCGTCCCTGTCCGGGGGACTCGGGTCCCCGGGCACCGGGGTGCTCGTCACCGGTGGTGCGTCGGGCATCGGCCGCGAGACGGCCCTGGCGCTGGCCGAGGTCGGGCGCCCGGTCGCCGTCTGGGACATCGACGGGGCCGGGGCAGAGGAGACTGCGGCGTTGTGCCGTGACCGCCACGGCGTCGTGGCCGACTGGTCTGCGGTGGACGTGGCGGACACCGCGGCGGTCGAACGGGGCGTGCCGGCCACGGCCGAGAGGCTCGGCTCCCTGGGCGGCTTCGTCCATGCTGCCGGCGTGTCGGGCGCCATGGGCGTCGACTTCATCGGCGACGAGCTCTGGGACGAGACCCTGAACGTGAACCTGCGGGCCGCGGTGATGATCTGCCGCATGCTCCTCGTTCCGTTCCGCCTGGCCGGGCCCGGCTCGGCGGTCGTGCTCATCTCGTCGATCGAAGGGCTGTTCGGCAGCGAGGTGCTGACCGCCTACTGCGCCTCGAAGGGCGGTGTGCTCGGGGTCATGCGCTCCATCGCCCACCGCTATGCCGGCGAGGGGTTCCGGGTCAATGCGGTGTGCCCGGGCGCCGTGGCCACACCCATGCTCGCCCCGGCCTTCGAATTCCCGGGCTTCCGGGAGCAGGTCGAGGAGCGGACCCCGCTGAAGAGGGTCTCGACCCCGGACGAGATCGCCAGGCCTATCCGCTTCCTCCTGTCGGACGAGGCCTCGTTCATCACCGGGGCGCACCTGACCGTCGACGGTGGGATGACCGCGGTCACCGCCATCTAGTGCTCTGACCACGGGATCCTTCCCCGGCCGGCGGTCGCGAGGTGGCCACGGGCATGCCGCAGCGATACCCCGATCAGGGTCTCGCTCCCCAATTGGTGGCCTCTTCGGGTTGAATGGTCGGGATGGTGCTCGTCCTGATCGCAGTGGTGGTGGTCGCCGTCCTGGCCGCCCTGATGTTCCTGCGGCTACGGCCGCGGGGCGGCGACCTCGAGTCGGTGCGCAGCTACCACTCGGCCCTGGGCACGCTCGAGCACCTGTCCGACCGGACCGGGCAGTCGCCGGTGAGGGTGGTCAGCCCGCCCGGCGGGCCGGCCGGCGCCAGCGTGGGCCAGCCCCGCGAGGCAGCCGGGGCCGCCGGTGTCCCGGCGGTGCCCCCCGTCCCGGTCCGGGGCAGCGACGAGTTCCCCGACCCCGGTAGCCCGCTCGTCTTCGACGACGCCCGGCCGGCGGACCGCCCCCGGGTCCAGCCGTCCACCGAGGGCCCGACGACCTACCGGGTCGACCGCGCCCAGCGGCACGCCCTCGAGTCGATGAACCATCGTCCCCGCCGGATAACCGCGGTGCTGCTCGTCGCGGTCGTGCTGGTGCTCGTCGCCGGGCTCGCCTACGCGGGCAGCAAGCGGTCCAAATCCACCGGCCACCCGGCCACCACCTCGGCGGCGGCCTCGGGGTCTACCCGTCCCACCGCGACCTCGCCGGCGTCTGCAGCATCGGACAGGCATGCCCGGGGTTCGGGCGAACACCACAAGGTGGGCGATGCCAAAAAGGTGCCGGCCGCCGCGCACCCCACCCGGATCGTGGCGGTGTCGACCTCGGCCTCGTCGGCCACCTTCCCGGTCGACGTCGACGCGTACCTGCTGTCGCTCACCGCCTCGGCCCCGTGCTGGGTGTTGGCCCGGTCGGCCTCCTCGGGAGCCACGCTGTGGACCGGGACGATGGTGGCCGGGGGGCGTCAGACCATTTCCGCCACCGGCGCTGTCACCCTGGAATTGGGCGCGCCCACCGTGGCGGTGACGGTCGACCAGGTGCCGGTGGTGCTGCCCACCCCGTTCCACACGCCGTTCCTGGCCACGTTCCAGCCCGCTGCATCGACGGCGTCCACCACCACCACGACGACGTCGAGCCCGCTGGACGCCACGTCGACGACCGTCGGCAACGTTCCCGCCTCGGGCTGACCGGGGCGTCAGGGGTCGGTGGTGGGGACCGGCGGGTGCCGCTCGACCGCCGGGCCGAGGGCGTCGAGGATGAAGGCGTAGACGAATGCCTCGTCCCGCCACGCGTCATAGCGGCCCGAAGGCCCGCCATGGCCGGCGCCGAGCTCGGTCTTCAGGAGGACCCGGTTCTCAGGGTTGGCCGCTCTCAGCTTGGCCACCCATTTGGCCGGCTCCCAGAATCCCACCCGTGGATCGGAGAGGCCGGCCGTGGCCAGGATGTCCGGATAGCGCACCGGCCGCCCGGCATCGTCGACCGACTGGACGTTGTCGTAGGGGGAGTACGACTTCATCACCCGGTAGATGGCGGGGTCGTCCACCGGGTTGCCCCACTCGTCCCATTCGAGGACGGTGAGCGGCAGGGTCTCGTCGAGGATGGTGGTCAGGCAGTCGACGAAGGGGACCTCGGCCACCACCGCCCGGAACAGCTCCGGTGCCAGGTTGGCCACCGCCCCCATCAGCAGGCCCCCGGCACTCCCGCCCCGGGCCACGAGGCGGTCGGGGGAGGTGAGGCCCGACCCGATCAGCTCCCGGGCACAGGCGACGAAATCGGTGAACGTGTTGGGCTTGGCCGACAGTTTGCCCTCCTCGTACCAATGACGGCCCATCTCCCCGCCGCCGCGCACGTGGGCGATGGCAAAGACGAAGCCCCGGTCGAGCAG
>CAZNLF010000317.1:0-3098 GCA_964573595.1 uncultured Acidimicrobiaceae bacterium | reverse complement strand
GGGCGACGTCCTCATCGGGGATGCCCATAGGTGACGACGGTACCGCGTGGCTGAGTCGGTCGAACCGGCGGGGGCTGAGTCGGTCGAACCGGCGGGCCGTCTCGCCGTGCCGCCGGCGGGCGGCGGCCCGGTCCCGCCCCGGTCAGCGCCGAATCAGGACTTGGCCGGCGACTTCGCCTTGGAGGAGGCCTTGGACTTCGCGGTGGGCGCGGCCTTTGACTTGGGAGCAGACCCGGCCTTGGACTTGGGGGTGGACCCGGCCTTTGACTTGGGGGTGGACTTCGCCGGCTTGGGCGGCACCAGCCCGGCCAGCACGCACTGAGCGGCGGCCAGGCGGGCGATGGGCACGCGGAAGGGCGAGCAGCTCACGTAGTCCAGCCCGGCCTCGGCGAAGGTGCGGATGGACTCGGGATCGCCGCCGTGCTCGCCGCACACCCCGATCTTGAGGGAAGGACGGGTCGCCCGGCCGCGCCGGACCCCGAGCCGGACCAGTTCCCCCACGCCGTCGGGATCGACCACCTCGAAGGGATTCCGTGGCAACAGGCCCTGCTCGAGGTAGGCGGACATCATGCGGCCCTCGACGTCGTCACGGCTGAACCCGAAGGTCATCTGGGTGAGGTCGTTGGTCCCGAAGGAGAAGAAGTCCGCCTCCTCGGCGATCTCGGCCGCCAGGAGGGCGGCGCGGGGGGTCTCGATCATCGTGCCGATCAGGACCTCGAGTGCGCCGGTGCTGTCCTTGCCGGTCCTGCCCCTGCGGCTGGCGGCACCGCCGGCCGCCTCCGCCTCGGCGATGGCGGCCTCGACCCACGACCGGGCCAGGGCCATCTCCTCGCGGGAGACGGTGAGCGGGATCATGATCTCGACGATCGGATGCCCTCCGGCCGCCACACGGCTGAGCGCCGCCTCCATCAGGGCCCGCACCTGCATGGCGTAGAGCCCGGGCTTGATCACCCCGAGCCGGACCCCGCGGGTCCCGAGCATCGGGTTGTACTCGTGCCACGCCTTGGCCGCCTCGTACAGGCGGCTCTCCTCCTCGTCGAGGCCGACGGTGGCCTCCTTGATGGCCAGGTCCTGGGTGTCCGGAAGGAACTCGTGGAGCGGCGGGTCGAGGAGCCTGATGGTCACGGGGAGGCCGTCCATGGCCTCGAGGATCGCCTCGAAGTCGGACCGCTGGGCGACCCGCAGCTCCTCGAGGGCGGACACCTCCTCGTCGGGGGTGTCGGCCAGGATCATCCGGCGGACGATCGGCAGCCGGTCCTCGGCCAGGAACATGTGCTCGGTCCGGCACAGACCGATCCCCTCGGCCCCGTGACGCCGGGCGTTGGCCGCGTCCGAGCCGGTGTCGGCGTTGGCCCGCACACCGAGGCGGCCGGTCCGCACGGCGTCGGCCCAACCGAGGATGATCTCGAACTCCGGCGGGGTCTCACCCACGGTCACCGCGACCTGCCCCAGCACGACGGTCCCGTTGGTGCCGTCCACCGAGATCCAGTCGCCCTCGTTGACCACGACGTCGCCCACGGAGAACGAGGCCGCCGAGATGCGCAGCGCCTCGGCACCGACGACCGCCGGCTTCCCCCATCCCCTGGCCACCACGGCGGCATGGCTCACGAGGCCGCCCCTGGCTGTCAGGATCCCCTCGGCCGCCAGCATGCCGTGCACATCCTCCGGCGAGGTCTCGCTGCGCACCAGCACCACGTGCTCGCCCCGCTCGGCCGCCGCCTGGGCGTCGTCCGCGGTGAGATAGACCCGGCCGACGGCCGCGCCGGGTGACGCGCCGAGACCGCGGGCGAGCACCGGATGGTCGGCCCCGGAGAACTGCGGATGGAGGACCTGTTCGAGGTGCTCGCCGGTGATCCGGCCCAGCGCCTCCTCCCTCGTCAGGTTGATCGCCTTCTCCCCGACCATGTCGACCGCCATCTTGAGGGCGGCCCGTCCGGTCCGCTTGCCCACCCTGGTCTGGAGCATCCACAACTTGCCCTGCTCGATGGTGAACTCGGTGTCGCACATGTCCCGGTAGTGGGACTCGAGTCGGGAGAAGATGGCGAGGAGCTCCCGGTGGATCTCGGGGAACTCGTCCTTCAGGGCGGACAGCGTCTCGGTGTTCCGGATGCCGGCCACGACATCCTCACCCTGGGCGTTGACGAGGAAGTCACCGTATTCGCCGGTGGCCCCGGTGGCCGGATCGCGGGTGAACCCGACCCCCGTCCCCGAGGCGTCGTCGCGGTTCCCGAACACCATGGCCTGCACGTTGACCGCCGTGCCGAGGTCGTGGGCGATGCGCTCGCGCACCCGGTAGGCGATGGCCCTCGGACCGTTCCACGAGGCGAAGACCGCCTCGATGGCCCCGCGCAGCTGCTCGTCCGGATCCTGGGGGAACGGCCGACCGGTGTGCCGCTCCACGATCTGCTGGTAGGCGTCGACCAGATAGCGCAGGAGGCCGATGGGCACGCCGGCGTCCGAGGTGGTGCCGGCCAACTCCTTGGCCGCCTCGAGGAGCAGGTCGAACTCGTCGCCGGGAACGCCCAGCACGATCCGGCCGTACATGGCCACGAACCGGCGGTAGGAGTCGTACGCGAAGCGCTCGTCGTCGGTCTGCTTGGCCAGGCCCTCCACCGACTGGTCGTTGAGGCCGAGGTTGAGGACCGTGTCCATCATGCCCGGCATGGAGAACTTGGCCCCCGAGCGAACGGACACGAGCAACGGGTCGCTCGGGTCGCCGATCCGCTTCCCCATCTTCTTCTCCAGGCGGGCCCGGGCCTTGGCGACCTCGCCGGTCAGTGCCTCGGGCCACCCGCCCTCCATGTAGGACCGGCAGGCGGTGGCGGCGATGGTGAACCCGGGTGGCACCGGGAGCTTCAGCACCGACGTCATCTCGGCCAGGTTGGCACCCTTGCCCCCCAAGAGGTCCTTCATCTCCATCGGGGGCTTGCGGTGGGCATGGTCGAAATCGAAGACGAACGGCATGGGGACGGGGACTCCTGGGGTGGGTTCGGGATGGGCCGATCAGCGGGCCGGTCGCGTGCGGACGCGCCCGGTAAACCCTACCTGGCCACCGTCGGCCCAACGGACGGCCCGACGGGCTGCCCGTCTCAGAAGCT
>CAZNLF010000316.1:0-3138 GCA_964573595.1 uncultured Acidimicrobiaceae bacterium | reverse complement strand
CAACTACTTCACGACCAAGGAGTCGATGTTCTTCGATCGCTCCGAGCCCATGATCGACGTCGTGGCCGATGCCGTGAGGGAACGCGGGAGCGCTTCGCTGGTCGAGGTCGTCGTGCAATCGATAGCCAGCGAGATCCACCCGGGTCGCTGGTCGACCTTGGATGATGCCGGCCAACTGCACCTGGTCCGCCTCTTCTGCGAGGTCGCCGCCGGATCGCCGACCCTCGTCGCGGCGCGGTTCGCCGATCTGCCACGCTTCATCGACCAGGTGTCCGTCGCTCTGGCGCAACGAGTCGGTGCGGACCCGATGGACCCCGAGGTGCGGCTCGCCACGTTCGTCATCGCCGGCCTCGTCGAAGTCCGGGTGCAGTCGGCCTTTCACCACGTGAAGGACGCGACCTCATTCGCCACGCTGGACGACGCCATCCACCGCGACTTCCTCAGGGCTGCTCAGCTCGCCGAGCCGTCCCTCACCGCCTTCGACAAGGTGCGAACCGCGGCCCACGGCTGAACCGGGCCCCTCGGGCCCGACAGCCAGAACCCGCCGCGTCGAGGTCCAGACAATGGCCCAGGACACGGTCCATCCAGTCGGCCTCTTCCCCACCGTCGGGGTCGCCCATGACGGGGGCCCGATCTCGGGCCGACGACAAGCTCCGATGTGCCGGTCAGCCACGCTTCCTGTCGCCACGCTCCGAGCGTCGGATCGTCTTCTCGCCGGCGTCGCCATCGGGATTCGACGACTGCCACGGGAGGGCCGGGCCGAGGCGCCGGAATCGTCCTTCGGGGCGACCGGGGCGCCGAGTCGACGGATGCCTCGGCCGACCGGTAGCTAGGTGAACAGGAGGGTCGCCTGGTGGGCGAAGGCGAGGATGGGGCCGGGGATGATCCCGAAGACCACGGTGAACCCGACCGTCAGCCCGATGGCCACCCACGTGAGCGGCGGCACATACACGGCACCCCGCTCAACCACCCACTCGGAGGGTGGCGCATCGGTGAGGATCTGCAGGCTGGCCACCGCGTCGGAGGCCCCGTCCCGGCCGGTACCGGGTCCCCCGTCGGTGGCGGGCACCGGGGAGACGGAGGACCGCTCGGCGATCGACCCGTCCTCGTCGGCGATCGAACCGTCCTCGTCGTCGATCGAACCGTCCTCGTCGTCGACCGGATCAGCCACCGCGCCGACCGGCGAGTACATGGTCACGGTCACCCGCAGGTAGAAGAACGCGGCGATGGCCGCCGACACCATGGCGACGGTCGCCAGGACGTAGGAGTGGGTCACGACAGACGCCCCCACCACACCGAATTTGGCCAGGAAGCCGGTGGTGAACGGCACCCCGGCCTGCCCCAGCAGGAGCACGGCGAAGCACAGGGCGAGCAGTGGTTGCCGCTTGGCCAGTCCCCGGTAGTCGGTGATCTGATTGCCGGTGTCGCCGTCCCGGGCCACCACGGTGATGACGGCGAACGTGCCGATGGTCAGGAACATGTAGGCGAACAGGTAGTAGAGCGAGGCCGACACACCCCGGGTGGTGGCCGCCTCGACACCGAGCAGGATGAAGCCCACATGGTTGATGGAGGAGTAGGCCATCATCCGCTTGATGTCCTTTTGCACCAGGGCGACGAGCGCCCCGAGCAGGAGGCTGAGGATGGCCAGCACCCAGACGACGGGCTGCCAGTCGGCCCGGATCGTCCCGAACGACGACACGAACACCCGCAGCAGGGCGGCGAAGGCACCGGCCTTGGCCACCGCGGCCATGAACCCGGTGATGGGCGAGGGTGAGCCCTGGTAGACGTCGGGCGACCACATGTGGAACGGAACGGCGGCGATCTTGAAGCCGAAGCCGATCAGCAGCAGGGCCAGGCCCCCGAGCAGGACACCGTTGGAGGCGACCACGTTCTTCGACAGGTAGTCGGCGATCTCGGGCAGGTTGGAGGAGCCGGTCGCCCCGTAGGTGAGGGCGATCCCGTAGACGAAGATCGCGGACGAGAAGGCCCCCAGCACGAAGTACTTGAGGGCGGCCTCCCCGGACTCGGCCCTCTTGTGGTTGAAGGCCGCCAGCACGTAAAGGGCGATGGAGAGGATCTCGAGGCCCAGGAAGATCACGATCAGGTCGTTGGCCGCGCCCATCATCATGGCCCCCGAGGCGGACATCATGGCGAGTACCTGGAACTCGGGGCCCTCGACCCCCTCACGCCGGAGGTAGCCGTCCCCGATCAGCGCGGTGAGCAGCATGGCGATGGACACCACGATTTGGACGAAGACGTCGAACCCGTCGAAGGCGATGGCGCCGGCGATGGTCACCTGGGCGCCGTGGGTGACCACGTGGTCCCACTGGAACAGGGCGGCGACGAGGGCGGCCACCGAGGTGACCACGGCGAACAGGGTCCCGGTCCCGACCCCCAGGACCTTGCGGAAGAGGGAGGACACGATCATCAGGGCGACCGCCCCGCCCATCATGATGATCATGGGCAGGATGCTCAGGTAGTCGACGTGCGGGGTGTGGATGGTCGGTGTCGCCGCCGACGTGGCCAGGGTCAGCGTCGTGATCATGGGGTTCCTCCCGGCGCCGGCCGCCCGTCGCGGGTCGCCAGGCCGGACTGGGCCGACAGGCCGGCGGGAACCGGCGTGTGGGTCACCTGGTCGACATGGGCCACCAACTGGTTGACCGAGGGTGTGATCCGGTCGAGCACCGGCTTCGGGAAGACGCCGAGGGCGACGATGAGGACGATCAGCGGGGCGATGACGAGCCGCTCGCTCCATCCGAGGTCCTTCGTCTTGGCGGTGTCCTCCCCGGTGGGCTCTCCGTGGAAGACCTGCTGGTAGGCCCACAGGAGGTAGATCGCCGCCACGATGATGCCCACGATGCCGACCACCGCCCACCACCGGTGGGCGACGAAGGTCCCGATCAGGACCAGGAACTCGCCGACGAAGCCGTTGAGGCCGGGCACGCCGATCGAGGCCATCATGGCCACGGTGAAGCAGCCGGCGAGGATCGGCGCCGGGGACTGGAGCCCGCGCAGGCCCGACACCTGCCACGTCTTGCGGCGCTCGTAGATCCAGCCCACCAGGATGAACAACGTGGCGATGATCAGACCGTGGTTGACCATCTGGAGCACGCCACCGGTCAGGCCCTGGCTGTTGAG
>CAZNLF010000315.1:0-3143 GCA_964573595.1 uncultured Acidimicrobiaceae bacterium | reverse complement strand
TGGTCCCTGTACCTGCTCGACGGTGTGCCCACCTACTGCTACAACCTCCTCGGCCTGGCACTGGTCAAGGCCTCCGCCACCGACCCGATCCCGGCCGGCACCCACCAGATCCGGGTGGAGTTCGCCTACGACGGGGGTGGTCTGGCCAAGGGGGGCAACACCACGTTGTTCGTCGACGGCGACCAGGTGGGCTCCGCCCGGCAGGAGGCCAGTGTCCCCATGCTCTTCTCGGGGGACGAGACGCTCGACCTCGGAGGTGACCACGCCACGTCGGTGAGCGACGACTACACGCCGGAGACGAGCACCTTCACGGGGACGGTCAACTGGGTCCAGCTCGACCAGGGTGCCGACGACCATTCCCACCTCCTGTCACCCGAAGAGCTCCTCAAGGTCGCCATGGTGCGACAGTAAGGAGGAGGTGCCCGCCATGGAAACCCCGAGGCGACCCTCGATACTGTTCGTCTACTTCTCCTACACCGGTCAGACGCTCAAGCTGGTCGAGACGATGACCGAGGTGCTGGACCGGCACGGCTGCGACGTGACGCAGGCCGCCATCGAGTTCACCGACCCCCGCTACGAGCGCCGGTTCGACCAGTTCCCGATGAAGCGGCCCTTCCTCGAGGTCGTCGCCATGATCCCCGCCGAGCTCCGACGCCGCCCGGCGACCATCGAGATCCCCGACACGGTCAGCGCCGGCGAGTACGACTTCGTCGTGGTCGGTGCCCCCACCTGGTGGTTGTCGACCGACGTGCCGATCCGCTCGTTCCTGGAGTCGTCGACGGCCACTCGCCTCCTGAGCCACAAGCCGTTCACCGCGGTGGTCACCTGCCGGCGCTACTGGAAGCACAACATCAAGACGGTGCGCCGCCTCGGCACCAAGGCCGGGGGGACCTATTCGGACGGAGTCCACTTCCGGTACCAGGGTGGTCAGGTGCGGTCCCTGTTCTCCCTCCTCAGCTACCTGGGCACGGGCGAGTACCGCGACCGCTATCACGGGGTCAGGATCCCGCCGACCAACCTCCAGGACTACCACCTGGAGGAGGCGCGGACCTTCGCCGAGGCGCTGGCCGGTCGACTGGTCGGGGACGGAGCGGTGGGGCCCGGTTGAACCCCCCGGCGGTCGCCGATGTCTGGGACCTCAGTCGACTGAACCCGGAGTGAGCTTGGACACCCCACCCGACGGGACCTCTCGGGAACCGAGTACTCCGTTTGCCGTTCGGTCGCCGTGACGGGCATGCTCGCTCCCGTGGGGTCCTTCGCACAAGACGTCGTGGTGAGCTCCGAAGGTGAGGGCCGTTACCGTTGCGAGCTGAGCGGTGACTGGGACCTCGTTGCGGTGCCGCAGGGTGGGGTGATCACGTCGGTCGCCCTGCGAGCGGCGGCCCTGGAGGTGGACAGCCAGGACCAGACGCTACGTACCTGCACCACCGTCTTCGCCGGCCAGGTCACCGCCGGGCCCCTCGTCATCGACGTCAAGGTGCTGCGACGGGGACGGTCCGCCACCCAGCTCCTGGCCAGCGTGACCAACGACGGCGCCGACTCGGGCGCCACCGTCCTCGCCGTATACGGCCGGCGACGGCCCGGGCCCACCTTCGTCGACGTGGCCCCACCCGAGGTCCCATCGCCCACGGCGTGCCGCTCCTACCGGGAGCCCCCACCGGCCGGCGTCGAGGCCTTCCAGCCGTTGCCCTTCTGGTCGCGGGTCGAAGGACGCGCCGCCCTCGGTCATCCCCCCTGGGAGGCGTTCGAACCGGTCGGCTCGGACGTGGCCACCTGGCTGCGGTTCGACGAGCCGCCCCGGTTGGCCGACGGAATGCTCGACCCGCTGGGCTTGTTGACCCTGGCCGACCGCATGCCCGGCTGCATAGGAGAGCGGCTCGGACACCGCGGCCCCCGGTGGTTCGCCCCGAGCGCCGACCTGACCGTCCATCTGCTCGAACCGCTTCGCACCGAGTGGGTTCTGGCCCACGACCGGGCCCGATGGGCCGACGACGGGTGGGCCTCGGCCGAGAGCCACCTCTGGGACGAGCACGGCACGTTGGTCGCGTACGCCACCCAGATGATGCTCTTCACCTATCTCCAGGAGTAGGGGGCTCGAGTGGTCGCATGACCTCAGCCCCCCCCTTGAAATTTTTTGGCGGAGGGAGTGGGATTCGAACCCACGGTGCCTTGCGACACAACGGTTTTCGAGACCGTCCGATTCGTCCGCTCTCGCATCCCTCCGGGTACTGCTTCGTGGCCGGTTCCACCTCCACCACCCGAATCGTGAAGGCGAGGCCGACGGCACGAACCGCCAATGCTACAGGGGCCGGCGCCCCTCGAAGAACCTCTTCAGCTGATCGGACGCCTCGGCGCCGCGGACGCCGGGCGTGACCGTCACCTCGTGGTTCAGCCGGGGGTCGGCACACAGGTTGTAGAGGGAGCCGCAGGCCCCGGCCTTCAGGTCGGCCGCTCCGAAGACGAGTCGTCCCACGCGGGCGGCCACCAGACCGCCGGCGCACATCGGGCAGGGCTCCAGGGTGACCACCAGCGTGACCTCGTTGAGTCGCCAGCCACCGACGGCGACAGCGGCGTCGGCGAGGGCCAGCAGTTCGGCATGGGCGGTCGGGTCCCCCGTCTTCTCCCGCTCGTTGTGCCGGGCGGCGATCACCGTGCCCCCGAGCAGCGCAACTGCCCCCACGGGGACGTCGTCGTGACCGACCGCCAACTCCGCCTCGGCCAGGGCCATGACCATGGCCTCGTCGTCCGTCACAACGGTCCCGCCCGGTCCGATCCGGTCGGGGGGCACCGGTCGACCCGAGGCAGCCTGCGTACTCATGGGGCAGGATGCTAACGACCCGGTGGTCGGGGGGCACGGCCGGAACACGGTGGCATCGGCTCTCCCGCCGCTCACGACCGCTGGCATCCTGCCCTCCGACTCCGGCAGATAGGGAGCTGCCGACCGACTGACCGTCCTGTGGCCAGTATTTTCTTTCGGTGATCTCGGTCAAGCCCGGCGACAAGCGCCTCAGCCCGAGCAGGTTCTCTCTGCGGTGAGCCCTGTCTCCGCGATGTCCGGAGACAGGACAGACGTCCGGGACAGCCCAAATGGCGGAGGCGGTGGGATTTGAACCCACGGTGAGTTTCCCCACACACGATTTCCA
>CAZNLF010000314.1:0-3157 GCA_964573595.1 uncultured Acidimicrobiaceae bacterium | reverse complement strand
CGACGTCGAAGAGGGCATGGAGAAGACCCAGCGCGAGTTCCTCTTGAGGCGGCAGCTCGAGTCGATCCGCAAGGAGCTCGGCCAGCTCGGCTCCGACGACGAGGGCGCGCCCGACGACTACCGATCGACCCTGGCGTCACGCGAGCTGCCCGAGGCCGTGCAGAAGGCCGTCGAGCGTGAGATCGACAAGCTCGAGCGCATGAGCGAGCAGAACCCCGAGCACGGGTGGATCCGCACCTGGCTCGACACGGTGTTCGAGCTGCCGTGGGGCGAGCAGGCAGAGGACCGCCTCGACATCGCCGAGGCGTCGCGCATCCTCGACGAGGACCATGACGGACTCGACGATGTGAAGGACCGCATCCTCGAGCATCTGGCCGTCCGGAAACTGCAGTCCGAGCGGGGCCTGACCCCGGTTGGCGGCCGCGGCGCCGGCGCCATCCTGGCCCTGGTCGGGCCGCCGGGAGTGGGCAAGACCTCACTGGGCGAATCGGTGGCCCGGGCGCTCGGGCGATCGTTCGTCCGGGTGGCGCTGGGCGGCGTGCGGGACGAGGCGGAGATCAGGGGGCACCGTCGCACCTACGTGGGAGCGCAGCCCGGCCGGCTGGTCCGCGCCCTGCGCGAAGCCGGGACCATGAACCCGGTGATCGTGCTCGACGAGGTCGACAAGCTGGGAGCCGACTACCGGGGTGACCCTTCGTCGGCCCTCCTCGAGGTGCTCGACCCGGCGCAGAACCACACCTTTCGTGACCACTATCTCGAGGTCGAGCTCGATCTGTCCAAGGTGTTGTTCATCGCCACCGCCAACATGGTCGACACCATCCCCGGCCCGCTGCTGGACCGGATGGAGATCATCCGGCTCGATGGGTACACCGAGGACGAGAAGGTGGCGATCGCCCGCCACCACCTGTTCGGGCGCCAGTTGGCGCGCGCCGCCCTGGGTGCCGACGAGGTGACCATCACCGACGACGCCCTCCGGACGGTCGTTGCCGACTACACCCGCGAGGCGGGTGTGCGCTCCCTCGAGCGTGAGCTCGGTCGGCTGCTACGGAAGGTGGCTGCCCGGATCGCCGCCGGTGAGACCGAGACACCTCTCGCCATCGACGCCGGGGCGGTCCGCGACTGGCTCGGCCGGGCGCGCTTCTTCTTCGAGGCCGCCGATCGCACGGCCGTGCCCGGTGTCGCCACCGGTCTGGCCGTCACGGGCACCGGTGGGGACGTGCTCTACGTCGAGGCATCGATGATGGACGGGGCCGAAGGGCTCACCCTCACCGGGCAGCTGGGCGACGTGATGAAGGAGTCGGCGGAGATCGCCCTGTCCTACGTCCGTTCCCATGCGGTGGAGCTGGAGATCGACCCGGCCATCTTCGCCGGCAAGCGTTTCCACCTCCACGTGCCGGCCGGGGCGATCCCGAAGGACGGCCCGTCGGCCGGGGTGACCATGACGACCGCCCTGGTCAGCCTGCTCCGGGGGATCCCGGTGCACGCCGTGCTGGGCATGACCGGCGAGGTCACACTCCAGGGTCGGGTGCTGCCCATCGGCGGGGTCCGCCAGAAGGTGCTGGCCGCCCACCGGGCGGGCCTGACCACGGTGGTCCTTCCCGCTCGCAACGGTCCCGACCTCGAGGACGTCCCCGAGGCCGTCCGTCAGGAGATGACCTTCCACCTGGCCAGCGACATCGGCGAGGTGCTGGAGGCGGCGCTCGGCCCTGCGGACCAGGCGGCGCCCGGTGACGCCGACCGGCCCGGGGCGTCGGCGCCACCCCTGGCGACCGACCGGGCCGCCTGACACCGGGCGGCCGGAACCACCGGCCGACCCGACACGGGTCCAACCGGTCGTTCGGGCACCCGGTGCCCCTCGGTGTTCAGGACCCTTCGAGGTAGGAGCCGAGGATGCGCGCCAGTTCGACGGGCTGGTCGCCCTGGATACTGTGGCCGGCATCGGCGACCGTGATGGCCCGGTCTGCCGGACGCCGTCGGTGGAACTCCGCCTCGTCGGCGTCATCGACCACCGGGGACCGCCCGCCCCGGATGAGGAGCACCGGAGTTGGGATGCGCTCGAGGTCGTCCCACAACGGACCGAAGTCGACCGAGCCGACGTGCATGCCGGACGAGCCGGCCGGGCGGCCGAGCTGGTGTCGCCAGGTCCACGTCCCGTCCTCCCGCTGCACCGAGTTGTGCAGTACCCCCCGGCGCAGCGAGGACACCGACCGGGTCGGATTGAACTGGATCGTCCGGTCGAGGATCTCGTCGAACGAGGCGAAGGACTCGGGCCCGGCCAGGAAGGCGGCGATGTCCGAGCTCTTCTCGCTGGTCACCCCGGGAGTGATGTCGACGAGGGCCAGCCGTTGCACCAGATCCGGGTGGGCGGCGGCCAGCGCGATGGAGGTGGCCCCACCGAGCGACATCCCCACCACCAGGCGGGCGGAGGGGGCCAGCCGGTCGATCACCACGGCGACGTCCTCGGCCATGGCGCGTGGATCGAGGACGCGGGAGTCCCCCGGCCAGTCCGAGTGGCCGTGACCGGGAAGGTCGATCGCCACCAGCGGACGGTCGAGGGCCAGCGCGACCGTGTCCCAGGTGTGGGCGTTCTGGCCACCCCCATGGACGAACACGATGTCGGGCGGACGGTTCCCCCACACGAGGGCCGACACGTTGCGGCCCGGCGCGACCTCGACGAACTCGCGCCGAACGACAGGAGGGCCGCTCCACGGCAGCCCCGCCTCGGTGGAATTCTCCTCGAAGAGGGAGAACTCGTCGTAGTGGTCGGCGGGTGGCGGACTCATGCTGGCACCGCACCGCTCTCGGACGTCAGATGTCCGAGCTCGGTGACCGTCTCGCCGAGCGTCACCTCGTCGATGAGGTACGGCGTGTAGAAGCCGACCCGCTCGACCAGGCCACCGAACCGGGCGGCGATGTCGGCCGCCACCTCCTTCGGTGAGCCGACGGCGCACAGCGTGGCCAGCATGGTGTCGTCGATCATCCCGGGCATCTCCTCCCAACGGCCGGACTTGGAGAGTGTATTGAGTTCGGGTTGGAGGTCCTCCCACCCCTCCACCTCCAGCACCGGGCGGTAGGCCGGCGTGGAGGCGTAGAAGGAGACGAGCCAACGCCCGGCCGTCCTGGCCTGGTCCATCTCGGCCTCGTCCCTGCCGCAGCA
>CAZNLF010000313.1:0-3185 GCA_964573595.1 uncultured Acidimicrobiaceae bacterium | reverse complement strand
CCGGACACTCCGAGCGCAACGCCTCGAAGTAGGGGTAGGGGTCCTCGACCAACGATTCGTCGAAGAAGAAGTCGGTCGTCTGCCAGTCGCTCAAGCCGGTCTCCCTGTCGCTCCGTTGCTGCGCACCTGCACAGCAATACTGTGCAATTGCTTAGCACCGATCGCACCGGCATGGTCCGCTGCCGATCTCACCGGCGAGGCTGCCGTGGCGCACTCCGTCCGACCGGGTCCCCGGAGGTCCGGTCGGAGGTGGGGGTGAGCACCCGATCCGAGTCCGGAGCGGGGCGGTCACCGCGGTGGGTGGAGTGATCGGCGTTGCCCCACGGCCCGCCGAAGGTCCGTCAAGCAGGAGGCCCCGTCGATGGCGAACTCGTCGCCCGACCGCAGGACGATCATCGCCCCGGGCGGTCGCTGGACGTCTAGCAGCGATAGACCCGCTCGGCGTTGTCAGCGAAGAGCTTCCCCCGGGACGCACTGTCGAGGCCGGCCGTGACGGTGCCGAACACCGTGTAGAGCTCGTCGAAGGTGCCGTACATGGAGTCGACGGGGAAGTTGCTGGCGAACATGCAGCGGTCGACACCGAATGCTTCGAGTGCGTACTCGAGCCACGGGGCGAACGCGTCGACGGTCAGGGACCCGAACGGCATCGCCAGGCCGGACAGCTTGCACACGATGTTGTCGCCGAGGCCGGCCAGCGCATCGATGCCGTCCCGCCAGAGATCCCGCTCCTCGTCGGAGTTCGAGCGGGGCCATCCGGTGTGCTCGACCACGACGGTCAGTCCACCGAAGCCACCGAGCTGCGATGCCGCCAACTGGAGCTGATCGGGATGGGTCATGAGCTCGAACAGCAGATTCCGCTCCTGCAGGGCGCGAAGCACCCCGTCGTCGGGGAGCGGCCCGTCGTGCACGCCCATCGGACGGACCCCACGGAAGCGTGAGGCAGTCATCTGACGCTCGAGGAGCTCGACCGCCTCGGCGACCGTATCGGTCGGCGGGAGACCGCCGATGATGGCGTCGGGACCGCCACCGCCATCAGCGTTGCCGTCGAGCTCGATGGTCTCCTCGATCGAGTGACGGCCCGTGGCCGCGGCGACGTTGACGAACTTCTCGACGTTCCACCGGGCCGACTCCGCCCGGTAGGTCTCGACGTCGAACCGGCGGAACATCCCCACCGCACCACCGGCGCCGTCGGCCTGAGGACGCGAGAGGTACGGATACCAGTCGGTTCGGGCGGGGTCCCACAGGTGCACGTGGGCGTCGACGACGCGGGTGGGCTGGACGGTCATCAGGCCTCCAGGTGGGGCCGGTGCCCGGTGGCACCGACGATCTCCCGGAGCGCGGAGTCGAGCCAATCGGGCAGGGCGGGGCCGCCGAAGGTGACGCTGCCGATCGGCCGGGGGTGGCTGCGCAGGCCGATCCAGCCGGCACCCACGACGAGCTCCGCCCCGGCGAGGGCCCCTGCCTCGGGATGGCCGACCAGGTGGGCGACGAGCTCGCCGACCGGTTGGCCGGCCTCCTCCTCGGTGGCCTCGATGCCGGCGGCGAAGGCCGTAATGCGCCCTTCCGTTGCTTCCGCGGCCGCTCGTGCCAGCTGTGCCGACGCCTGCGCTCGACTCCGGCCCTCCGTGGTGGTGGCATCCGTGAGGGTCACCAGCCGGACCGGGCGGCCGGCTCCGGCGGCGTAGTCGGCGGCGGCACGCGCCCAGGCGGCGTCGGTGTGGAGGTGCCCGACGACCCCGCGGTGTTCGGCGAGCACCTGCTCCCAACCGTCCGTCGGCGTGGCCACCGGCCGGCGGCCGGCCGGAGCGACCACGATGGCGTCGATCGGACCGGCGGCCTCGGCGAGCGAGGTCAGCGTCTTGGCGGCGTCACCGAAACCGTGGGCCAATTCGACCTGGTGACAGCGGATGGACCGGGCCTCGAGCGCGGCGGTCAGTGACGCCGCCAGATCGGGGCGGTCGGAGACGACGGCGCACGACCGCTCCGGAGCCGACTCGACCTCGGCGGCTGCCGGTTCGTCGAAGATCGGCCCGAACCGGGGATTGCCGCCGCCGGCGCTCGCCTGTCTGGTCTCGGCCTTGACGAACGCACGAGGGATGACCTCTTCGAGCACCCGGGCGACGGACACCACCCCGCCGGTGCGGACCACCTCGACCAGCCGGGGTTCGTCGATCACCGCCACTTCCGGGCCGCCGGCGAAGAGCACCCGGCCGGTGCACCACCCGAATCCGTCACTGACCAGGTAGGCGCCCAGCGGACCGAGGTCCTCGGGTCCCGCCATCGTGACGAAGGAGATTCCTCCACCGCCTGACCGGCCCGCCAGACGGGCCCGCTCGAGGGCGGCGGCGACCATCCTGGTGGCGGCGATCGGCGACATGGCGTTGACGGTCACACCCGGCGGTGTCAGCCGGCCCAGTTGCCACGTGAGGGAGGCGACGACCCGCTTGGCGCAGCTGTAGGCGCCCGCATCGGCGGCCCGCCATCCCGAGCCGGAAGTGACGCCGAGGATGCGGCCGTGCCCGGCGGCGGCCATGAGCGGAAGGGCGGCCTCGAGCACGTTGAGGTAGCCCTCGAGGTGCACGGTGGCCACCGCGAGCCAGTCCTCTTCGGTGCCCTGGGCGAAGTGGGTCTGGCGGGTGATGCCGGCGACGTTGACGACGGCGTCGAGCCCGCCGTGCTCGTCGACCAGCTCGTGGAACAGACCACGGACCGCCTCTGCGTCGGTGACGGAGACCGAGGAGGCCCGGGCCGAGCCACCCGCCGCCACGATGCGGCCGGCGGTGGTTTCCTCGGGCTCCGGAAGCCGCTCCGAGCCGTCGAGGGTGACGAGGGGGTCGAGGGTGACGACGAACCAGCCGCCACGGCCGAGCTCCTCGGCGACGGCCGCCCCGATCCCTCCTCCGCCGCCGGTCACGACGGCGACCGGTTGACGCCCGCTCACGACGCCCCGGACCGGACCTTGAGCTCGAGGCCCTCGAACGTGCCGGCCTCCAACCACTGTTCGAGCCGCTCACGGTAGGCGAACCAGTCGCCGAGCCCGCGGCCGTAGTTGCCGTTGCGGGGGTTCATCTCTTCCGGGTGGCCCTCATTGTTGATGCGCGACGGCGTGCAGGCGGACAGCATGGCCGTACCGTCGACGAAGGAATTGACGATCTCCTTCGTCCAGGCCTCCTCGGCGTCGGCGC
>CAZNLF010000312.1:0-3206 GCA_964573595.1 uncultured Acidimicrobiaceae bacterium | reverse complement strand
ATCACCGGCTCGGCCATCGTGGACAGCACCTTGGTGAAGTCGAGCCAGCGGAACTGGTCCCACTCGGTCAGCACCACGGCGGCCGCAGCCCCCGCGCACGCCGTGTAGGCGTCCGGGAAGGCACGGACGGCGTCCGCCGGGTCCAGCCCGTCGTCACCGGCGAGCCCCGGCAACTCGCCGACGGCGATGGACGACTCGCCGACCGGCACGATGACCGTGGGGTCGAAGACCCTGACGACGGCACCGTCGGCGACGAGGCGGCGCACCACCTCGACGGCCGGTGAGTTGCGCAGGTCGTCGGTTCCCGCCTTGAAGGTGAGGCCCCACACGGCGATCACCGCACCGTCGAGGTCGCCGCCCACCGCCGACCTGACCTTCTCGACCACGCGGATGAACTGCTCGTCGTTGGTGGCGATGGCACCCTTGAGGAAGGAGAAGTCGTAGCCGGCCTGCTCGGCGATATGGACGAGCGCCCTCGTGTCCTTGGGGAGGCAGCTGCCGCCCCAGCCGGGACCCGGCCGCAGGTACTCGAATCCGATGCGCTTGTCGTAGCCCAGTCCCAGGATCACGTCGCGCACGTCGGCGCCGACGGCCTCGCAGAGCCCGGCGACCGCGTTCACGAAGCTCAGCTTGGTGGCGAGGAAGGCGTTCGAGGCGTACTTGATGGTCTCCGCCGTGGCGGCATCGGTGATCAGGAGCGGGGCATGGGTGCCGGCGAACAGGTCGCCGACCCTCGCCGCGGCCGACTGGTCGTCGGCACCGACCACGATGCGCTCGGGATGGAGACTGTCGGGGACGGCGGTCCCCTCGCGTAGGAATTCCGGATTGGACACCACCTTGATGTCGTGGCGGCCGAGTACCCGCTCGACCACCAGGGTCGAGCCCACGGGCACGGTCGACTTGTTCACGATGACGGTGCCGGGCCGGAGATGGGGCGCTATCTCCTTGGCCACCGCCTCCACGTAGGAGAGGTCCGCCGATCCGTCGTCACCCTGGGGCGTCGGCACGCACAGGAAGACGAACTCGGCATCCTCGACGGCGGCGGTCGCCCCCACCACGAACCGGAGGCGGCCTGCGGCCTGCCCCTCCCGCACCAGCTCCTCGAGATGGTCCTCGACGATGGGCACCCTCCCGCCCTCGAGCATGGCCACCTTGGCCGCATCGGCGTCCCCGCAGGTCACCTTGTGCCCGAGATGGGCCAGCGTGGCGGCCGTCGGAAGGCCCACGTAGCCGACTCCGATCACCGCCACCGTGGTGCCCCTGCCATGGGGCAGCACACGGACGGCGGCGCCACCGTGCCCGAAGTAGGCGCCGGGCGAGCCGGACGCCGACCGCTCCCCCGGGTCGGGCATTGCGCCCTCGGAAACTTCTGAATTCTTCGACATCACCGGTCGGTCCCCGTCATCGTGGCTGCCTCTTCCGGGTCGTGCGACCCCTTCCCATCTCGGCTCGTCGCCCCCGGTCCTGTAGCGATGCGACGGGGCACGGGCCGTCCACGGTCGGCTCTCATGGCGCCGTGGACAGGGAGCGCACGAGGCGCCCCAACGAGTCGGTCCAGGCGGGGAGCAGGGCGATCCCCGCCAGCCGCAGCGCGGCGTTGTCGAGGCGCGAGTTGGCCGGCCGGGGCGCCGGACGTGGCGGATCCAGTTCGGACGTGGCGATCGGCTGGACCCGGTCGGGATCGAGCCCGGCCGCGGCCAGGGTGGCCCGAGCGAATCCGTACCAGGTGGTCTCGCCCTGGTTGGTGACGTGGAAGGTGCCCGGGCGGCGGTCGAGGCCGAGCCGGACCACCGCCTGGGCCAGGTCGGCCGTGAAGGTCGGGCAACCGTGCTGGTCGTCGACGAATCGCAACGTGGCGTCGGGATCGGCGGCGGCCAGTCGCAGGACGGTCTTGACCATGTTGGCGCCGTGCGCGCCGCTCACCCAGGCGGTGCGCACGATGGTGGCCGACCCGAGGATGTGCTGCACCTCGAGCTCGCCCCCCAGCTTGCTGCGGCCGTAGACGGAACGGGGATTGGGTTGGTCCCACTCCACGTACGGCCGGTCCGAGGTGCCGTCGAAGACGTAGTCGGTGGAGACGTAGACCAGGTGGGCGCCGACCGCTCCGGCCGCTTCGGCCATGTTGCGGGTGCCGAGGGCGTTGACGGCGAACGCGGTGTCGGGTTCGGACTCGCAGGCATCCACGGCGGTGAAGGCCCCGCCGTGGAGCACGATGTCCGGCCGGAACGACTCGGTGGCCGCCCGCACCGCGTCGCGGTCGACCACGTCGAGGGTGTCGATGTCCGTCGAGAGGACGTCGATCGACCCGGGCGGGAGTGCCGGGAGGATGCGGGGGGCGCCGGTTTCGGCCGGGGCGATGCCACCGTCGGGGACCGCTCCGGCGAGGACGGCCCGAAGATCACGCCCCAGTTGGCCGTTGCCGCCCGTCACGAGGACCCGCAAGGGCGTGCTCACGTCGAGGGCTTGGAGCCCGACGCCCCTCCGGTCGCCGACCAGGCGCCCTCGACCACCGGCGCCCGGTCGCGCAACGGCTCCCACCAGCTCCGGTTGGCCGCGTACCAGGCCACCGTGTCGGCCAGCCCCCGGTCGAAGGCGACCGTCGGCTCCCATCCCAGCGCCTTGCGGATCTTCCCCGAGTCGAGCAGGTACCGGCGGTCGTGGCTCGGGCGGTCGGGGACGATCTCCTTCAGGCTGCGGGGCTTGCCCGTCGCGTCGAGCACGGCGTCGGCGATCTCCTCGATGCTGGCCTCGACCCCGCTGCCGACGTTGTAGGTCTCGCCGACCATGCCGTGCTGCAGGACCAGCTCGATGGCCCGGCAGTGGTCGTCGACGTGCAGCCACTCCCGCCGGTTCTGGGTGGATGCGTAGAGGGGCAGCGGCAGGTCGTCGAGCGCCTTGGCCGTGAAGAGCGGGATGACCTTCTCGGGGAACTGGTAGGGCCCGTAGTTGTTGCAGCAGTTGGTGATGGTGGCCGGGAGCCCGAAGGTCTCCACGTAGGCCCGCACCGCGTGGTCGGCGCCGGCCTTCGAGGCGTTGTAGGGGGTCCGGGGACGGTAGGGGGTCGACTCGGTGAACACCTCGTCGGAGTCGAGGGCGAGGTCGCCGTAGACCTCGCACGTCGAGATGTGGTGGAACCTCGACACGCCGTGGCGGCGGGCGGCCTCGGCCAGCGTCTGGGTGCCGAGCACGTTGGTCCGGAAGAACCG
>CAZNLF010000311.1:0-3217 GCA_964573595.1 uncultured Acidimicrobiaceae bacterium | reverse complement strand
CTGGAGCTGCAGGGTCTGAGCCTCGTGCTCACCCCTCCGGCCAAGCAGCTGCTGGCCGACAAGGGCTACGACCCCCAACTGGGCGCCCGGCCATTGCGCCGTGCCATCCAGCAGATGGTCGAGGACCCGCTGTCCGAGCGCATCCTCTGGAAGGAGTTCCGGGTCGGCGAGACCATCGTGGTCGACGTCGAGACGATCACGCCGGAGGCCGCCGCGGCCTACGACGTGAAGGGCGCCCCGCCGCTAATCGCCGGCGAGCAGCAGTTGACGTTCACCGCCATCGAAGGGGTCGAGCCCCCGCCACCGGTGGAGCTGGCCGGCGCCGACTCGTCCGCAGACTGATATCGGGGCCGGCACGACCGGGCCGGAGCGACCTCACCCCACCGGGCCTCCGGTGGGGTGGTCCGCGTCCGGGGACCGCCGGCCGGGCGGTGGGCCCGGCGACGATCACACCGGACGTCACAGCCAGTCCCTACCATCGGTCCCATGGCCAAGACGGCGAAGCGCCACCGCTGCATCGACTGTGGATCGACGACCGCCCGGTGGGCGGGTCGCTGCCCGACGTGCGGGGAGTGGAACACCCTGGTCGAAGAGGCCCAACTCGGACCCCTGGTGCGGGCGGTGGACGCACTCGACCTCTCCTCGATGCCCGTGCCCCTGGCCTCGGTCGACGTCTCCGAGGCCGCGGCGGTCCCCACCGGCATGGAGGAGTTCGACCGCGTGCTCTCCGGTGGGCTGGTCCCGGGGTCGGTCACCCTCCTGGGCGGTGAGCCGGGCATCGGCAAGTCCACCCTGCTGCTGCAGGTGCTGGCGGCACGGGCCGCCGCCGGGCACCGGGTGCTCCTGGTCTCCGCCGAGGAGTCGGCCCATCAGGTGCGCCTCCGGGCCGAGCGGTTGGGCCCGATCCCACCGGGGCTGTTGATCCTGTCGGTCACCGACGTCGGCGCGGTCATCAACGCCGTGGTGGAGGCCGAACCCGACCTCGTGGTCATCGACTCCATCCAGGCCGTTGCCATCGGCCCGGCGACGCTCGGTGAGCGTCGCTCCACCGGGGTGCCGGGCAGCGTCACCCAGGTGCGGGAGTGTGCGGACCAGCTGGTCGGCCTGGCCAAGTCCCGCCAGGTGGCGACGGTGCTGGTCGGCCACGTGACCAAGGATGGTTCGCTGGCCGGGCCCCGGGCCCTCGAGCACATGGTCGACACGGTCCTCAGCTTCGAGGGCGACCGCCACCACTCGCTCCGCCTGCTCCTGGCGGTGAAGCACCGGTTCGGCCCCACCGGCGAGCTCGGGCTGTTCGAGATGGGTGACCAGGGCCTCAACCGGGTCGACGACCCCGGCCGGCTACTGCTGGGGGACCGATTGACCGGGGTGCCGGGCGGGGTCGTGCTCCCCGCCGTCCAGGGACGGCGCACCCTGATGGTGGAGCTCCAGGCCCTCGTGACCCCCATGGGCCAGGCCCAGCCGAAGCGGTCGGTCGTGGGCCTGGACAGCGGCCGGCTGGTGATGACCCTGGCCGTCCTCGGCCGCCACGCCGAGCTCCCGGTCCTGTCGATGGACGTGTTCTCCTCGGTGGCCGGCGGCATACGGGTGACCGAGCCGGCGGCCGACCTGGCGGTCGCCCTGGCCGTGGCCTCGGCCGCCACCGGGCGTGCGCTCCCCGCCGACCTGGCCGCGGTGGGCGAAGTGGGGCTGGCCGGTGAGATCCGCCAGGTGACCAACCTGCCGCGGCGTCTCGAGGAGTCGGCTCGGCTGGGGTTCGCCCGGGTGGTCGTGCCGGCATCGACACCCGAGGGCCCTCCCGGGATCGAGCTGATCCGGGTCGACACCGTGCTCGAGGCGGTGTCGTGCTTCGGGTGCGGCCCGACGGGCTGAGCCCCGCTCCTGGTCCGGCGGGTACGATTCCCCTGTGCATGCCCGCCAGAGTTCGCCACTCAGCGAGTCCCTGGCGATGGTCGCTCCGGGCAAGCCCCTCCGGGACGGACTGGACCGGATCCTGCGGGCCAAGCGCGGGGGCCTGGTCGTGGTCGGCGACGGCCCGGGCGTGCTCTCCATCTGCTCGGGGGGATTCCTGCTGGACGCCGAGTTCAGTCCGCAGCGGCTGTCGGAGCTGGCCAAGATGGACGGGGCGATCATCCTGGCGCCGGACGCCTCGCGGATCGCCCGGGCCAACGTTCACCTGATGCCCAAGGCGACCATCCCGACCTCCGAGACGGGCACCCGGCACCGCACGGCCGAGCGGGTGGCCCGGTCCATCGACGTGCCGGTCCTGTCGGTGTCGGCGGCCATGTCGGTGATCGCCGTCTACCGGAACGACCACAAGCACACCGTGCAGCCCACCGGCTGGCTCCATGACCGCACCGACCAGGCGCTGGCCACCATGCAGCACTTCCGCAACCGGTTCGACGTGGCCCTCAACGGGCTCTCCGTCCTCGAGGTCGAGGACACGGTGTCGGTCGGAGACGTGGTGTCGGTGGTGCAGGCGGCGGAGATGGTGCTCCGGATCGCCGGGGAGGTGGAGGGCTACCTGGTCGAGCTGGGCGAGGACGGACGGCTGGTCGGGCTCCAGTCCGCCGAACTGATCGACAGCGTCGCGGCCACCCTCCACCTGGTGGTCCGCGACTACTGCGCCAAGCCGCCGGTCAAGTCGGACCGACTGTCGCCGGTCCGCAACGCCATCAACCAGCTGACGGACCTCACACCGGACGAGCTGTCCGATGCCAGCCGGGTGGCCGAGATCCTCGGGCTCCCCGGGGCGTTCAACGACACCGAGTCGGGGGTCGAGCCGCGCGGTTACCGGCTGCTCTACCGTCTGCCCCGGTTCTCCGACGCCATCATCGAACGCATCGTGGACCGGTTCGTCAACCTCCAGCAGATCATGCGGGCGTCGCTGGGCGAGCTCGAGCAGGTCGACGGCGTCGGCCAGGCGCGTGCCCACTCGGTCAAGGACGGCCTCGCCCGGCTGGCCGAGGCCAGCATCTTCGAGCGCTACCAGTAGTCCGACCCCTCTCCGTCCGCCGTCCGGGTGCCCGCCCCGGCGGTCGGAACCGTGGCTTCCGCCCCCACCGTCGATCCGCCCGGTCCGGGCGGGCGCCCCCACCGTGTACCATTACATGCTTCGCCTACGCGGTCCCGATGAAGCGAACCAGCCCCGGGACCAGCAGAAACGCCAGGAGGAACGGTGTTCGACATCGGTGACAAGGTCGTCTATCCGCACCAC
>CAZNLF010000310.1:0-3235 GCA_964573595.1 uncultured Acidimicrobiaceae bacterium | reverse complement strand
GCTTCGATGTCATCGACGACGAGATGGAGACCTTTGACCGAGCCGGGGGTCATGTCGGTGATCGGGCCCATCCCCGTGCCGAACACGATCGCGCAGCTCGATCCCGGCGGGGTGAGCTGTACGACGCGCATCGTCTCGCTGACCTGGGCGTCGACCACATTCCCGAAGCCAACTTGCTCGTAGAACGCTTTGGCCCGGTCCACATCCGACACCGGGACCGGAACGAGTTCCAGCCGCATGTCCGGCACCACGGGGTTATCTGCCATTGAACGACTCCTCCCTCGAGCCACTGGGTTGCGCTGTCTGCGACCACTCTTCCTAGCCTGTCGGGTATGCAGACGCTCGACGGGAGAATAAGTCATCGTCCCTCGTCCGGGCCACCGCCGTCCCAGTGCGACCGGCCATCGGCACGGAGCGTCGGACGGGTCGGCTGAGGACGGTGACGCCGTCCGGTCAGGGCAGGATCAAGTGGGTGTCACCGAATTCGTGCCAGCGGAAGCCTTGCGTCAAGGCGGCCTCGTACGAGGCCCGGAGGAGTTCGCGACCGGCGATCGCCTCGAGCATCATCAGGTGGGACGACGCGGGCTCGTGCCACCCGGTGATCATCCCGTCGACGACGCGCACGCCGTCGGCCGCGGAGACCACCAGGTCGGTCCAGCCGTCGTAGGCGCCGACCGTTCCGTCGTCCTGAGCTGCCGTCTCCAGAGCGCGCACGACGGTGGTCCCGACCGCGATCACCCGATGGCCCCCGCGATGGGCGGTATTCACCCATTCGGCCGTCGGCTCCGGAACGATCATCCGCTCCGGATAGGGGAGCTCGTCCGCTTCGAGTGAGGCGACACCGGTGTGGAGTACCAGGGGGGCGACCCCTATGCCCTTCGCCACGAGCCCGGTGATGGCCTCGGACGTGAACGGCCGGCCGGCGCTCGGCATCTCAGCGCTCCCCGGCTTCGTGGCGTACACGTTCTGGTACATCTCGATCGGCCAGGGGTGCTCGACGTAGCCGTAACGAATGGGGCGGCCATGGGCGGCGAGCCAGCTGAGGGTGCGCCGTCCCAGGTCGAGCGTGGCGATCCACAGCCGTCCCTGTTCGCCGTACGGCTCCTCGAGGGTGGCCGACGCCGTGCCCTTCAGCCGGAGATGGCGTGGCGGTGCGCCGGTCCACCGCTCGGTCGTGCGCCCGACGATCCGGCGTGGTTCGACGACCCATTTGTCCCCGGCGAGCTGGGTCGAGAGATGGATGACCAGGACCGTCCCGTCGTCGGCCGTCGCATCGACCGCGGCGGGCAGTGTGCCGGAGGTGTTGATGACCAGCAGATCGCCGGGATCCAGGAACCGTTGCAGGAAGACGAAGGAACTGGGCACGATCGACCCCGTTCCCCGGTACGAGACGAGCATCCGGACGGCGTCCCGGGTCAGTCCTCGCGCCTCGGGCGGCTCGGACGCCTCCAGCACCGCGGGGAGGTCGTAGGTGTAGCGCTCCGGCATCGCCGTTCCCGCGGTCATGGCTGCAGCACCCACGCATCGGCCCGGTAGCGGCCACTGGGAGCGCCCGACTCGAGCAGTGCCCGGAAGGGCGCCACCACCGACTCGGGTTCCGGCCGGTCCGAGATGTCCTGGCCCGGGAACGCTGCCTGGTGCATCCCCGTCCGCATGTCCCCCGGATCGAACTGGTAGATGCGCAGCGCCGGTTCCTCGGTGGCCATCACGTTGTGGAGTTGGTCGAGCGCCGCCTTGGACGAGCCGTAGCCGCCCCATCCCTCATAGCCCTCGACGGCGGCATCGGAGGAGAGCGAGACGATCGTGCCCCGTGAGCGACGGAGCTGGGGGAGCGCCTCTTGGACCAGGGCCAGGGGGGCCAGGACATTCACTTCGTACACGTGCCTCAGGCCGGCGAGGGGATAGTGCTCGAGCCTCGGCAAGGGGCTCGGTCCGAGGGTGCTGGCGTTGTTGACGAGCAGATCCAACGAGCCGTACTGCCGGGCCGATTCGACGAGGGCGCTTCGGTGGTGGGGCGAGCTCACGTCGCCGGCGATCGCGGTCGAGGAGGCGCCCAGACTGCTCAGCCGGTCACCGACCTCCTGTAACGATGCCCGGTCACGGCCGTCGATGATCAGGTTCCATCCGTCCTCGGCCAGGCCGATGGCCAGTGCCCGCCCGAATCCCCGCGACCCTCCGGTAATGACAGCGACCGGCATACCAACCACCTCCAGTTCCGGCGGCGTTGTGCGGCCGTTCCGTCAGCGTAAAACTTAAACTAATGTTTAAGTCAAGAGATTGCTGCGGGAGGTCACAGGATGGAGAATCTGCTCAGTATCGGTGAGGTGGCGGAGCGCAGCGGGCTCGCCGCCTCGGCCATTCGCTTCTACGAGCGCCAGGGACTGGTCCACGCCGAACGCAGCTCGAGCGGTCAGCGCCGTTTCCGGCGGGACGTGCTCCGGCGGATCGCCTTCATACGGATCGCCCAGCGGGTCGGCCTGACGCTGGAGGAGATCGTCACCGCGCTGGCCGTGCTCCCCGCCGACCGTGCCCCCACCCGCAGGGACTGGGGTCGCCTCACCGCGGGCTGGCAGGATCGCATCGAACAGCGCATCTCCCTCCTCCAGGCGCTGCAGAGCGGCCTGTCGACCTGCATCGGATGTGGTTGCCTGTCCCTGAGGACCTGTTCGTTGGCCAATCCCGGGGACGTGGCCGCCACCTTGGGTTCAGGTCCGCAGTACCTGATGGGCGAGTAACGGGTCACCAGCCACTCCGTGGCACGGAGCGAGTGCCAAGTCAGTCGCCCGGTCCCGGTCGGTCCAGCCGTCCGACACCCCGATGAAGATCATCGATCGAGCGGGGCCCCCTGTCGTGCCGGCCGCATGGGCCGCATGGGCCGAGAGGATGGAGTGGAGCCACCAATCGGACGGTCAGGCCGGCTTGATGTTCGAATTGAGATGGAAGACGTTGGCCGGGTCGAAGGCCGTCTTGATCCGTTGCAGTCGTTCGTACTTCGCACCGTACGAGTCGCGCACGCGGCCCTCGTCGTACTCGCTCTGGAAGTTCACGTAGCCTCCGCTCCCTGTCGTGTACGGAAGTAGTGCGGACCAGTAGTCCCGGACCCACGACCGCTCGGCCTCGAACTCCTCCGGAGATGGTGTGGTGGCGGAGATGTTGATCACGTAGCCGGTGTCGCGGGATCCGCCGAAGGCGGTGGCCTCGTCGGCCACCCGCCGGAACGCCCCACCGAAGTTGA